>NZ_SJPW01000006.1:1524-243743 GCF_007860125.1 Rubripirellula tenax
GCGTTTGAAATTGCTTTTAGTCAACAATTCCAACGCGCGAACCCGCTTGCGGGTTCGATCTTCGGGGAGCTTTTCTTCGAAATTAGTCGTAATTCCTGCGGCCATGCGATTTCTGGACAGACACTAGCTAGCATTTTGCATCGATAAAAAGTTGGGTCTGCCCCGCTCCGGTGGCTTTCTTCGATCGGCGAGATCTTCTACATTCCGCATATCAGAACTTGATCGGTGGCACACCGTGTTGGGTTCGCAACCATGGTCGAATGAATACAAAAGGGATTTTGCTATGACCCGCATTCCGCTTAGCCGCGCCGAAGAAGAATCACGATTGCGTCGCGAACGCTTGGACCTGAGCATTGCCGAAATGGGCTTGTCCGTTCGGACCACCAATTGCTTGGAAGAAACCGGCATCTTGACGGTTCGCGACTTGCTAAATGCAACGCCACGGCGTCTGTTGTCGATCAGTAACTTTGGCGAAAAGACTTTGGACGAAGTCTATGCGGCCTTGGAAGAATTGGGGTTCTATCGCCCCAATCGCGAAGCCGCCCGCGTATAGTCGGCGCAGCACACGTCGAAAACACTCAGTATGCCCCGCTTCCCTCGATCTTGGATCCCGACGCCCTGGAGCAAGAAGCGGGGGAGTCGAATGTTGAGCAACGACGCCAGTGGTGTCGCGGGCGAAGTCGTTTTCTATGCACTGTTGTTTCTGATCGGTGTCTTCGGATTGTCGTTGACGCTGATCAGCCGGTTCATGCCGATGAGTGTAGCCGGTGTCCGATACGAAGCGTTCTCGACAAGCTTGAGTACGTGGGTCTTCGGTATCCTGTCGCTCGCATCGCTGCTTACCGGCGGCGGCGGCTTGATCTTTCGATTGATGCGGATCGGCGCCAGCAGCGAGCGTCGCAGCAATTTCTTTTCTCGGACGAAGGCGTTTGAAAAGGGTGCGATCGAACTGATCGGGCCTGCCAACGACGATCTGGCGAGACTGCCGAGTGTGCCGCGAGTTCGCACATTGACCGACAGTCCCGGTGAGCGATTGACGTATCGATTGGGTGTCCAGACGGCCGAGTCGGGCATCACCGGACCGGCGGTGTTGGCGCTGCTTTGGAACTCAGTCTGGTTCGTCCTGTTGGCCGTTGCATTATCGGGATTCTGGTACGGTCGGCCACGTTGGATCTTGGCGACACTGCTGATTCCGTTCGCAGTGATCGGGGTCTGGGCGTTCCGGTTTTTCTTGTCCCAGCTTCGCCAGCATGCCGGCGTCGGCCCTACGATCGTTGAAATCAGTCACCATCCGCTGGCCCCTGGCGACTCCTGCGAAATCTATGTGTCCCAGATGGGTCGGCTCAATCTGAAAAGGCTGACTGTCCAATTGACGTGCGAGGAAGAAACGTTTTATCGCCAGGGAACCGACGTTCGTGTCGATCGGCATGAATCTTTTACTCAAGTTCTGTTCCAAGATCGCAATGTACGCGTTGACCCAATGACCCCTTGGGAGCAACAATTAACCGTTGAGCTGCCCTCCAGCGTGATGCATTCGTTCGTGGGCACTCATAATGCAATCCGCTGGAAAGTTGTTGTTCTTGGAGAGTCGCGTCCGTGGCCATCGTTCTGCCGAAGTTTCCCCGTCGTCGTCCACCCGCCCGGGTTGCCGCCGAAGCGCAGCCCGCGTTGAACATATCGCTTTGCCGCGAAGACGGGACTTATGAAGCCGGTGGCGAATTGGTTGCCAAGTGGCGAGTTCGCCGCGTGTCGATCGACGACATTCAAAGCATCGAGCTTTCCGTGCTCTGGCATACCGAAGGCAAAGGTGACGAGGATCTGCACGTTCACCATTTCAATCGCATGGCCGAAAACCAAATTCGACGCATGGGTTTGGCCGACGAACAATCGATTCGTTGCGTCTTGCCGGCTTCGCCACTGACATATCACGGGAACCTGATCTCGTTGCGCTGGTGCATCCGAATGCGATTGTTTTTGCAAAGCGGTCGCGAGATCGTGGCCGAGCAACCGTTCAATCTGGTCGCGCCGGGCGGCTACGGCGTTGCAGTCGGCGGCTAGCACGCGTTCGGGGACGGTGTGTCGGTTCGCGTATCATCGCTTATCAAACCGCCGCATCGTTTACGCAGCAGGCATGATCGATTTCGGTTGTCTTCTGTCGTCTGGTATGAAGTGGGCCACCTTCACATGTTTCGTTCAAATCCTTTTTGCACACGCTTTGTTCGCCCCGGCGCATTGGCGTATCGGTTCGACTGCGGCAGCAAGGATGGCGTCAAAAGTGACGTTCGCGCGGACAACACCGATGAAGACGCTTTCGATTCCATCGTGCGTTACTTGAAGTCATCGCGGGTCGGTTTGATCGTCGGACCACACGGAAGCGGCAAGAGTACGCTGCTGGCCTCGCTTGATGATCGATGCGTCGTGGACTTCCCGAAAGTGATTCGGGTGCAACTTTGTGCCGGCGAACACCCAAGACGTTTCGCCGATCGGTGGGCTAATTGGCAACAGCGCCGGGCGGATGCTCGGACCGTGTTCGTCGCCCAATCACGCTTGATGAAACGAGGTCTTCTTGTCATCGATGGAGCAGAGATGCTGAGCCGTTGGTCTTGGTCGCAGTTGCTGAATCAGTCGCGTAGGCGAGATCAAACGGTCCTGGCCACCAGCCACTGCCCGCTACCCGGTTGCGTCGTTCTGTACCGGACCGGCAATTCGCCCGAGTTGATTCGGTCGCTGACCGGCGACTTGGTGGCGGGAGCGTCGAAGGAAGTCGCTGATTTGGTGATTGGAAAACTGGACGCGTATCCATTGACTAAGATGACAAATGTTCGCGACCTGTGGTTTGAACTGTACGATGACGTACAACCGCTATTAAAGTGACGTCGCATTCCGTTCAATTCCCGCACTCGAGTCTTGCCCCTCATGGCCACACGTTTGTCCGTCGTCATGGTTCACGCGACTCCGCCGACCGCGACTGCCCAAAAGATTTCGGAAACTCTGGTTGGCGAATTGATTGGACGGCCCGGATTCGATTTGGTGCTGGTCGATGCGCTGGAATGTTTGTCCGACCAATCGACAGACCATTTGACGCTGGAGTCACTTTCCGGCGACGTGGTCGTGCTGGCCTGGCGGTCGGTGGAAACGACGATCGCTGACTTGGCGCGCCTTGGTTTTTCGGGCCAGCGTGTCCGGCATTCGGGCGATCCCCATGGCGGAGTGCATCGGCCGGGCGAGCGATCCATTTTCGGTTTCCATTTGGGCGAATTTGCCGAGGCCGGGACCGTGCTGGGTTCACTGCAAGGCTTACTCGCATCGCGGGGAATCAAAACCTTCACCATTGCCGGGCTGCCGCCTGTCGACAAAAAGGGGAAAGTGCCCCAGCATCCGATTCCCGCGCGGTCGCCCATCGATACCGCATCCCAGGCATTCACCCCCACCGATTCGTCGGCCGAAGGCCTAGACTTGGATGCACTGCTGGACCAATTGGATCAGTCCGACCGCTAGCCGAAATTCATCGTCGAATTGCTTTACCCGATGCGGGCTGATAATGTGTAGGCCCGAGACCTGGGTGCGAGCCCCACCTTGATCCCCCTGCAATTCTTATAAGACACGCTCATGGCTGCCATTACTACTCAGAATGCCAACGAAATCCTGGTCGTCGGATTCACCGACAGCAAGATTCTTGATAGTCAGCGAATCGAACTGGTCGGTCGCGAACTGCAAGAAGTGGTGCCGCAGGCGATCCACAAGAAAATGCTTCTGAACTTCCGCGGCGTCTCATTTATGTCGTCCGCCATGATCACCAAGTTGGTGATGTTGAACAAAGGATGCAAGGCTCAGGGCGTCAACTTGAAGTTCTGCGACGTGTCGCCCAACGTGATGGAAGTCTTCAAAATCACGAAACTGAACAAGCTGTTCGACATCCAAGAGGGCGAAGAGAAGGCCCTGGCAAGCTTCGACAAAAAAGGTTGGTTCGGCTAAGGGCTAAGTCTTGATGGCCGCCAACTTGCCTTGTGAAGATGATTCGGAACGCCGAATCATTGGCGAAATCATCGAAGCCGATCGCGCGAGCATCGGGAACGAAATCCACGACGCGCTGGCGCCTTACTTGTTTGCCGCGTCGGCCAACTTGGGTCGGCTACAGTCCGACCTCAAGGCGATCGGCTCAAGTGCCGAAGTCGATCAAGCGTTGGCACGTGCGTCGCAAGCGTCTGAATTATTGGACGCTGCAATGAAGGCAAGCCGCACGTTGTTGACCGTTGCCTATCCGCCCGAATTGGTCGGATCGCTTTGGACCCGCGCTGTCCGCGATACGGTCCAACGCCTAGACCTCGATTCGGCCGCTGTTTTTGATTGGCAATTGGCGGATAGCGTGAACGACATCTCAAAGCCGGCCGCTGTCGCGTGTTACCGAATCGTCATCGAAGCGATTCGAAATGCAATCCGACACGGAAAGGCGAGTCGGGTCGCGGTGGTCGGCCAGACAATCGAGGATAGCAATTTCGTAACGATCACCGACGATGGGCGGGGCTTCGAATCGACGGAAGTTCCGGCTGGTCACTTCGGCATCAAGTCGATGTGTGGTCGAGCGACATGGATCGGTGGCCACGTATTGGTCGAATCCAAAGTGGGAGGCCCCACGGTCGTCCGGCTCGAATTTCCCAGCAGCGCCACCTAGCGCTTGGCGGGCATCGGATCCATATCTTTCAGAGTCTTGCCGAGACGTTTCCGGCTGTTCGATGAAGCGACACGCTTCGTTTTTGTCGGTTCTGTTTTTAACAGCGCAGCAACGTTGGGATGCAGCTCCTCAGCATCAGCAGGTGCTCCGAGTGTCTCGATCGCATCGCTAACGCCAAGTAAGACGGATTGGCGGACGCCGTCACGGAGCCATTCAAAAAAGTTGACGTTCATTTTGAAAGGATATTTTTAGGGAAAGGGAATTCGTTCGGTCGCGTCCAGGCGACCTGTCATCGATTCGCTTGTAGTCACCGCCCGACAACCACGTCTAGTCCGATCATGGCCGTCGTCAGTTTCACGGCGGATGGTTGCGACGAGTTCGGATTCCTTCGCAAATCATCATCCTTTGCGTTGCTCGAGACGTGGCGACGAAGCACTCATCGACTTGGGTGGGTCAATCCAATCGATGGTGCCCATCGTTTCGACATCGACTTCGTCCTGGCGAATGCCCTGCGCGGCCAGGATCATCGGTGACCGCGTCCAATCTTGATCCGATTCGCACTCGTCAAGCGAATCCGCTTCGATATCGTTGTCGTCTTCGTCGTCAACACGATTGCGAATCCATTCGCTGCCGGCGACAAACAATCCCGTTGCCGCCGCATCCGCGTCCGCAGCCGATGGCATCAGCACGGTTAGCGACATCAAGTTCCCGGCCGGGTATCCCGTTCGCGGATCGATCACATGGCCATACCGTCGGCCTTGATGATGAAAGAACTGCTTTCCGGAACCACTCGTCGCCAACGATTGGTCCTTCAGCCAAATTCCACCAAGGCGACGCTGGGGTTTGGTCGGGTGCGCCAAACCAACCGCCCACCCGCGCGGATTGCCAAGTGATTGGTTGCCCGCCCCAATCAGGCTGCTGTTCCCGCCGTGAATCAAGAAGTCCATCACGCCGGATTTCTTCAAATGTGCCGCCAATCGATCCAGCGCGTCGCCTTTCCCGATCGCCCCCAAATTGATCGCCATGCCGGGGACCGCAAATCGAGCGGTCCGAGCTTCCGCGTCCAAAAGGATGTTTGCGTAACCCACGCGTCGCAGTGCCGTTTCAATCTCTTCACCGGTCGGCTTGCTTCCGGCACGGCGGGTGAATCCCCAGGCCTCGACCAGCGGACCGGCCGTGACATCGAACGCCCCGTTGGTCCGGCGACTCCACAAAATCGACTTCTCTAGCAATTCGAACGTCGATTGTGAAAGTTTGACCGGGCCGGCCGCTCCGTCTCGGTTCAGTCGCGAAATTTCGCTTCCGGCTTGGTAGATCGTCAGCGACTCCTCGATCGAATCCAGCATTTCCAGGGCTACGACGACGACTTCGACCGCGTCGGCCGCATGTTCGGGCAACATCACGACAAAATCCGTCGCCATGGCACGGTGAGTGACGTGCGTGATCATTCCACCATCCACGTCGGATTTGGGAGTGTTTTCGACTTTCGGCGGCTGCGGATCGGGGCCAGACGTGTCGTTCGGGTCAGGTTTCATCAGGGAAATCGGTTGGGAATCGGGATCGTTTGGTCCGAATGATACCGTGGCGAGGCCGTGAACCGCCCGTGAACCTGTGCACCCTGGTAACGGTCTTTCCGGATGCACGCGATTTGTTGTCGAATTCAATTCCGAGCGAGGGTTGCACGAAATCGGCCGATCTTGCACAATCTGCGGAAGTGAGTGCTAGACGGTTTCGACCGTCGAGCAAGTCGGGAGTGGTGGCTGAGTGGTCGAAAGCGCCGGATTGCTAATTCGGTGAACCGGGTAACTGGTTCCGCAGGTTCGAATCCTGTCCGCTCCGTTTGACGAATTGAAACGCACCCGGGGGTGTCTCGCAATGGTTGCCTGATCAAGGCAATCGCGGCGACGTTACTTCCGGGTTGTTTTTTTCGGTACTCACACCATGTCTTTTACCAGACACACCGAGGGCGTAGCTCAGTTGGTTAGAGCATTCGACTTTTAATCGAATGGTCCTGGGTTCGAGTCCCAGCGCCCTCATTTTTTGCGACCCAAGATCCGCGCGTCAGATTCGCTTTATCGAATCTAAACGGGCGGATTTTTTGTGTCAGTCTTCCGTTGACAGGTAATTCAACGACAGGGCATGAGCCTGCTCACGGAGCCCATCGTCGCTGAACCCCAGGCTGTGGTCGCGGAACACCAACAATGGGTCGGCTTGCAGCTCGGCGAACCCGAAATCGCGAGGGTCGAGCCCCCGTCGATGTAGCAATAACGCCAGGGCAACGTCGCGAACTTGCGTTCGTATTTTGATGTTTCCGACTCCGGCCATTTGCCAAACGTGCGCCGTCCGATGATCGCCCAGCCGTTCAGTCAAGTGCTGGTCCACATCGTTGCTGCCAATTGCGGAAGCAACCAACAAAGCGGTGACCGCAGACGTCGCCGACGCGCGCGGTGATTCCATGACCGCGTGACTGATCGACGAAGCTTGATCGACGCACTGGTACCGCATCGCAATCAATAGCGGGTTTCGTGGCGATGTCGATTTCGAATGAACTTCGACCCAACGGTTGATCAACCGTTTCAGTTCGGCGTCATTCGGTTCGCCAACACTTGGCCCCATCGACGGGTTGGAAAGCGACATGGTGATGCGTGAAGTCAATTGACTCTTGCCCTGACGAGCATCTTCGATGTCCAACCAAATCAGCATCGTCCATCGCAAACGATCCTCGGCTGACACGTGATAGGGATCCCACTTGAAGTCGTTCCAAGTCCCGATCGATGCCGCCCATCGCGGTCGGTCACTCAATCGAGGCGCGAACGCTTCCGTCAAATCAGCAAAGAGGCTTCGCGAAATATGATCGTGGCCGAACAGTTCGGAAAACTCAGCCCAACCTGCCAGGTCGATGTCTGCGACGGGCGTGCGTGGATTCCTAAGTCTTTCGATTTGTCGATCTAAATGTGTCTGCTCTGCTAAGCGAAGAATGTCGCCGCAAGCAAAACGTATTTCGGCCGTCGGATGTTGCAGTCCCATTTTCAAGGCCATCGAAACAGCACCCGAATCTATCACGTTCTCGATCCGCTCGTCGACCACCAACGCTCTCAGCAGTCGTCCAGCAGCCGCTTGCCGGGTGTGATACGCGGGCGAAGCGAGTTGCTCGATCCAAACGTCGACTGAATGCGGCGAAGGATGGTCCGCAAAGACGCGTGCGCTCGCCGCGCAACACGCCAAGCCGGTTGCTGCAATGAAGATGGCAGTTGGGAAAATACCCGTTCGGGAAATACGCGAACCGCTGGCGTTCACGCCAAGCGAGCGAGCATCAACGGGGCGATTGGAATGGGCCGTCATGCGTTTCGAGTCTAGTTGCCAAAGCGAACATTCCACCGCCACGGGTGTCCGGTTGGGGGCGAGACTTTTGCGCCGAAACGGTTAAGCTGTACAACCGCTACAAGCCGTCGACGGTGTAGTCCGAATGGGTTGCTCGTCGCTTTTCAAGAATCCGAACTTTTCGTCCGATTGCGTCTGCCCCCATGCAAATCATTTGTTTCGAAGACGACCGCGTGGATCAATTGCGTCCCGTTGCCGTTGCTCGCCCCGCCTACGCAATCACTTCCGCGTCATTTCGTTTGATCGATTGGTTGCGTCGCTTGCCGGGTACGCTGAGCGGTTCGGTACGGCCGTATCTGCGACTGATCCAGTCGCTCGATCACGGCATCAACGACGTCCCCGAATCGATCGACGACAAAGACGGCGTGCTTCTGGTCAACGCTCGGATCACACCGACAGTCGATCACGAAAAAGTGTTGTTGCAGTTGTGCAAATTGTCGCATTCGGGCGTTGTCATCGATGAAGACGGTTCAGTCTTGGCCGCCCGCATGACGGCTGCGGATGTTGCTTCCTTAGTCAAAGATTCCGAATCGCCGACGCCTCAGCCGTTGGTTCAAAAGTTGCTTTCCAAGGCGACCGGACTTGATCGACTCGAACATCGCCTTGATGCGTTTTGTTGGCCGCATGAAATCGTTGCCAGCCATATGAAAGAAATGAACACTTCGATGAACCGCCGATTGGAACTCGGTACCTACACCGAAACCGCCGACGGTGTGTTCGTCGGCGAAGGAGTCCAGATCGGCCAGTACGCGTCGGTCGATACATCGGCCGGCCCGATCGTGTTCGAAGACAATGTGAAAGTCGGCCCGTTTTGTTATCTGTCGGGGCCGGTCTATGCCGGCGCAAATACACGCGTGATCGAGCACTCAGCTCTGAAGGACGGCGTATCGCTTGGTCACACGACGAAAATCGGTGGTGAAGTGGAGGCGTCCGTGATCGAAGCCTATACGAACAAACAACACCACGGATTTTTGGGTCACAGTTACCTCGGCAGTTGGATCAATCTGGGTGCCGGCACGTGCAACAGCGACCTGAAGAATACCTACGGCAAAATCAACATCACCTACGGTGACCGCAAAGTCGCCACGGGAATGCAATTTTTGGGCTGCTTCATAGGCGACTACTCCAAGACTGCGATCAACACCAGCATCTTTACCGGCAAGGTGATCGGCGTGTGCAGCATGATGTACGGATTTGTCACATCGAATGTGCCCAGCTATGTCAACTACGCGCGTCTGTTTGGTCAAACGTCGCTGCTGCCCGCCGACGTGATGATCAATACCCAAAAGCGAATGTTTGCCCGTCGAAAAGTCGAGCAACGTGAATGTGACAAGCAACTGATCCGTGACATGTATGATCTGACGTCCGACGAACGATCAGCCGATCCCGATATTTTGTAACTCTGTATTTCGTAGCCCAGTACCGTCCGTCCTCGTTTCAATTCTCGTTTCCTTCTTTTCTTTCGATACGACGCATGGCAAAAATTAAAGTGGGTATCGCCGGTGCGACCGGCTACACGGCGTTGGAAGTCGCCCGTTTGTTGATGAGTCATCCGGGCGCCGAAGTCGTTGCTGCAACCAGTCGTGCGGAAGACGGCAAGTCGTTGGCCGAGATTCATCCGTCGCTGGCCGGACGCTGTGATGTGCCGATTGAAACCCTGGATCCGAAAACGATCGCGGATAAGTGCGACGTGGTGATGTGCTGTTTGCCGCACGGAGCGTCGGCCGAAACCGTCCATGCCCTAGTCCAGCACGACGTACGCGTGATCGATTTTAGTGCTGACTTTCGCTTGTCGTCACTCGAAACTTACGAAAAATGGTACGGCGTCAAGCATCCTTGGCCCCAGCGGATTGGCAACGTCGTCTACGGGATGCCCGAGTTTTTTGCTGACGAGATCGCCAAAGCGGACGTCGTCGCCAATCCTGGTTGCTATCCCACATCGGCGATCATGCCTCTGTCGCCACTGGTCCAAGCCGGCTTGATCGAAACCGATGACATCATCATCGATTCCAAAAGTGGTGTCAGCGGCGCGGGACGAAGCGCAAAAGTGGCAACACTGTACTGTGAAACGAACGAATCAATTTCGGCGTACTCGGTCGGCAATCACCGACACGGTCCCGAGATCGATGATTTGGTTCATCGCATCGCCGGCAAGTCAATCAAGTCGTTATTCACGCCGCACTTGACGCCAATGGACCGAGGTATCTTGTCGACGATCTATGTGCGTCATCGAGGGCATACGGCGGCGGAAATGATTCAGTGCTGGCGAGATCAGTACGCAAATAGCGTCTTCGTTAACGCGGTGGATCACTTGCCCGCAACCAAGCACGTTGCCGGAACGAACTATGTTCAGATGACGGCCCGCGACTGCGGTGAACGCACCGTCCTGGTGTGCGCGATCGATAACTTGGCCAAGGGCGCCAGCGGCGCCGCGATTCAAAACATGAACGTGATGTTCGGCCTGCCCGAGGCGACGGGGCTAGCCTGATCATGAACGTGCTTGTGCTGACCGGTGCCGGTATATCGGCCGAGTCGGGCATTCCGACGTTTCGCGGTGCGGACGGCTTGTGGGAAGGCCACTCGATTACCGATGTTGCGACGCCCGAAGGATTCGAACGCGATCCGAAATTGGTTCATCGGTTTTACAACCTGCGTCGGCGGCGACTATTGGAACCCGATATTCAGCCCAATGACGCTCACGTCGCGCTTGCGGATTTCGAAGCCGAGCATCGTCGAGCCGGTCGCGGAGACTTTTTGATTGTGACCCAGAACATCGACGACCTTCATGTTCGCGCGGGTAGTCAAAACGTGTTGCCGATGCACGGCGAACTGCTGAAGGCCCGGTGCATGCTGACGGACGAGGTGTTCGATTGGACAACGGATCTTGGCGTCGACACACCTTATCCAACAGACCCCGGCAACGACCGCATTCGTGGTTGTCTGCGACCGCATGTGGTTTGGTTTGGCGAAATGCCGATCGGATTGGATGCGATCGCGACGGCCGCCTCCCGAGCAGACGTGTTCTTAGCGATCGGAACGTCCGGTTTGGTTTACCCCGCGAGTGGAATTGTGGGACAAACCGATACGCTGTGTCGGCGGATCGAAATCAACTTAGATGACACACCTGCATCCCCTGCATTTGATGAAACGATACGCGGTAAGGCGACCCAGTGTGTGCCGGAAGTGTTGAGTCGGTTGCTGCGGGAATAGAGTGCGGATTCAATTTGTTGATCGAAATTCGCCTACAATGTGACCAGCCGAACTGAACCCTTTCCGCGAGTTGACGCACGCATGGATTTGACACCCCAACCCGACACGGTCGTTCGCCCGCCGCTGCGGCGCCGATGGTGGACGCCGTTGGCCGTCGCGGGGACGTCGTGGATGGTCTTCATGATTGTCAGTTTTGTGATGGCGGTCTTGGGCGTTTGGGTTGTGTTCGGCGAACTGACTTTGGAAATGTTCCGCTCGGTCGAGACGATCACCGAAGTCTCGCGATCGCGGCTGGGTTTCTTTATTGTCGTGGTGTTGCCCCAATTGGCGCTGGTGGTGCCGTCGATCGCGGCTGCGTTGCTCTCGCCGGTGGAAACACGTCGACGTCTCGGCTTGGTGGTCGGACATTGGCCCGTGTGGGCCTGGATCGCTTCGGCTTTGGCAACGCCGCTGGTCGGGTTGGTGTCCAGCGTCGTCGTCGGAAGCTTCATGGAAGAGAGCGAAGGCTTGAAAGAGATGTCACAGATCTTTCGCGACCACGGCGAAAGCGGTTTTCTTATTCCCCTGGCCTTGATGATTGGCGTGACACCCGCGTTTTGCGAAGAGCTGTTGTTTCGCGGCTATATCCAAACGCGTTTGGTGAATTCCTTCCATCCCGTGATTGGCATCTTTGTCGCATCGTTCTTGTTTGCGGCGTTCCACATGGATCCGGTTCACGTGGTCGCGGTGTTCCCCATGGGACTTTTCCTTGGGTTTGTTTCCTGGCGAAGTGGATCGCTGTTCCCGGCAATGCTGGGACACTTCGTCAATAATTTTATCAGCGTGGTGCTGGTGGTCTTTGCGCCCGAAGACGAAACCGATGTTTTGGCGGCTCCAGCGATTGCGATCACCCTTTCGATCCTGGCGGTCGGTATCCTATCGGTATCGGCGACGGCAGTGGCGGCGTCGATGTATGGGCCGCCTTTGGCCGAACCCGACTCGGATGCGGTACCAACCGACGAATCGGGTTTGCCACAACCCGATGATTTCGTGATGGCCAGATTGGTCAACCCTGATTCCGTCAGTGACTCGCCGTACGTGCCTCCGTTTCCAACGAGCGACTGAACATGTTTTCCATGCGACTGGGTTTCGACCACCCCGGCTATCTCTGGTTGCTGCTAGCTTTGCCCTTGTTGTGGTGGATCGGTTTCTCGTCGCTAGCGGCGCTGGGAACGTTCCGCCGCACGGTGGCTTTGCTATTCCGCACCGTGGTTTGGGCGGCGATCGTTTTCGCCATCGCTGGCGTGCAAATGGTCTGGGTCAGCGACCGCGTGACGGTGATGTATCTGTTGGATCAATCGGAAAGCATCCCGGCGGCCAAGCGACAGGTGATGTTGGACTATGTGATTCGAAACGTGCGTCGGCATCGCAACGAAGAACGCAAAGATCGTGCAGGGATCGTCGTGTTCGGTCGCGATGCGTCGATCGAGATTCCGCCGTTCGACGATTACATCCCGCAACTGCGGCGACTGGAGAGCCTTGGTGGTCGAACCGATGCGACGAACTTGGAATCGGCGATCAACCTAGCCAAGGCATCGATGCCTGAAGATACCTCGCGACGCTTGGTGATCGTGACCGACGGAAACGAAAACGTTGGGCAGGCACGGTTGTTAGCGGCGAGGGTGGCCGATTCGGGAATCGGGATTGACGTCGTCCCCGTGATGTTGGAATCGGCAAGCGAGGTATTGGTCGAAAAAATCGATTTGCCCAACAACATTCGCAAAGGGCAACCGTTCGAGGCCCGAGTCGTCTTGAACAACTACTCCGAAACCACTGGCGGTGAATCGGTTCGCGGCAAGCTCCGCGTCAAACAGAGTGTCGGCGGTGAAGAAACGCTCCTGCTGGAGGAATCGATCACACTGGATTCGGGCAAGAACGTCTTTCCGCTGCGTCACCAAATCGAACAGCCGGCCGCCTACATCTATGAAGCGGAATTCGTGCCGGCGACAGATGAAGACGACGGACTGCGGCAAAATAACAACGCAACCGCCTACACGTACGTCCGCGGCAAGGGACGCGTGTTGTTGATTCAAGATCGGGCTCGGATGGGCGACTTTGATTTGATGATCCAATCGCTTCGCGATGCCAATATCGAAGTCGTCGCCCAAGCCAGCGACGAATTGTTTGGGTCGCTTGCGGAACTGCAAGCGTACGATGCGGTGATCTTGGCAGGTGTCCCGCGGGTCTCGGGCGAAACGACCGATCAAATTTCATCCTTCACAGACGAACAGATCGAAATGTTGGTCAGCAACACACAACAGCTCGGTGCGGGGCTGTTGATGATCGGTGGCCCCGAGGCCTTCGGGGCCGGTGGATGGGTGGGGACAAAGCTAGAAGAAGCGATGCCCGTCGACTTCAAAATTCGCAATACGAAAATCCAAGCCGTCGGCGCGCTCGCCCTGATCATGCACGCCAGCGAAATGGCCGAAGGCAACCACTGGCAGAAGGTGATCGCCAAAGCCGCCATCGAACAACTCGGTCCATCCGATTACGCCGGTGTTTTGCACTGGACGATGCGTGGCGATAGCTGGATGTGGGGAGGAAAAAACGGGTTACTCGAAGTCGGTTCAAATCGCAAAGCGATGCTTGCTGCACTGGGGCGAATGACGCCCGGTGACATGCCGCAATTCGACCCTGCGATGCGGATGGCGGTTGCCGGACTGGCGCGAACTCCCGCATCGGTCAAACACTGCATCATCATTTCTGACGGAGACCCAACGGACCCATCACCGGCAACGATCAAATCGTTTAAGGACAACAACATCACGATCAGTACGGTGGCCGTTGCTTCCCACGGATTGACCGAGAGCCAACGGTTGCAACAAATCGCGCAGGCGACGGGCGGAAAATATTATGCCGTCGCGAACGGACGCGCCTTGCCGCGGATCTTTCAACGGGAGGCAAGACGCGTTTCCCGTCCGTTGGTGTACGAACCGCCCGGCGGCGCCCTGCCCGAAGTGATTTTTCCGCACCCGATGTTGGATGGCATTGATCGGGTGCTGCCCAACGTATCCGGTTTCGTTTTGACGCAAACCAAGGACAGCCCGCTTGCCCAGGTGTTGATCCAATCGCCCAAGCCCGATTCGCCAGAGAACGCGACGATCCTTGCGGTATGGACCTATGGGCTGGGGCGTACTGCCGTTTTAACAACGGATTCGGGAACGAAATGGGCGTCGGATTGGACCGGATGGGGTGAGTACGACAAGTTCTATTCTCAATTGGTGCGTTGGCTGATGAGACCGACCGGCGATACCGGCAAATTCACGATCGCGACCCAAGTCCGTGACGGGCGGGTCCAAGTTGTCGTCAACGCGTTGACGGGCGAAGATGACTTTTTGAACTTTTTGGACATGAATGCAACGGCATTGGGGCCGGACTTGAAACCGATCGCTCTGCGGATGCGTCAATCGGCACCGGGACGTTACGTTGGTGAATTTCCAGCGGATGGATCGGGCAGCTATTTCGTCAACGTCATCCCGGGCCCCGGTGCCGCACCGTTGACGACGGGCGTGACCGTCCCCTACAGCGAAGAGTACCGCGTTCGTGAAACCAACCAAGCCTTGATCGCGTCGCTGGCTGCGACGGCGCCACGTGGTGGTGAAGCCGGCCAAGTTACAGCGCCGTTGACGACTCAGCCGTCCGAGGAACTGATCGACAACGATTCGTTTCGAGGCGGGCTGGCGCTCGCACGCAGCATCCGCGACGCTTGGCCTTGGTTCGTGTTGGCGGGCTGTTGCTTGTTTTTGGGCGATGTGTTCGTCCGACGCGTTTCCATCAACTTGGACTGGATCGGCAAGGCGATCACGAAGATCAGCGGGAATGATGACTCGAAAACTTCGGTCGTTACGGCGCGGTTGGATACTTTGAAGAAGAACAAAGAATCGCTTGATGAATCGCTTCAAAAGCGTCGTGCCAGCGTTCGTTTCGAGACAACATCCGACGACGGGGTTGGCCAAGACATCGACCTGGACAAACCGTCGGCAACGCCGTCTAGCAAGTTGGCCGAACCGAAACCGATCGATTCACCCAACGCCCAAAGCTATACCGAACGTCTTCTCGAGGCGAAACGGAAGGCGAACAAGAAGGATTAGCGAGTCCAATCCTGATGACCGTCAAGGTCGCCTTGAACGACACGTTTCATCCTGCTGTCCTTCAAACGGTCAATGCAAACGGACGCTAACCGCTACATTTTCACACCATCGCGCTCGGTTTGATGGTCGGGCGACGGGTTGAAGCGATTCTGCCGCTTGTTTGTCTTTGGTAAAGCCGACGGCTTGGTGGGGTCGTGATCGCCCGGTTATCGAGTCCCCTCAATAGACGCCGTATCTTAATAATTCGGGTTCTGCCGACGCGTCGATGCTACGGGTGAGGCCCGGCAGGATGCCGCCTCACGGACCTTTTGATTTCGCCATCCCGATCGGGACGCAGCACACAAAAACCACGGACGGTTTCCCTTGTTCACTTCATCCCGCTTGAGGGCGCGTCGCGCGTTCTTGGCGACGCTAGGCGTTGCCGCCGCTTTCCCGACCTTCGGTGTACCGACTGCTCTCGCCGACGACAACGCCTTGTCGCGGGCGCTGATGATGCCCGATTTCGCGGTTACGGCGCCCGTTGAACGCGTCTCGTACACGTCCGCCTATATGCTGCAAGACGCAGACACCGAAGGCACGTTGCCAGCGCCCATCGCGGATGTAGAAAAAGCGAATGACGCGAAGGAAGCCGATGATGAAGGCGACGAAGCCCCAGCAACGGTCCCTTTGAAGGATTACGAAAAGCTGCTTGAACGCGTCGACGAGATCGAAGATTCTTGGGATACGTACCAAGACAAGATCAAGGACGAAGCCGACGAGAAGAAGAAAAAGTCCAGCTACAAGCTCGGCGGTCGAGTCCACTTGGACAACTGGAACTTCATCGATTCCGACGCGGGCATCAACGAACTCGAAACCGGCGACCCGACCGACGATCCAGAAAACCGCTGGGACTTCCGGCGGATCCGCTTGGAACTTGCCGGCGACGTTCCCAACAATATGCTGTTCCGGATCCAGATCGACTTCAACAATCCCGCGCAAGCGGAAATGAAGGACGTTTACCTTGGGTTCAACAACCTGCCGAACAACCAAACGCTGTTGATCGGGAACCAGAAACGACCAATCGGCTTGGACCACCTCAACAGCAGCCGACACAACGTGTTTGCCGAACGGCCTCTAGCGGTGGAGACCTTCAACGAAGACGCTCGTCGATTGGGCGCCTGCATGTATGGCTACTCGGCCGATGAAATGTTCCATTGGCGATACGGAGCGTTCTTGCTGGAGAACTTAAACACCGACGGTCGCTATCGTGGCGACTTCAACGAAGCCGGCGTCTACGGTCGCTTGTCCTCGAGCCCTTGGTATGACAAGACCAGTGGTGGCCGCGGCTATTTGCACCTTGCGATGTCCGGTTCGGTTAACCAAACCGACGGCAACGGCACGTTGGACGCGGACGACAACGCCAACGAAGCTCGATTCCGCACTCGTCCGTTGGCTCGCAGCGATTCGCGTTGGTACAACACCAATCGGATCCTGGGTGCCAACAACTACGAGCAGCTCGGTTTGGAATCGATTCTAAACATCGGCGCATTGCAAATCACTGGCGAATACTTCAACAACTGGGTTCAACGTGATCCGTTGGGTGGTTTCAGCGGCGAAGACCTGCACTTCCACGGTGGTTACATCTACGCCTCGTATTTCCTAACCGGCGAACACATCCCCTACGATCGTGTCACGGGAACGATCGACCGTGTGAAACCGTTCGAGAACTTCTTCTTGGTTGACCGTTGCACCGGTGGCACAGGAAGCGGTTGGGGTGCGTTGGCGATGGCACTTCGTTACGACTATATCGACCTCAGCGATTCGGACATTCGCGGCGGACAGGGACACGCTTGGACCGCAGGGTTGAACTGGTACTGGACCGCTTATTCGAAGTTGCAAACCAACTTGGTTTGGGGTGAAGTCAACAACGGTGGCCAAGGTCTCTCGTCCACACCGCTCGCCACCGGCGTCGATGGTGACTACACGATTCTTGGCATGCGTTACATGATCGATTTCTAGGGATCCGCAGTTCCCAGTCCTCGATCGCAACAAGTTCTCACAAATTCAAATCGTAAGTCAGGAAGATATCGATGTCATTGAAAACAATTCTGGGCGTCAGCACCGCGACGGTGATGACCTTCATCGCCTTGGCTGTAACGCCTTCACCCGCATCGGCCGGTTTGCCGATGGGACTGCTGGATCAAACCGGTTGTACCAAGCGATGTCCCGCATGTGATCACGTCTGCAAGTTCGACGCGAAAGAAGTCGACGTAGAAAAATCCTGCTTCGACGTCGAGTCGAAAGTCATTTGCATCCCACGTGTCGTGTTTCCGTGGCAAATGAAGGACCGATGCGGATCTTGCAATTCGTGTGACGGTACGGGATGCAGTTCGTGCATCAACAACGGCGCCCGTACGCGTCGCGTCTGCGTGTTGAAAACGAAGAAGTACAAGTGCCCTGAATGCGAGTACTCATGGTCGGCCGAAAAGGCACCCTGTGGCGGCGGTTGTGCGACGGGCTGCTGCGACTCGAACGCGTGCGGCACAAACTGTGATGCTGGTTGTGACAAATCAGCCGCCTACGGTGGTGGAGAGATGATTGCCGATCCCTCGTATGCTCAATATCCAAACTACGGCTATGCTCAACCGAGTTCGACCGAGATGGAATCGATCATGGTCGAATCGGCACAACAAGCGCCGGCCCAGCAAGCGTTTCAACCCGTCTACGGTCAATAGTCACCATTGAAATGATCGACTTGGGTGGGATCGACTGGCCTAACAGCCGGTCGATCCCTCTATCTGTTGATTGAATCTGCAAAACTTTCAGATTGCCAATTCGAACGCGGGAGCTTCTCGTAAAGGAAAAAGAAGGCAGCAGTGCGATTTACGTTTTCACGATGTCTTTTACGATACGTCCGTGGACGTCGGTCAATCGAAAGTCACGACCTGCGTAAGGATAGGTCAGTCGCTCATGGTCGATTCCCAGCAGATACAGGATCGTGGCGTGCAGATCGTGCATGTGCACTCGATCTATCGCGGCGTAATATCCGTATTCGTCGGTCTCGCCGTATGTGGTTCCGCCTCGAACTCCGCCACCGCCCAACAGCATGCTGAATCCTTGCGGATTGTGGTCACGCCCGTCTTTGCCTTGGACCACCGGCGTGCGACCGAACTCGCCGCCCCAAACGATCAAGGTATCATCCCACATTCCCCGTGCTTTCAAATCGGCGATCAGTCCTGCGATCGGCCGATCGGTCGCCAACGCGTTCTTTGCATGACCGGCCTTCAGCCCACCGTGTTGGTCCCAGACTTGGCCGCTGCTGACGCTGACGAACCGCACACCGGCTTCGACCAACCGCCGTGCCATCAAGCAACCTCGGCCGTACTGATCGGTGGCCTTTTCACCGATGCCGTACAATTTCTGTGTCGCTGCTGTCTCCGATGACAGATCCATGATCTCCGGTGCAGTCCCTTGCATGCGGCGTGCAAGATCGACCGCTTCAATGGCTCCTTCTACTTCCCGATCGCGACCAATCCGTGCGGCATGACGGTGGTTAAGCTGAGACACCAAATCGAACTGGTGTGATTGCGAGTCTTCTAAGTAGGCGACTTTTCCTGCACCCAACGATCCGTTCTTTCCAATCGCAGTCGCTTGATGCTTGGCGGGCAAGAACGCGGCACCATAGTTGCGCGGGCCGCCGTGTGCGGTTGCCGGCCCGATTGCCACGTGAGCCGGCAGATCCGGGTGAGCCGACCCGAGTGCATAGCTGATCCAGGCACCGACGCTTGGCCGCACGAAGTTATCGCTGCCCGTGTTGACCATGCCAACCGCCTGACCGTGTGATTGACCACGCGTGTGCATGGAACGGATCACGCAAAACGAATCGAGATGGCGGCACATTTCAGGCAGCAATTCGCTGCCCCAAAGTCCTGCTTCGCCGTGCTGCGAAAAACCCCACGGGCCTTTCATGATCGTCGGTTTGGCATCAAGCTGCGTCGGCAACGCAAAGGGAAGTGCCTTGCCGTCTTCGCGTGCCAACCGGGGCTTGTAGTCAAACGTGTCCACATGACTGGGTCCACCGTGCATGAACAAAAAGATCACGCGTTTGGCGCGCGGCCGATGATGCAGTCCGCCAGCAGTGTCGCTCGGTAACTCGCCACCCCCCGCCCACGAGACATTCGGGCTTGATGCCGTCACCGCAAGCGATCCAAGCGTCATCGCCGTCGACGTCATCAGCTCGCGGCGATCGAGTCGGTTGAGTCGGTTGAGTGCAAACATGATTGTTACTGACCTATTCCAAAATTCTGAATTCGGTTCCTGCGAACATCGCCGCAATCCACTGTTGCCAACGCGTTTGGTCGTTCGGCATCGCTCGGGCGGTTTCACTTCCGAGCCAACGGCCCACAAGTTCATGATCTTCGGCAGTGGGCAAGCGTTGCAGAACGCGTTCGTAGGCCCACTGAACCCGCTCGCTTTCATTCTCGACTTCGGTAAGTAGCCTGTTTGCGGTTAGCCCAGCCCATTCACGGACCTCGCTGCTGCCCAATAATGCAAGAGGTTGTGCGGGCACATTCGTTGTCGGTCGTTTGCCAACGAGCAGGTCCGCGTCGGCGACATCGAGAGCGGCAAGCAACGCCGGAATTTCTCCTCGGATGGTCGGCAAGTAAACGGTCCGTCGGTGATCGTTGACCGCAAACGAAATCTTCGACTTCGATTTTGCATCATTGCTGCTAACCAGAGTTCCGTAGCCGTTCATCGGGTCGTCCAGTCCCTCGCGACTGAGCGATCCGGCGATCACGAGCATTGAATCGCGAATCGATTCGGCGGGCAGCCGTTTTCGATTGGCTCTCCACAAGAAGCGATTCTCAGGGTCGATGGCGTCGCCAAGCACAGACGATTGCGATCCACGCCGATAGGTTTCCGAGAGAACAATTTGCCGGACCAACCTTTTGCGACTCCAACCGTTTCGCATGAAATCCACCGCAAGCGAGTCCAACAATTCGGGATGTGATGGACGTTCACCTCGCTCGCCAAAATTGTCGACCGTGCGAACGATTCCATCGCCCATCAAACGCATCCAGATTCGATTGACAGCGACGCGCGATGTAAGCGGATGATCGGGATCGGTCATCCAAGCCGCCAATTCGAGTCGCCCGCTGCCCGTGAATGCGAGTGTCGATGGGCTTTCGTCCGGTGCACCACAGACACTCAAAAAACCGCGAGGCACGGTGTCGCCAAGGTTGTTGACTTCGCCTCGCACATGCATCGGACAATCGACGACTTCGGCCGCGGACTTGTCGACAACGGCCATCGCGGTTGGCAAAGGAGCGGGCGCGTCTTTGACGAGCGCAGCCAATTCAGTCTTTATCGAATCGCGGCGATGCTTCAGTTCGGCGACTTTTTGCACGTCTTGATTACCCCGTTCGACAACCGGTTGCATACCGCCGTGCGGGATCCACTGGACCGCGTCAGCGATCACGTGACCGGACGTTCCGGAATTCGAAATCGTGACCACAGCTTCGGTTCCCTGGCCGACTTCAAAGAAACCTAAGCTTGCAATTGGTCCATCTTTGCCGGATTTGCGTTGATCAACTTTGACAAGTCGGGTTTCGTCGCCGACCCGGACTTCCACCGGGACGTTTGACGCACGTGTACCACCGGGCGTGTACCAAAGTCGGGCTTCCCACCGCACCGTTGCTTTACCGTTCTGCTTGGTCACTCTCTCACTATCAGGTTTTGACCGTTCGCTCGCAAGAGTTGTTTTGAACTGCAACGACGCGTTGTCCTTGTTCCGATTGTCGTCGTGGAGATATCCACTGCCGATGAACCCTTTCAAGTAGGTCGAAACGACCCAGTCGCCCGTTCGAATCGCGGATTCGTCGTCGATCACAATACCGGCCAGTTGTCGTACGGGAGTCTCTTGCTTCTTGATTTTGGCTTCGGCTTTCGCGAGCGCGTCCTTCGCTTGCCTCAGTTTCTCACCATGTTCTTGCAGTGCGTCGAGATGATCTTGGCTGGTGGGCAACGGAACCGGTTTCCACGTGCTGACATATTTTTGCGATTCGCCCTGCAACGACATGGTGCTACGAAAGATGCCAGCCAGCGCATAGTAATCTCGCATCGGCACAGGATCGAATTTGTGATCGTGACAACGAGCACAGCCAAGAGTCATTCCCATGAACGCACGACCGACGGTGTCAATCTGCTCGTCGACAACGTCCATCGTCAATTTCGTCTTGTCGCGTTCACTCAACATCTTTGTGCCGAGCATCAGGAACGTCGTAGCGATCAAATTCTGTCGACGGACGTTGTCGTTCTCGGCAGGCATCAAGTCACCGGCGATTTGTTGCCGAATCATTTGATCGACCGGCGTGTCGCCAGCAATGTTGCTGATCAAGTAGTCTCTGTAGCGCCACGCGTCATGAAAGGTGGCATTAAAATCGCTGCCATTGCTGTCGGCGTATCGGGCGACGTCCATCCAATGCCGCGCCCAGTGTTCACCGAATGCGGTGGAGGCGAGCATCTTGTCGACAATGATTTCCCAATTCACGTCGCTCGGGTCGGCACGCCAGCGAACCATCGAATCAGCCGACGGCGGCAGACCTGTCAGATCAAACGAAAGTCGGCGAAGCAACGTGTCAGCATCACCTCTCCCATTTGGAACAATCGCCGCGGCCTGCAACTTTTCTTGCACCATTTCGTCGATCCACTTTAAATCGCCAGGCTGTGCAAGATGATCACTGACACGCAGCGGTCGAAATGCCCAAAATTGCCGACCGGCCTCGAGGTCGATCTTAGGTGTTTTAAGGCTTGACGCGGCACTCGGCGTGTTGGTGCGAGGATCGGTTGCACCCGTGGCAATCCATTTTTCGAAATCGCGAATCACTCGATCTGGCAATTTACCACTGGGCGGCATCTCGGATGAATCGTAGCGCAGCGCCGAAATCAAAACGCTGTCGTCGGCGTAGCCAGGTTGAATCGCCGGCCCTGTGTCGCCACCGACCCGCATTGCCTCGGCCGAATCCAGCCAAAGTCCACCACCCACTTCGGCTGCTTCGTTGGAATGACACTCGTAACAATGCTCGACCAGAACGGGCCGGATCCTTGTCTCGAAAAATTCGATGTTTGCGATCTCATCCGCCAAAACACGCGCCCATGCAGATGAGCTGGCGATGAAAAAACACACAACCAGCATCAAACGGCTACGTACCGGTGAGTGATCGATCATCAGCGATCTCAAAGGCGGGTGGAAACAGGCAGGAGCGAAGCGCGTGCTTACTGGTCCAGAAAGTATAGCTGTTTCGAGACGCCCGTGCGAAAAACACCTCACATCGAACGGAACCAGTTCACGATTCGGGGTGGGCTAACCGCATAGGACTTTACGGGCAACAAGTTCGTCTATCATCGGGGAATCGCTGAATTTCGGTTAAGACTGCGATTTCGGTTCTATGCTGCATTTTCGTTTGTTCACTTTAACCTGTCCCTCATGAGTTCGTGTCATCATGCGTTTGATACTGACAGCACTCTTCATGACCTTGGCTTTCGTTTTCGGTGGAGTCCTTTCCGCTCAGACGAATTCGTTGACGTACTTGGACGAATTCTTGGACCCGTACTATCCCGGAATCGATTTCCCAAAGCTGACGACTCCCCAGTGGCTCGGCGAACCGGGCGTCGATGCGGTTGTGACCCTGGGGATGGATGACATGCGGGACACGGGCAAGTACGAAGCATACTTGCGTCCGATCTTAGATCGTTTGAAAGCGATCGATGGCCGAGCCGCGGTCAGCATCATGACCTGCGAAGTCGACCCGAACGATCCTCAGCTACAGACCTGGCTCGCCGAAGGACTATCGCTCGAAACTCATACCGTCGACCATCCCTGCCCGTGTTTGCAGGGAAGCGATTTCGCGAAAGCCAAATCGACTTACGATCGATGTGTTGACGTCATGTTCGCGATACCGGGTAACCACCCCGTTGCTTTTCGATTCCCGTGCATGGATTCAAAAAACACGCCGAGCCCACGAGCCTTTGCCGAAATTGTCAGCGCGACCACGGATAAGGGCAACTTTCTTCAAGCGAGCAGCTCTGTCGAATGTCTCTTCACGCCAGCCGATCCGATATTGCCGAAATCCATCACGTTGGACGAAGACGGCCAAGAACGATTCCGCCGATACCTTCCGTTTGCGTCGTTTGTGAACAAGGTCGAAAACTACCCCTATCCCTACGTGGTCGGAAAAACCTGCTGGGAGTTTCCGTGCACGGTCCCCGACGATTGGCATGGCCAAAACATCCAGCAACCCTACAACCCCAAGACGGTTGATGACTTACTGATTGCGATTGACGCCACCGTCATCAAAAAGGGAATCGCGAACATTGTCTTTCATCCGCACAATTGGCTACGCCCCGATCAAATGGTTACGGTCATCGACCGGGTCAACGCCAAGTACGGCAAACGGGTGAAGTTTCTGACGTTCAAAGAATGCATGCAGCGGATCAACCAAAACTTGCTGGCGGGCCATCCCATTCGCTCGGCGGCCGGCAATGACAATGGCGTCCGAATCTTAGACTTGAACCAAGACGGTTTTCTGGACGTATTGATCGGCAACGAGGAACACCAGGTTGCAAGAGTTTGGCAACCGAATACGAATCAATGGAGCGACATTGAATTCGCCAGCGCCGGTCGTGGTGTGCAGTTTGTGGACAACAGCAACCCTGGGCACTGTGTTGATTTGGGCGTCAGGTTTGGCCGACTGTCCAGTCGAGCAACTGTGTCGATGTTGGTCAACAACGAACGCGAACAAGCGATCTACGACTTTGTCGACGGCAAATTCATGCGAGTTGTGTTGCCGAGCGAATTGTCGGACGTCCGCACTTCGTCAAGCGGTATCGACCAAGGCATACGGCTCCGCGATCTAGACGGTGATGGACTGTCGGAGATCATTATCGCGAACCCTGACACAAAGCGAATCTTGAAGCTCGGCGAAACAGGAGTTTGGGAAAAATCCGAATCACCGATGCCTGCTGCCATCGTCGATGATCGTGGCCAGGACAATGGTGTGCGATTCGTAGACTTGAACCGTGATGGACACGATGACTTGATCGTGTCGAATGGGAAAGAGTCTTCGATCCGTCTTTACGATTCCACAATCGGCGGCTTTGCACCGCAAAGCAACCACATGCCTGATCTGCCGCGGATCGTGCGAGAATCAACGAACAACGGCGTTTGGTTCGCCGAGGACCACCTTTGGGTTCAGAACGAAGATACAAGTCGACTGCCCGACGGAATTGACCGAAGATCCTTTTCGCAACTGCTTGGGGAATCGGAAGAGCAACTCGATTGAGAGACGCACACGCAGGCTCTCGTTCATTCGGCATGTGAAGCGTGCTCAGTAGAAGACGAACGCCAAACCACGACGTGGCATGAAAGCCATTCCGTTAGAAAAGCTGGCCAACTTCGTCTTCGTCACGAAAAACTTCGTCGACGACTTCGATTCGCTCCGGTAGGGCAGCGACCATCGATTCGGACGAAGGCGTGCTGCGGGCGCTCGCACGCGCCATTTCGTTGATGATCCTTAGTGCGTCGATCGCCGTCACTTGGCCATCACCGTTGGTGTCGACGTAGCGACCGACTTGAACTTTGACTTGCCGCAGCACCTGATCGACCGAAGTACTCTTTTGCAGCGCCAGTTGGTTGATCACCATCAATGCATCTAACGCGCTGATTGCACCATCACCGTTTGCATCCAGCGGCCTTTCACGGTTGTGCATATTCGGCGCGAACGTGAAAGTTTCGTCGGCCAGAACCAAATCGTTTTCGTCGCTGCCTTGATAGCGATAGTGATCGCTACCTGTTCGAACCACGATATCAAATCGGCCATCCGTTTTCTCTTGGGTGACCAACATCACGTTGCCAACATCGATTCCTTTGTCGGACGCCAGCCGCTGGCGGGCGGACTCGGCCAAAGGCAGCGGATCGATCGGCACCCAAGGCGAATCCGGTGTCACCAAATCCCAGTCGAACAACACTTCGTCGACCACCGTGCCAGCGTCACCGACATTGACGGCGCGAATCCCGTCTTCGCCGACCGAGTAAATGAAGTCATCGATCGACACACTCCGCTGGACCTTGGCTTGATGAGCCACCACGCCACGCGGCGAGATCCCATTGGCATCGATATGCAAGATCGACAGTTCGTCTTCGCCTACGAAACGAGTTGTGTCCTTGTAGCCGTCATCATCTGAATCGAACCGCTCGCTGAAGTAGCGGCTGGTCGGAACTGAAAGCAATTCGTGATTGGCGAACCAACCGAACGCATGATGATCGTTGTTGGCCTCGCTTGTTGAGTACTTTGGCAAATTGTACTGGTCGATCAGGGTCGGATGATTCAAATCGCTAACGTCGAATAGCGAGACCATCGCGCGGCCGCCGAAACCGGTTGCCGTGTTGGTGCCGACCGTCAACAAACGATCGGGCGTGATGAACTGCATGTAACTGCTGAACCCGGGGATCGAGACATGTCCGATCACTCGTGGCGCCGTAGCGTCGCTGAGGTCGATCGCGTAAAGCGGATCGATCGTTTCAAACGTCGTCACGAAAACTCGATCACCGAAGTAGCGTACGCTCTTAACGTTTTGGCCAACCGCCAAGTTTTGGAGGCTGCCGACAAACTCCATCACGCCCGCATCGTCTTGCAACACGAACACGCCGGTCTCGTTTCGAGCGGAATGATTGCCAGTGCCCACGTTGACGATTTCTGTCGTCACTCGCAGCAAACCATCACTCTCATGTGCGGCAAACTGATTCAAGAACCGACCCGGGACGTCGCCCGTGGCCGCGAACCCGATCGCACCCGACTGACCATCCAAATTAAATTTTTGGATCTCCGTCCAAACCTCATTCTCGATCTCCTCGCGATGCTCGGTGAAGACATACAAGCTGGTCGCGGTAGCAAAGATTTGGCTGCTGGAATCGGACATCACGCCGGAAACGGCCGACAGGCCAGGTCGGCTGGACGCCATGTCGATCGACGCGACGATTGTCATCGAGGAAGCGTTGTCGAGTGATCGATAGATGTCCTCGGGCATCAGCAGCGGGCCGCCGCGAACCCGTTCACCGTCGGCGTCATAGCTCTGGTAGCTTGGCAACGCCTCCTCGATCAACATCGCAAAGTTTGCGATCACTCGATCCGAAAACTGTTTCTCTGTTTCGTACGTGCAAACGTCTTCTTCCAAGCAAACCAATTCAAGTTCCGGCAACAAACCGTCCGACTGCATGATCAAGAAGACTTGGTCGTCGATTCGGCGTGAATCATTAAAACGCCCGTCGAACTCCGTCCGCTGGACGATCGTGGGAGCCGAACGATCGGCGACGTCCAAGACCGTTACGATCGTCGACGAGGGCAGTTCAGGATGCGGTGCGTAGAGGAGACCAACGGGGCTGTCAACGACGAACCGCGACGTCTCGAATGTCTCGTTGCTGACGATGTCGCTGGTCGTTTGTGAGATCACGGTCACGCGGTCACCGTCCAAGTACATACCGACCGGCGTGCCTTTGACTTGAGTCCGCGAGACGAGTTCAAGATCATCGGCAGGCAAACTCTTGACAATTGTTAGTTCATTGCCACGAAGCGTGTAGATGAAGAAACCGTCCGTTTCGACAATGTCGTGCTCGTCAACGCCGGCGACTTGAACGTTGGTTTGTGAAAACTCCGGCGAAGCGATTCCACTATTCAAATTTCTCGCAAAGTATAGGTCGTCGATCGCGTCGGAGTAACGATACGCAGGCAATCCAAATTGACTCTGATATCGAGTCACGGCAAGGTCGAGCACATAGTCGCGGAGCTGGTCGACTGATTCGAACTTGCCGAGCCGATCCGTCGCCGTTTCATGAACCGAAACCGTCACGGTCGCACGCGATTGGCCGTCGATCGTATAGACAAACGTGTCTTCGCCGGTGAAGCCGACTGCCGGTGTGTATATGATGCTGCGCCGGTCGTCGGCGATCGAGACTTCGCCGCTGCTCGTTGATGACGACACCTCAGAAATCAATCCGACACCGTTGTAGTCCGCGCCCAAGATATCGTTGGCAAGCACGTTTAGCGTATTCGCTTGGCTGTTGGGGGCGACGCGAACGAGATCGTCGGCAGCCCGGCGAACCACGTGTACTCGGACCGTTTGGCTTAGGTAGTCATCAACGACGTACTGGAACGTGTCTTCCCCGACGTATTCCGGCGGAGGTGTATATCGGATCTTTCCATCATTGACCGAGACGGTGCCGCCCTGTTCGGTCGCGGTCACGGCGCTCAGGACTCGAGGCCCTGTGTATGCGCCGTAAGTGCGGTTGAGGTAGCTGGGGAAGTCGTTTGCCAAGACGTCAACGGTGATAGCGGCTCCGTTTTGGTCGGCCACAGCACGATCGGAGGTGAGCCGCGGAATTGCGCCGACCGAAACCGTTTCGGTATAGCGATCGTCTACTGTGTAAGTAAAAGTCTCGAACGAACCACCCGGTTGATAGTGAATGAACCTGCCGCTTTCACTGATCGACGCCGTACCACCATCGCTCGGCTGAGTCACGCTTGTGATTTTAGAATCGCCCAAATAGTCGAGCCCGAAATGATCGTTGCCAAGGACGTAAAAATCACGCGGCTGACGTTGATCAAATTCGAAACGGTCAGCTTCGGTCAGTGGCGTGATTCGAAGCTCCACCGTCGCGGTGTAATGATCGTTGACCGTGTATTCGAACGAATCATTTTCGTAACCGACAATATCATCGGGCGGTGTGTATTGAATTGAGCTGCCAACGACAACCGTTCCACCCAACGCAGTCTCAGTGACGGACGTGATCACTGGTGCCGGGCGGTCACCTGCAACCAAGCCGTCTGCCAAAAAATCGTTTGCCAAAACGTCGATACGATTGACTGTACCGGGGTAGACACTGAAGAAATCGTTACGAACGGGTTGCGTGACTTCGACGCTCACCGACGCGGGGTGTTTGCCGTCTGCCACGTAGTCAAAATGCTCGACACCGGAGAACCCATCTGCCGGCATGTACAGAACAGACAAGCCGTTGGCAGCAACTTCGACCGTGCCGCCTTGATCGCCCGATGTCACCGAAGTCACTTGGGCGACAACATCGATCGACGATCCACCGAAGATCGAGTTGTATTTGTCGTTAGCCAGAACATCCAAGCTGTGGATACCGCCATCAACGTCTGCCAACAAATAGTCGTTGACGACCGGCCGCGCGACCCGCACCAATGCATTCTGTTCAAACCGACTGTCAACGACGTAACGAAAATTGACGAAACCGAAATAGTCATCCGCGGCCGTGACGTTGACGCTGCGGCCATCGCTGGCGATCGTGACGTCGACCGAATCAGGCACACCGAGCACATGCGTGATACGAGCGTTCAGGCGATCCTCTAGCCAGTCGATTTCCGATACCACTCCGTCGCCGATACCGCCGTCGGAGATCCGAAAATCATTCTGTAGCAGATCTAGATTCGTCGTGCCGCTATTTTGGATCACCTCGAATTGGTCATAGACCAATGGGTTGCGTACGTTTACCACGGCGGTGCCGACGAAACGGTCATCGACAATGTAAGTGAACTGATCCTTGGATGAACGATTGCTCTCGGTTCGATAGACGACCGATTGCCCGTCATCACTGATGCGAAGTTCCGATCCCAGCGCAGTCTCGCTGGCCAGCGTGATTCGACGATCGCCGGAATAGCCATCAGGAAATTGAGACCCGAGCAACAGTTCCAGGCGATACTCGTCTTCCGACAGGTCTATGGTTGTCTCAAATGGCAACAACGGAGAAACGATATTGACCGCGACTTCGGCCGACAACAGATCGTCAACTGTGTAGCGGAACGTTTCGGTACCCGCGCGATCAGCCGGCGGTGTGTACTGAAGTCGGGATCCATCGGCGACGATCTGCAGTCGCCCGCCCAGACTGGCGGTACTAACAGCCGTGATCTTGCCTGCTCCGGTGTAGTCCACATCAACGATGTCATTGCCAAGAACATCGAACTGAATCGGACCCGAGTTTTGATCAGCGGCGAACACGTCGTCGACCAAAATCAGATCGCCCGCCAAAAGCTGACGCTGCTCGAGTCCCTCGACCCGGGGACGACGGGACCGGCGGTTTCGTTTTCGATATTTCATCACGGCACCTCGTCAGACCAGGACTGCAAGTAGTCAGTCTATTCTCTCAACGAATGCATCAGTACCCAGATCTGCTTAGAATCCTCGCTGATTCTGGGGTTCGACGAAGGAAACGCAAAGGAAAATCGCCCGATCAAAGCCCCGTCGTGCGATTCTACGCAGCGGTTGAGAAAGTAACGCAAAGACGGATCATGGCGTGATATTTCATGAACACCATGTTGGATGCACCCGATCGGTTAAGTCGCTAATTTTTTGTAGCAGAAATCGCCAAGAGCTTCGTAGCGACATGGGACAGCCCGATTCGACGAAAGACTCGACGACTTCTGCTTCGCTTAAACGTCGACAGACCCGCGCGCTACAAAGAAATGGAAGACCTAGGGGTGGCGGTTCAGGCATGCGGCCATGCCGGATAGGTCGCGAAACAAAAAATCGGTGAATGTCCCCTCGGCCGTTACCGTGTCGGGCTCCCGGCCCTCGGAATAGAGATAGACGATCGGATCGTCAGACTCCGACGGAAGCGCAAAGTACGCGGTGATATATCCCTGGTGCCCCATGAACGCCAAATAGTGATCCGGCAGGTTCCATTGCACGTGGTTTTCTGCGAGCAGGCCCGGAAGATATTCGGTGTTGGCTCGCACGTCATTGAGAAACCAATCGCATCCCACGAAGATGCCACGATGGTCGCGTCCCATCCATCGCAGATATTGCCGATAGGCGAGTGGGAGCGGGTGCCCGACCACACGCTCGAGGCCGTCGATTTCATCCTCCGAGCAACCGATGGGCGCACCAATGTGTGGAAAGACTTGCTGTTCGTAGAACAGCTTCAGCTTGGCGAGGTGATCGATTGCCATACGAATCGCCTGAGGCATACGGTGGAAGGTCTCCCTGCGAACGCTCCCAACGAAGCGATGAAGTTCGCATCAGAAAACGCCAATGGTACGCCCGTACGCTTTGTCGTGCAAAGAAAAGTGCGTCTCGCTGTTCCGTTGCAAATGACAAGTCGAATGATGAGTGACCTGTTCGACTATTTCGGTCGATCGACACGAACGATTTCGGCGCCGAAGGCTTCAACACAAGATCGGACCAACGGGTTCGATTCGATTTCTCGCATCCGCTGCATCCGCGTCGGTTTCGGAGCCGTTGATTCCACCTTCACAGGCTTCGCCTTCGGTGGCGCGGCGTGGTATTCGAGACTCACGCGCTGGCCAACCACTTCGCTGACCGCATCGACGAGCGCCGATCGATTGTCGGGCGCGTCGCACCGCCGCATGGTCAGTCCGGCTTCCGCAGGGAAGACCAGCCGAAGTCGATCCGGTCCCAGATACTCGGCGTGATCGATTTGCCGAGCCAATGATTGGCGCACTTCCTCGAGTCGCTCGATCGCTGCCAACCACACCGATTGCGCGCTGGCCGCTGATAGTGCGACTGCGCTGGTCGATGATAACGCGACCGCATTGGCGACCGGTGCCGCAGCGGATCGTGGGGCTGGTGTGACGACTGGCGAATCACTAGCGACCGTGACGGGTTCGACGGCAACATTCGGCAATGGGGCTGGAACACTTGCGATTGGATTCGGCGGCGATGACGGAGTCGGCCGCGGGCTAATCGTTAGCTTTTTTTTTTCTGCGGACGATCCGGCACTACGAACCGCAGCACCCGAGGCGGCCGCCAAGTTGGCGATATTCTGCAGATCCGGCAGGTTGCAAATTTGAATCAACGTGGCTTCCAGCAACACACGGCTGTAGACGCTCAATCGAATGCGCACCAACGTCTGGTCGATCAATCCGACAACGGCAAGCACCGTTTGCAATCCCCAAGCGTTGCCGAGTTGATTCAGTTCGCCATGCAGCGACGCCGACGTGTGTCGCATCAGCGATGCGTCACAGCCGACGGTGACGGCCATCAAGTCGCGAAAATAGCCGAGCAACTGCTCCGCCAACCGACCCGCATCGACACCCGCGTCGATGGCAGCATCTAATTGCCGCATCGATTCCGCCGCATCACGATTGGCCATCGCCCCGGCCAGCGCGTGCAAACGAACGTCGTCCGCGGTACCAAGCATCGTGTGCACTTGATCCGCCGTCAGCTCGCCGTCACTGAACGCTAAAACCTGTTCCAGCAGCGATTGGCTGTCCCGCATCGAACCGGCGGCGCGACGCGCGATCAACTCGAGCGCTAGATCGTCCGCTTTCGCGCCTTCCGCCGTCACGATCTCGCGCAATCGCATCGTGATCTTGTCGACCTCGACGGGCGCAAAGTCGAAACGTTGGCAACGGCTAAGTACCGTGATCGGCAGCTTTTCCGGATCCGTGGTACAGAAGATGAATTTGACGTGTTCAGGCGGCTCTTCCAACGTTTTCAACAGCGCGTTGAATGCCGCGCCGGTCAACATGTGGACTTCGTCGATGATGTAAATCTTGTACCGCGATCGGCTGGGCCGAACACCAACGTTAGCGCGTAGCGAACGGATTTCGTCGATGCCGCGGTTGCTGGCACCGTCGATTTCGATCACATCGACGTCTTCGCCTGAATCGATCGCTTGCGCAACATCGGAAGCGTTGTCAGGGTTTGCCGTGGGGCCCGACGGGTCGTTGAGTGCCTTGGCAAAGATACGCGCGGTACTGGTTTTGCCGACTCCGCGGGCACCGGTGAACAGGTACGCATGGCCGACACGATTCGTATCGATCGCATTTTTCAGCGCCCGTCCGACGTGATCTTGCCCGACCAGTTCATCAAACCCGCGCGGGCGGTACCGGCGAGCGACGACGACGTAATCGCCATCTTTAGATGCGGGTTCGGCCATGGGTTGCAAACATCACGAAGTCGGCGGGCGATCGAAGTTGGCAGTAGATCTTGGTTTCGAAAAGCTTGCCCGTCAGAGGCGACCCTCACACAAAGCTACACCGCTTATGGCTGCTCCAGTTAAGGCCTGACCAGGTTCACGACTCACAGTCGCAAGGGCCGCCACTGACGGACAAGTCATTCGACGACCCGGCATTATCCGGGTCGTTCGTCCAGGATGACATCATAGTGTGGTTCACACCGAATCGGGAACCACCCCGAATTTGATTATCGCCGACGTCCGCGGCCACCACGACCGCCGCCGCCGCCGCCGCTTGCCTTGCTCTTTTTGTGATTTTCGATGTTGCCGTCGACAAACGACTCCACCGTTTCCAGCCAAGTTGGGACGTCCCCATGGTGGATTTCGCGGCGGGGAGCAGCATCCGAATTGGATGCCTCGTCGCTGCGTCCACGCGGAGCCCGTGGTGCGGTTTCGCTATCGCGTGAAGTCCCTTCGTCGCTGCGACTGCGTCCGCGACCGCGTCCACGCGAGCCACGACGGCCCTTGCGAACTTCGGAATCTTCATCGCTGTTTTCGTCAACCGATGCTGGTGCACCAAAGTCATCGTCGTCCATATTGAACGCTGATTTCGACGACAGCGGATCGTTGCGGTCGCGTTCGGCCGATCGCGACGACGAAGCGTCTTGTTCCGGCGATTCGCTGGTTCGGTCTTCGCTGCCGCGACCTCTGCCTCGGCCACGACGTCCACGCCGCCGCGATCGCGGACGTTGTTCGTCATCGCTACCGCTTTCCGTATTGGAGGCATCGGACGACTCGATATCCGAATCAACGTCCAGATCCAGATCTAAATCCGAATCCATCGACATCAAGTCATCGTCGTCGTTGAAGTCTCGACTGACACGGGCCTCTGGTTCGTCACGCCGTCCACCGCGAGCCGGCTCAGGTCGTGGTTTTTCTTCACGTGGACCCGCGTTGCTCGAGCCTTCGCCGCGTCCACCGCGCGAGCGACCACCACGTCGTGGGCGATCGCCACTGGGACCTTCGTCGTCACGCGTCTTGGGTTCGGCACCACGTCGCGGGCGATCGCTGGAGACAGCTTCGCCATCGTTGTCTGCGTCTGCACGAGCGACTTGGTCTTCGCTTGTCCGTTGTCGCGACCCGCGACGTCCGCGTCGGCGACGGGCCGGGCGACCCTCGGAATCGGCTTCACCCGATGAATCGCGTGCTGGCTTGGGATCGTCCCATGAATCATCGTTGGACTGCGACCCGACGCCGCTCACGTCATCTTGGTTGTCCGATTCATCGAAATCGTCGACCAGCCCGGTTCCGAAACCGCCAGAAGGTTGGCGATCGGATCGCGATGATGAACGAGGCGACTCGTCGGATTGGCGACGCAGCGAATCATCGCGGCTGGGTTCATCGCGGCTGGGTTCACGTCTTGGCCGATCATCACGCGAAGCACGTTCCTCGCGGGCGGGCCTGTCGCCCTGTTTCCCTCGTTCGTCTCGGCTGCTCCGTTCGTCTCGGTTGCCCCGTTCGGAACGCTCACCGCGAGGCGACCGTTGGCTGATTTCTCGGTCCAGTGCGGTCGGGTCTGGTTTCGGCACAGGTGCCGGTTCATAAGACGACGCACCCGCAGATCGAGCAGGCGTACCGAATCCCGGCAACACTTGCGGCGGCTCGACGGCGGTCAGCGCGTCAAGGACGTCATCGGCAACGGGACCGTCATCGAACGAAGAAGGCTTGGCCGTTTCGCGACGAGATTCGTGTCTGGGTTCAGGCTCGCGGCGTGATTCAGGTTCACGTCGGACCACCGGTGGTTCGACGACTTTCTCAACCGCTGGCTTGGCCGTGGGAGCGTCGTCGTCCTTTCGATTGAAGCCCGCGAAAATGTCATCGATATCGTCGGCCTTGGCCGGCTCGACCGCAGGCTTCGTTTCAACAGCCTTGATTTCGGGCTTGGGAGTTTCCGCTTTCGGCGGTTCAACCTTTGCAGGCTCGGCCTTGGCCGATTCGGGCTTTGCAGCAGCCTTCTTTGGCGGGTCAGCGGGTCCGGGGGTTCCCAGCAAATTGGCTAAGAAATTCCAATGGTCGGATCTCATAAATACGTCGCTTCAGCGAATAGGGTAAGGCTTGGGGGCTGCTGCGGATCGGCTGTCGCATCGATGGCGACAAAGGAAAGCCGGTGGGTCGCGCGGGCCCGCAAACGGGTTTTGTATCAGTGTGGCAAAATGCCGCCAACGGTTGATGGATCGCGGCCACTGATTCGCATGGATGTGCGGTGATCGAGTCGCCGGAAGCATCGGTTTTACCGGGCACCATCGTGATGATGGTGGGCATTTTGATGGTGGGTATGCACCCGTGGACTGGTTTTGGAATCGGAAAAGTCACTCATCACCAGTCCCCATGGACTATAGGTATATCCGCCGATCATTCTCTTCCCAAGGCCAAGCGTCGGCCGATCTAGAAAACAGACTCAAATACACGCCCCCCACCCACGAAAACGCAGCTTTTTTCACTCCAATGCCGAACACTGCTCCTCCAAACCGCCCACTTCGCCCATTGATTGTCTTTGGAACCCGGCCCGAAGCCATCAAAATGAGCCCCGTGATCTTGGAATGCCAGCGGCGGCCTGCCCAGGTCGCGCCCATCGTCTGCAGCACCGGCCAGCATCGCGAAATGCTTGCTCAAGTCTTGGGTTATTTCGGGATCACCCCCGACATCGACCTGGGACTGATGAAGCCCGGACAAACGCTGACGGGTTTGACGGCGGCTTGCCTGGAAGCGGTCGACAGCGTGATCGTCGATCAAAAACCGGATTGTGTCGTCGTTCAAGGTGACACGACCACGGTCATGGCGGCTGCGATGGCGGCGTTTTATCACCGCGTTCCCATCGTTCACGTGGAAGCCGGTCTGCGAACGGGGGATCTGATGGCGCCTTGGCCCGAAGAATTCAACCGCCGCGTCGCCGGCATCATCACGAAACTGCACTGCGCGCCGACGCAGCGCAGCGCCGACGCCCTGCTGGCCGAAGGCGTCGACGCAAAGAACATTCGCATCACGGGCAACACCGTCATCGACGCGCTCCTTCACTCGGTTGAAAAAGAGCGAAACGAAGACGCCAAGTGGCGGGCCGAATATCCCGCCGCCACCGCCGACTCGGTCGTTCTGATTACCGGCCACCGCCGCGAAAACTTTGGCCCCGGAATGGCGTCGATTTTGGATGCGATCGCTGACTTGGCACGACTGCACCCCGAGACTCAATTTATCTATCCGGTTCACCTGAATCCTAATGTGAAGGGGCCCGTCCATGAACGCTTGGCGGGATTGGAAAACGTTCACCTGGTTCCGCCAGCCGACTACCCTCAATTCGTTTGGCTGATGGATCGAGCCAGCGTCGTCTTGACGGACTCGGGTGGTGTCCAGGAGGAAGCGCCATCGCTGGGCAATGCAGTCCTGGTGACACGCGAAAAAACCGAGCGTCCCGAAGCCGTCGAAGCAGGCCTGGCCGAATTGGTTGGAACGAACCGTGAATTGATCGTGCGGCGAGTCAGCGAATCGCTGGTCGTCGCTGCCAAGAAGACTCGAAGCGAACGCGCGTCCCAAGTCGTCGACAATCCCTATGGTGACGGGAAAGCCGCAGCCCGGATCGTCGACTGGATGATCGAAGATTGCCAGCGCATGAATTGATGCTCGTCGCAGTCGACCTCGAATTCGCGGTTATGATTTGGGTTCCGGTTCACCACCGCTACCACATCCACCGAGAAACTTTGGTTTGAGTGATTCCACTGATTCAGGATCTTGTTTCGACGACAGGTTGCGACAAGCACGCCAAGGCGACCGCCATTCCTTGGGCGAGATCCTTCAATCGTATCGAAAGTATTTGATCTTCTTGGCCCGATCAGGACTACATCACCATATGCAGGGCAAAGCCGACCCGGCGGACGTCGTGCAAGAAGTCTGTTTAGCAGCCAGCGACAGCTTCGAGGATTTTCGCGGCAATTCGACAGAGGAATTCGCTAGCTGGCTGCGTGGCATTTTGTCAAACGTGCTGGCGATGCAAGTGCGGCGGTACCTGGGCACGCAAAAACGTGACCCTCGGATAGAACAAGCACTCAATCAAGGCCTTCTTAGCGCATCGAGTTTCTTGCATTCGAATTTGGCTGGTGACTTCACGTCGCCAAGCCAACACTTTGCTCGCAACGAAGCCTTCCTGCGGATGGCCGAAGCACTGGAAACGTTGCCTAAACATTACCGGCAAGTGATCGTGCTGCGTCACGTCGATAATTTGTCGTTCAACGAAGTTGCACAGCAAATGGATCGGTCGGTCGACAGTGTCGAGAAACTGTGGGTGCGAGCCCTTGCGCAGTTGAAGCAATCCATCGGGGACGAGTGAATGAGTGTCAACGACGCAACAGATGACCATCACGCCAACGACGAATCTGATCAAGACGATCGCGTCGTCAATGCCGTCAAGCAATACATGTCGATGCTGGATGCCGGTCAAGCACCGTCGACCGAAGACTTTTTGAATCAACATGCCGAGATCGCCGACCAACTGCGTCCGTCGCTCGACGGTTTGGCGCTGGTGCATCGCGCGGCCGCACCCAAGCAATCGGGAATGGCCGCCGCCCCCGATGCCGAATTCACGTCCAAGCCGATTGGCGATTTTCAAATCGTGGGCGAACTCGGACGAGGCGGCATGGGTGTCGTTTATGAAGCGATCCAGTTGTCGCTCGGTCGTAGAGTCGCATTGAAAGTGCTGCCCTTTGCAAGTGGGCTGGACGAAGTGCGGCTGCAGCGATTTCGCAACGAGGCACACGCCGCCGCGGCTTTGCACCACACGAACATCGTCCCGGTGTACGCCGTCGGAAGCGATCGCGGCGTTCACTTCTATGCCATGCAATTGATCCAAGGCCAAACGCTGGCCGACGTCATCGAGCAAATGCGCGAGGTGAATTCGTTTCACCGTGATTCGCCCGACGCTGTTATCGAAGCGAATATCGACACGACCACTGGCGAACGCGACGCCCGCGCCCCCGTCAAAGCTCGATCCAGCGATGCGTCACGCGGGACGACGCACTCTCGTCCGAACGAGTCGACATTGTTGAATACGCATGCGGATCGATTGCGATACTATCGCACCGCCGTAAAGATGGCCCATCAAGCGGCGATGGCGATTCAGCACGCGCATCAATACGGCGTCATTCACCGTGACATCAAGCCCGGCAACCTTTTGCTGGACGCCGCGGGGCAAATTTGGGTAACTGATTTCGGATTGGCGCAAATCCAATACGCCGATTCCAACATGACGCGAACGGGCGACCCAATGGGGACGCTCAAGTATATGAGTCCAGAGCAAGCGGCTGGCAAACGCGGCGAGATGGATCATCGAACCGACATCTATTCGCTGGGAATCACGCTGTACGAACTTTTGACGTTGGAACCCGCGATCAAAGGCGACAACTATCGCGCCATGTTGAATCAAGTCGCCGAACACGAACCGTCGTCGCCAAAATCGATCGTGCCGTCGCTGCCGATCGAGCTGGACACGATCGTCCGCAAAGCGATCGCAAAGGCGCCTGCCGATCGATACGCTTCGGCGCAAACGTTCGCTGACGACTTGCAGAGCTGGCTCGACGATAAGCCGATCGCCGCCAAGCCACCGTCGGCTTTGGAACGACTGGCAAAGTGGCGTCGTCGCAACAGCGGACTGGTCGCGACGGCTAGCATTGTGTTGATGGCGGCAACGATCGGACTTCTGGTCACGACGCTGATGATCTATCGCGCACTCGACCGCGAGACTCAGCAACGAGAATTGGCAGAAGAAAGTTTTCAACAAGCAAAATCCGCAGTCGACCAATTCAGTAGCCTCAGCGAATCGGAGCTCGCTTATCATCCCAATCTTCAACACTTGCGACGTAGCTTTTTAGAAACATCGCTCGGCTTCTATCAAGACTTCCTAGAACACCGATCGGCCGATCCGGGGGCGTCCAAAGAGCTGGCGATGACGTCCAACCGTGTGCAAAAGATGGTAGAAGAACTGCGGTTGCTCGATAACATCGAACCGATGCTGATGCTGTCCAACAAAGCGGTACAGGACGACGTCGGCGTCGATCAAGAATCAGCAACCGCCATGACGGCTGCTGTAGAGAATTTTCAAACGCAACGAGAATCGTTGGCGGTGCGATATGTCGGAAGCCTGCAATCCGACGACAGCGAAATGAGTGACCTGCTTCGCGCATTCGAAAAAGAAATGTCACAGTACGTCAGCACGTCCCAAGTCAACCGGCTTCGACAGATCGCCCGGCAACAGGGATTGCCCTTCATCTTCATGAGTTCGGAAGTCGTCGTCGAACTTGGTCTGTCGCAAGATCAGCGCGAAGCGATCAGCCGAATCATCGAAGAGACGCGGCCCGGTCGTGGTGACGACGACCGACGCCCCGGTGGTGATCGGCCGGGTGATGATCGCCCCAGCAATGATCGCCTCGGTGATGGGTTCGGTGGCGATCGGCCACCACGACACGGGTTTGGTGGCCCGCCGGGTCGCTTCGGAAGTTTCGAAAGAGCTTTCTCGCCAGTGACACGAAATACGGTGAAACATATCCTCCAAATACTCACGCCCGAGCAGCGTGAGAAATGGAATGCGTTCGTCGGCGAACCCTTCCGTCCTTAAGAGATCGGCTTTGCCGATGCCGATTCAACCGTGGGGATCGCGTTGAGTGCGGCAATCAATTGGCTGGCATCGAAACCTTCGCGCGCCTCGTAGCGATAGACCAGTTCCAATGCTCCACCTCGCCGCGCCGTTTCGGCACTGATCAGTTTGTAGGATTCCGTCATACGGTCCAACTCGGCGTCCCAAGCACCGATGGTATGCAAACCGACTTTCAACGTCAGTCGCCACGATTTCTTTAGCAACACAGGTGACTCGGCTGCCACTTTCGGCTTCCTGTAAATCAGTGTCGCCAATCCGATGGCGATCAGTCCCAAACCGGACACCCAATATTGCCCGGCACCCACCGCCATCCCGACGACGACGGCCGCAAGGACAAATGCAACGTCACGCGTCTCGGGGACAGCAGTACGAAAACGGACGATCGAAAGGGCGCCAACCAGGCTGAACGCGCGGGCGATATTGTCGCCAATGATCTGGGTCGCCATCGCAATTAGGATGCTCATCAGGATCAGCGTCAGCGACAACGTGTCGGCCGAACCCGCGGGTCGCTTGCTGCGCGCGATCAGCGCAATCACCCATCCGCAAGCCCACGCGGCGACTAGACGAGTCGCCAGCGTGGCAATGTCCGCGTCCACTTCAGTCGAAACGGTGGTTAGCCAGTCAGGCATTGGCTCGTTCCTCGGCAAATACCGTCGCTCAGGCTGCCCGCCAACGAATCCGAAATCCCCTTGCAACCCAGTCCGCTACGCTCGACAGCCGCGCGGTACTTTGAAAAGCCCGTCGCGGGGATCGCAAACGTTCGCAACAGTTCTTTGAACAAGTGAGGCATTTGGTTGAGGAACTTCAATTCAAGAATTTCGATGTCCGCTGTGTCGATACGCGCTGTGCGATTCGCGTTGTCGGACGACGCCGCGACTTGCCAACCGTTCGCGGGACTTGCTTGTAAATGACTGTCGATCGTCAACCGTAAGCTCTCGCCGCCGAGGGTCGACGTTCGCGCGAAGCGGCGGTAGTGAACTTGAACGGTGGGCTGCAAACGACGCTCAGCGATCCGGCTGACAAACCAATCGCCACACCACAGTGTCGGTTCCGAATCGTCGGTCAACCGACGGACCACTTCATCTTCGCTTGTCGCTGATCGGTTCTTCCTGACCACATTCGCTTTCTTGCGTTTGGTTTCGATCCACAAGGTCGAATCGTCACCGTAGCGACGGATGCGATGTTTCGCTCGTCCAATCTCACCCGTGCGATGAAACAAATCCATTTCGGGCGTGTCCAAGTACAGCGTATTGACGTCGTAGCTGTCACCGAGCGATGCATTGCAGTGGCGGTCGACGCCAAGATGTTCACGCGCCCACCGCCGCACTTCGCACGACAGATGAGCATCAAGCGTGTATTTCAGTTCGATGCGTTTGTCGTGTACCTGAGCCTCAGTCATTGAGTCTTCTCCAACAAGTATTTACGTCGTCCATCTGCAAACTCTTTCAGGTTCATGCTGCCGTGACCACCCCGAGCTTCTTGGGGTTGGTCGGCGTTTTCCGTGACGGTCGTCGGGCGGGTGGCTGCGACAAACGCTTCATAAGTTCCTAGCTTTCGCGTTTCAGCCTTGATTGCCTCATCAACCAGCGACGCCTGTGAAGCGACGAACGGACCCACGTTGTTCCAGTCAAGCGACGTTTCGGCAATCTTGCGAACCTTGGCCAAGTACTGAGCGCGGAACGCGGGAACTGCCAACAGCTTGCTACGAAGCGGCTTGGTGGGGTCTTCCATTCCGATCAACGGATCAAGCTCCAGCGGCGACGAAGCGTTCGATGCACGATCACGGTCTGGCTCGCCTCGTCCACCTTCCGGGCGACCGTCATCGGGACGTCCACCTTCAGGACGAGTACCATCGGGGCGACCACCCTCCGCACGGGCACCGTCTGGCCGTCCGCCTTCGGGGCGACCACCGTCCGCACGATCAGGGCCGCGACCACCAAAGCCACGCCCGCCCCTGCCTCCAGGACCACCTGGGCCACCTGGGCCACCTGGGCCACCAGGTCCACCGGCGCCACGAAACGCCTCGTTCATGTCGTGCGCGATGAAATGAAACTTGTCGTTCTTGTCCAAGTAAATGTTGTAATCACTCGCGCGGATCCAATAGCCATCTGAGTTGATCAGCGAGTTGTCGAGCGCCAAGAACGACAACAATTCATCGATATCGACAAGTGGTTCCAATACCGCGGGTAGATCTTCTACTGGCGTTTGATCCAGCACGCGACAAAGCTCGATCAACTTGGCTGTCGCCTTCTTTCCGCCGGACTTCTGTTCGTAGGGATGGCCGTAGTTCTTCGGATCTTCGCCGCGATAGTCCAAGCCACCGCCTCCGCGTGGCGAACCGCTGACTTTCCATCGTGCCCCTTCATCGGACTCGTAGTTCTCTCTCAAGAAATCTTTGTTGAACTGTTGCACGTTCGAATAGACGCCCCAATTTTCACCATTGATGACCACTCGAACAAAGTTCGCTTTCATCGCTGGCATGAATTGGCGCGCGATGTGCGAATACAGCACGCTGCTCATCATCGTCTCGTCGCTGGAACCGTTTAGCAGGTTGAGCGTCTTGTAGCCGAGCAGTCGTTGATCTTCGTCCGCCATATCCATCGAAACGTTCAGCGAACGTTTGTATCCGGCAGGGACCATGCCGTACGACGACGCGCCACGAAAGTGGATGCCGACGTTGGGATAGGTTTTTCCGTCTACGGTCAACATCGCTGCAACGTCCACATCGCTCCCGTGGAAATCCTCAAGCTCCTTTTCCCAGTCTGAATTTTCAAAGTCGATGAAGATCGTCCGAAGCACGCTGGTGTCGTACAGTTCGGCTTGCGAAGGCTGAACCGACGACTTCGCGACCTTCATCCCTTCAGTTGCTTCGGGACGTCCGCGCCCCGCGCCACCGGGTCCGCCACCACCACCGGGTCCGCCACCACCACCGGGGCCACCGCCACCACCAGGGCCGCCGAATCTGCGTCCGCCGTCCGGTCCACCGCCAGGACCGCGTCCGCCTGGCCCACCACCAGGCCCGCCACCTGGCCCGCCAAATCCGCGTTGTTGCGATGGGTTCTCTTTTACAAACGCACGAGCTTGCTTCCGCTCGTCGGTATCCAGCCAGCCATTCTTGTCGGCATCGAATTGATCCAGCAATTCAACATCGGCTCCGCCAGGACCCCCAGAACCAAAACCAGGAGGCTGGGCTTGCGCCGCGTCAATCAGACCGAGCGACATGACAACGAAACTCGCAACGAGTTTCGGACGAGCGGGGAACAACCATCGAAACATGAAGGAAAGCCTAGACAGATGAGGTTTGCTGCGGTGCACGATCGGCGCCCGCTAAGATACACGTTGCCTTTGTCACAAGAATCCGCCACAAAATTTTGAGACTTCTCTTGATTCGTTTGACGCACTGGACCGCCGCCGTGCAGTAGTCTGGTCGAGATTGCAAGGCGGTTTTCCTAAGCTATTGCAACCACTGTTACAAATACGAGTCGTTTTGCATCGAAATTCCCATTGAACTGGAAACCTGAAATGAGCCGTTCGCCTATCTCCCGTCGGTCTGTGCTAGCAGCTGGCTCGATGACATTGTTTGCGACCCCAGGATTGTTTGCGGAAGAGTTATCCGTGACGCCCCGATTGACCGAAGGGCCGTTCTATCCCGATCATCTGCCCTTGGATCAGGACAACGATTTGATTCTTATCAAGGACAGCACGACTGCGGCGGTGGGCGAGATCACGCACCTGACCGGAAAAATCTTGACGTCCGCTGGGTCGCCTGTGCGGAACGCGACGATCGAGATCTGGCAGTGTGATGCTAACGCCGTCTACCTGCACTCGCGCGACAGCGACAAGAAGAAGCAACAGCAAGATCAGCACTTCCAGGGATTCGGAAAGTTCGAAACGGACTCGACCGGCGAATATCGTTTTCGCACGATCAAGCCGGTCCCCTATCCCGGTCGCCCGGCGCCCCACATTCACATCAAGATCAAGCAAAACGATCGCGACGTTCTCACGACGCAACTGATGATCCGCGGTCACGAGGGCAACGCGCGCGACGGAGTGTTGCGAGGCACCGGCGAAGGCGTCAATCGAGACCTGCTGATGGGTGACTTCAAGCCTGTGCCAGACTCGAAGATCGGCGAGTACGCATGCAGCTTCAACATCGTCCTTGGTCAAACGCCCGATGATCGCCAGATTCAGCAGCGTTAGTCGCTCCTCTCGGGACCTGACGTAAGCTGATCTGCGATATCAGGAAATGGCGATGTAGTACATCACGCCGACTGCACCAACTCCGGCAATTGCGGTGATGATCCCCTTAGTGCGGCGGACTCGCAGGAAAAAGATCAGCATCAAACCGCTCAACGCAACCAACGCTGACACAATCGCCGAGATGTCGATGACGACCGACCACGCCCGGCCACTGTTTCGTCCCTTGTGCAAGTCATTGAAAATCGAAACCAAATCGTTGGTGGTGACGGCGACCGTGTATTCGCCGCTGGGACGCATGATTCTCGCAATCGCGGTGTATCCGGGCCCTTGGAAGGTCAGTTCGGCGTCCTCTTCGTAGCCAAAAAAATCCGTCACGGTGCCACGCAGCTTATGTCGCGAACGCAACAGCTCCGCGACTTCTAGTTTGTCGATTTGATGTGCGAAATCCGACTGATCCCAATCGATCGGTGGCGCCGTGCCGTTGTTCAGCAGCGACACGTCGAGCGTACCCGATTGCTCGGTGGTGCTCTCGCTGAAGAACCAATCGGGATGGTTCAGCGTCAGCCCTGTGATGCTGAAGAAAAGGATCGCCGCAAGACTGAGCAACGACAAATAGATATGCAGCCAGCGACTCCACAAAGCGGCAAAATGTCGAATGGGATTCCGCGCGGAATGTGTCATCGTTGAACGCGTCCTTGGGGGCCGCGATGGAAGGAATCGAATTCAACGCGTCCGCGTAAAACGGGGACCCGAGCAACAAGGTGTCTATTTGAACGTAACAGTAGCGGCTTCGATTTCGATGTTTCCAGGCAACGTCGCCTCGAACGGCTTGTCGCCGAACTCGAACGGATACTTCATCACTTGATAGGTGCCGTGTTCACGAGCGGCTTCGACGTACAAGGTATAGCTGCCGGGTCGAACGGTGTTTCCGCTGTCGTCGTTTCCATCCCAAGCGAACTTGTATCGTCCTGGATTTCGCGTCGGTTTTGAAATCGTACCGATCAGTAACTTGTCGTCAACGAGTCTTCGCATCTGGTCACTCGCGTACCAGTGGCGGAGGTCGCGGTGCCAACGCGGGCCAGGATTATCTGCCATCAAAAACAGTCCAAGCGTCCGGATAGGAAATCCGTCTTTGTCTTCGATCCAAACCGCGACGTAGGGGCGGCGATAGCGACGACTCTCGTCGGGTTTGCTGATTGAAATTTCAACCAACATCTCGTGCTTCGCTTTCGCATCGCTCGTATCATCCGCGTTTGAGATCACGTCGCCGGGCCAATTCAGGCTTTGGGACATAAAGCCCGTAGCCGTCACGAGCAGACATTCGACGTCGCGGAGCGAATTGACCATCGCAATGCTCTCTGCGATCGGCAGCACACTGCAAATCGTCGCTAATACATCCGCCGTTTCGGCATCCTTCGCGATCACCGTCGCACTGATCGTCGTTTGCATCGGTTGGCCAGTGCGCGGGTCGATGAGATGTGAGCGAGAGGTTCCGTCGATCACGAAGCCTCGCTCAGAGCTTCCGCTGGTCGCGACGGACTGGCCTCGGATGGCCAGTTTTCCGATCGGCGCCGAACCAATGGCGTCGGATTTCGGATCGGCGATCGAAATGATGTGTGTCGAATCACCAGCGACTCGAACGTCACCACCAATGTTGACAACGATCCCTGTCACTCGATCGCACTCTGCGAGCACGCGTTTGCAAACGCCGTCGATGATGGTTCCCTTCGCAATGGCGTTAAGCGTCAAAGGTTCGGCGGTCAGTCGCGTGACTCGATTGGCGATCGGATCGATTCGCCAATGCTTTGTGGAGACCGCGCGAACTTTTGACGCGAGCGTTTCGGGCGTCGGCGACTTGCCGGTTTGTTGAGCGTCGTTCCAAATTCTCGATAGAGATTCCATGGCCGGGCTGAAAGCACCGCCGGACACAACACCCCACTGATCGCAGGCTTGCAGCGTCCGCAACAACTCAGGCGAAACCAGCATGGCTTCGTCGATCTCGAGTGAACAAAATTTTGCAAACTCGCTTGTGGAACTGTAGCTGCTAAATACTTCGGCAAGTCGATCAAGTTCATTCAGGGCCACGGACTGGGCCGCCTTTGCGTTCTCGATCGTATCGGTGGTCAGCCGAAGTTCTAGCGAGCTGCCGAGGACGTTTTCATGATGGAATTCGAACTCTTCGGACACCGACGGCGTCGCGGAAAAGGGTGCGAAATATGCAATGAACACCAAAAACAGTGTCGACGGGAACGAGGATTTCATCGAGAGCCTGTGAGAAGAGCGAAGACAAAGCGATAAGCAAATCAAACCCCAACGATGCCAGAATGTTTCTGGGAGTACACGGAAATCAACAAAGTCTCTGCTTTTATGGGCTTTTGCCTACGTCGTCATCCCGTCTCGACTCGGTGAAACAAGCGTCAAGAATCTTCGTGACGTTTTGCCTGGAAATCGCCCTATTGAAGGAGTGGCGGGCCGACGTGGTCGCCACTTCTCTTCCCTTGTCACGTACACCGAGTTTCAAAATGTCTTGGAAACGAAACGTATTCTATTCTGCTCTCGGCGCCTCATCCGTCCTGGTGTTGTCGGCGGGCGACGTCAGTGCTCAATGTAGCGGCGGGGGCGGTGGGCCTCGGGGGATGTCGACGGGCAGCCCGACGTCGCTCGTATCCAACTTTCCTTACGCGTCCAATTCGCTGACGTCGAACTACCCTTCGTCGAGCTCGCTGATGGCCAATCCGTATCAACAAAGGGTGGCTCAAGTGCAAAGCCAAGCGAGCACGATGGCGTACCAAAACGAACAGCGCCAACGACTCTCGACGCTCGCTCGCGACGCACAAGCGATGCCTTTTCGCATGGCACGCGCCGAAGCAATGCGAGCCGCGCGTGCGGAACGCATTGCCGCGCGACTTAATCAGCGCGACTCGGGTCTTCCGCCATCGTCACGCGAATCGTACTCGCTGGCGTCCGTCGTCGCGAATTAGAGTTCGTATTGCATGGTCCATCGCGTGACTCGCGGTGATCTTTGCACGCCGTCATTGACGTGCCGCGACCACGCCCGCGCGAATGGACCGCCGGCCATTCCATCGAGTCACCGAAAACATGAATTGCAATGCACTCTTCTCAAATCGCCTTCGTCATTCCGCCGCCGGCGCGATCCATCGTCGTGCATCATCCACGGCAACCGACTCCGCCGCCCATCGCGTCACCGCCAAAGGCGGATCGACGTCAATTCAGATGGCGAACGGAGCCAATCACCAACGCGACTCAAGCGAACGTCGGCCAAACCCATTGCTTGCCCGCATTCCCATCGCGACGGGCTGCGGAGGGTCGACGCCTGGCCTGGTGGAAACCGCGGATGGCGAAGGTTAAGCAACGCGTCAAGGACTCGCCGTCCTGGTTGATCAGCCTGGTTGTACACTTGGTTCTATTGCTCGTCCTTGCCTTGATTTCGACGTCGTCGGGAAAAGTCGGACGCCTTTTGCTGACCATTCGCCAGGGCGACGATCGCGCGACCACCGAACTGGTCGAGTTCTCGATCGATCCGATCGACGTCAACGATTTCCCCATCGAAGATGCGTGGGAACCGGCGATCGATGTCGACATCAGTCCGGTCAGTGTTTTGGCGAACGTCGAACTCTCGTCGCTTTCGCTGGCGCCTGAACTGGCCGTGGCGTCCGCCGCAACCGCGACCAGCGAAGAAGAGTCCTCGTCCAAAGTCGCAATGATGTTCCGTGGGCGGACGGGAGCAATGAAACAGAAACTGTTGCGTGAAGCGGGCGGAACTCAGGCGACCGAAGACGCCGTTTCGTTGGGCTTAGAGTGGCTGAAGCGGCAACAACACAAAGGCGGAAGTTGGAGCCTGACGGGGCCCTACGCCGACGGAGCGCGCAGCGAGAATCGGGTCAGTGCAACCGCAATGGCGATGCTCGCGTTCATGGGATCCGGCAGCACGCACCGCAGCGGGCCGTATCAAAAAGAACTTTGGCAAGCCGTGCGATGGTTGGTCAAGCAACAGGATCGCCAAGGGTTCATGGTCGCTCAAGCCAACGAGCACGAAAAGATGTACGCACAAGCTCAGGCCATGATCGCGCTGTGCGAACTCTACGCAATGACCGGCGACTCGTGGATTCGACCGTACGCTCAAGCATCATGCGACTTTGCCTGCCGCGCCCAATCACCCCAAGGTGGTTGGCGGTACCGGCCACGATACGACAGCGATACGTCCGTGACGGGTTGGTTCGTGATGGGACTTAAGAGCGCCGAAGCGGCTGGTCTTGACATTGATCCCTACGTTTGGCCCAGGGTTGAAAAGTATCTCGACTCGGTCAGTGCTCGCTCCACCGACAACTACTACGCCGTCGGCTACTCCTACAAAGTCGGCGACATCACATCGCCGTCGATGACCGCCGAAGGCTTGCTGTGTCGCCAATACATGGGTTGGCAGCGAAACATGCCGGGCATGGCCGAAGGCTTGGGCGCGCTGGCACAGAATCATCCGATCGACACTGGCGATCCCGACGTTTACTACTGGTATTACGCAACGCAATCGCTGCATCATTTCGGTGGCCCGCTTTGGACACAGTGGAACGAAAAGTTGAAAGTCGCATTGCCCGCCGAACAAGAACTGCGAGGCCGTGAAAAGGGCAGCTGGGATCCGATGAACGACGCCTGGGGCCGACACGCCGGACGCCTCTACACGACTTGCTTTTCGCTGTATTGCTTGGAGGTGTACTACCGCCACATGCCGCTGTACGACCCCGACGAAGTCACCCAAGCCGACGAAGAAATCTAGACAAAACACTTGCCTCATACCGGACCGCAAGCGGCCGCAACTTGCGGGGGAAGTCTAGTGCGATGAATGGATTCCGAAAAGTTTCTGTGACAACCGTTTTGCAAAAACGTCCCAATCGATAAGCCTCCCCAACCACAACACTCTTCTTCTCGTCCAACGCGCCGGAAAGAGCAAAGGAATCCGTCCATGTTCCGAAAACCGAAACCAAGCCAACGAAAACGCCGACTTGCCGCCGAACCACTCGAGGGTCGTCGACTGCTGGCCGCCAGTCTCGGTTGGGACGGACCTGGCCAAGGCAGTGCCGCGTTGACGTACTACGTCGCCAATTCACCGAACTCGCTTTCCCAAACCGAAACGAATGCCGCAATTGCCACGGCACTTGATGCGTGGTCCAGCGCGGCGGATATCACGTTCACGCCCACCAACCAACCGGGGCTTCGTGATTCGATCGACATCTCGTTCGTCAACATCGACGGCCCCGCGGGAACGCTCGCTCAAGCGTACTTCCCGGACGACGTGAACCCTGCTCGCATCGCTGGCGATATTCAGTTCGATATATCCGAAGCGTGGGAAGTCGGTAATTCACTCGGCCGCCAAGCATTCGACCTCGTCTACGTTGCCGTTCACGAAATCGGACACTCTCTTGGACTGGACCACACCAGCGAACTCGATAGCGTGCTGGCTCCGTTTGTTTCCGCCAACGAAGCCTTTACCAGCTTGGACGCTGCGGACGCCGCTGCGATTCAGGGCCTTTATGCGGCCGCCGATGGCGTGACCACGACGGACACCCCCGTGGTCGAGACGACCGTTGACGAAACCCCCAACACGGACCCGACTGATACCGGTGACACGGACAACCAGCCGTTTCCTCGCAATCGTTGGCGACGAGGTGGACGCTGGCACCGCTTTGGCGGACGACTCGAAGCAGAGAACGTTTTTCTGAACTATATCAATCCGACCGACGTCAACGGCGACAGCCAGACATCCGCACTCGATGCGTTGATGATCATCAATCAGCTCAGTCGATCGTCGTCGGGCGGCAATGCCGATGATGCAGAAATCGTTGGTCTATGCGACACCAACGGTGACGGCAGTGTCACCGCGCTCGACGCGTTGACCGTGATCAATGCAATGAACACGAACTCGGTAGCGTCGGTCACCACGACGAATATTACAGAAACGGATACGACCGAAACGGTTGACAACACCGAAGAGTTTGACGACACCGAAACGACGGATCAAACGATCGACGACGGCGGTGCGATTGACGATACCGATGTCGAAGGCGTGGACGACCAGGATGGGGACGACGAGAACTGCCACCAAGACGGACATCATCGCTCGGACGCGATCCACGTCGGACTGTTCGGTAAGAATGCAGAATCTCTGATTTCACGTTTCGACACCGACGGCGATGGCGCGCTGTCACAGTCGGAAGTTCCAACGCAGTTGTTGGACAAGCTGACGGAACTGGAAGTGGATTCCGACGCCGATGGGTTGATCACGCTTGACGAATGGAACGTCGCGATGGAATTAGCACGTCAAGAAGCGTTCGCGGCAAAGGACTCCGATGGCGACGGACTGTTGGCCGAAGCCGAAGTGACTTCACGTTTCTGGGCCAATTTTTCGGCGGCTGATATCGACGGTGACGGTGGAATCTCGTTCGGCGAACTCGATGTGTTCGTTGAAGAACGAGAAACCGAACTGACCGGAACACGCGAACACAGGCATGTCCGACGTAGCAGCAACGAAGAAATCTTCTCGCAACTGGGGTCCGACCGACCGCAACGATCACGCGGTCGTCGATAGCATCGATTGCGGGCGTCGCGATTGCCAAAGACGTCTCCGCCGAGCAAGGTCAGATAAATCGTGCCCGCGCCACATGCGATCGCATACGCCGGGCCTTGTGTCGGATCGGAGTGATAACTGCCCACGCCACGCTCGGGTGTCACCGTCGGACCCGTCATCAAGATTCCGGCTTCGCTGATCGGTCACCAGACTAACATTTGCTGGTGGCAACTGCGTCGCGGCCTCACCTCCCCAAACAATGTCCTTTCCTTGCACACGCAACTACGACAAGCTGACACCGAACGAGCAAGGTGGAAAGCGCCCGAGAGCGCAGCACAGGAAGAATTCGTCTTATAGTGGACAGGATGAATGGATAAGGACGTCGTGATCTAGTGGTCCGCCGCTGCCCATGTTCCGGGCTCAATCGCAGCAGGAGTAGCCAGACGTCTGGCCGCCGGATGAAACCCCGAACTCCGGCGAGTCCGCCTACCTGTATCAACATTGGCGCCGATAAAAGTCGTATGATGGCAGTTATCGGTTACCCTTGGATGATGCTCGTCTAGGAAAATGTGCGATGGCCAAGATTGCGATTATCAATCCGACGTTTGAAGTTTCTTATTGGGGACTCGAGCACGCCCAGCAAATCATGGGCAAACGAGCCAACATGCCGGTCGCGAGTCTTCCCTTGCTCGCGGCACTCACGCCAGCAGAACACGAAGTCACTCTGGTCGACGAGAATGTCGAGGAACTGAACTTCGACCAATTGGCACAGTTCGATATCGTTGGGATCACGGGGATGAGCGTCCAGCGGTTTCGTATGGACGAGATCGTCAACGAACTTGAATCTCGCGGTGCCTTCATCGTGGTTGGCGGCCCCTGGGTAACGGTCGAGGAAGAATGGTTCGATTCGCGAGTCGACGCAATCTTCATCGGCGAAGCCGAAACAACGTGGCCTCAATTCCTTATTGATTGGCAATCCGGTAATCACCAACGTCGTTATGAACAGGCCGAAAAGACCGACATGTCGACGGTCCCCACGCCACGACACGACCTGCTCAAAAATAAGCACTACATGTTCGGCAACCTCCAGTTCTCGCGAGGTTGCCCGTTCCAATGCGAATTCTGTGACATCATCGTCACATTTGGTCGCAAGCCTCGCATCAAGCAAGCGTCCCAGATTATCAAGGAACTGGAATGCCTTCGCAAATTGAAAATTCACATCGCATTCATTGTCGATGACAATCTCGTTGGCAACAAAAAGGCGATCAAACCGGTACTCGAAGAAGTCGCAAAGTGGCAAGAACGGCATGGCTACCCGATTGTCTTCAGCACCGAAGCGTCGCTGGACATGTGCGAAGACGACGAACTGATGGAACTGATGGCGCGCGCCAACATCCAGTCCGTCTTCATCGGAATTGAAAGCCCGGACGAGGAGTCGTTGAAGGAAACGAAGAAGTTTCAAAACGTTCGAGCTCGCGGCGGCACGATTCTGGAAAAGATTCACCAGATCCAAGATTTTGGCATCGAAGTCTGGTGCGGCCTGATTGTTGGCTTCGACAATGACACACCCGCGATTTTCGCGACACAACAGAAATTCCTTAAAGAGTCTCGCATCGCGCACGCGATGATCGGCTTGCTCCACGCGATCCCGAAGACTCCGCTCTACGATCGGTTGAAGGCGGAAAATCGATTGGATTTAGCGATTGAGCACGAGTTTGGAACGAACGTGATCCCCAAACAGATGACCCGTGAACAACTTCGCGACGGCTATCTGGAAACCATGCGTGATGCCTATGAACCGGAAACATACTTTGATCGCCTTGACCAGCTTTTCGTTCATGACGGCTTTAAGTTCCGAACGTTTGAGACACCGCACTTTCGCAAGCATCGTTGGTTGCGAATTCGCCAGCACTCGTTCTTCCTGGTCGGCTTTCTCTACGTTTTCTGGAAGCTAATGCGAGGGATCCCGGACGCCGATTTGCGCCGCACCTATCGCGCGCGTATTTTCAATGCGATGTGGAAACGCTGGACGTATCCACCGGTGTGCTTTTTTTACGCGATCAAGTGCGCGATGCATTACCATCATCACAAAATGACAACGGACATGATCCAGTCACCTGACAAGTTTGTTTCTTCCTACGGCAAAGCGATGCGCACCGACAAGAAACAGACCTGCAACACACCTCACGTCGTCACCCTTCCGCCCCCACAAGACTCCCAAGCGAAACCCGTCGAGATGCTACAGTGATTGCGAGGGCATCGTCGGAAGCGAATCGGTCATAACTGTGCGAAATGACTTGCGTGCCGATTCGTCTGGTGAAAAGCCGGTGCGATTGAACTTCGGAATCCAGATCCAAGCCAAAGAGATAAAGGACGCTTTGTTCTTGATCGGCGGGCCGTCGTGTGCACGCGACGGCTATCCGCGGTCTTGCGTTGTGTCACATTGAAGTGCAGTGCTGAGGATATCCCAGTCAATCGGATCTTCTCGGAGGCACGTCGTCTGAAGACCGGCATACGATTCGACCATCCGGACCACGATCTTCCGGCCTTGCAGGAATTTGTGCAAATTTTGGTGTTCGGCAAGGAAATGCGGTAGATGCCGGATCACCTCGGAAGTAATCAACTGCATCCGCTCGATCGTATTTGTTGCGGTTGGCGAGGCTGCGTAAAGCCGGCTGCTTTCGTCAGGATCGACGAAGAAAGCGATCCCACAAAAAACGATAGCTTGCCCGTCAATAAATCTTGGTTTCAAAGCGTCCGCATCCAGTTCGTCCGTGAACTCAGCGAACGTATTGCTACCGCCATTCAAGGTAAGATCAGTGCGTGTGAACCAGGATGCAGCACAGGTGAAGACAAGTACAACGCCCAGAATGAAGGCCGAATCCCAAGATTCCGCCCAAACAGCAAAGAGCACCGAAATGGCAGTCGCACCGATAGGGATCAGCCACCCGCGTGATGGCGGAGCGACCTTTTGCTGCAACTGCGTTGGTGGAGGGGCGTACGGGTTGGGCATTGGATGCGTCTGGATCGGCGAAGATCGTTTACTGGACAGCGCCACTTCGGATAGGCCGATCGGCGTTAGCCGCGGTTTTCGCGGGCACAACCGTCTTATTGTACCGAACTGACGACGTCAGAACGCATAGGTGAACCGCGGCATCCGCCGTTCGTACAACCTCGCGAGCCAGGGAAGTAGCCAGAGGGCACCAACGATCTCGAGCGCCTCGCCGGCGTTGAATTCGCTCAAAATCCCCGCAACTCAGCGTTCGAGCATTTTCTCTACCCCCTGCGTCTGACTGTGAGTATCGCACCGGAGCGTTCGCTCGCCGAAACGGATACGGGCTTCGAGTAGCCGAGTGGCTGCGGAGACCACAGAACAAGCACCCCAAACGTGCGACCACAGCAACTCCGGTGCAACGCATGGTTCACCTCTGTCACTACGCGGGATCGGCGATGGGAATCGATGCCGCAGTCAAGACGTCGTTGAACAGATCCAGGGGCGAGCCTGACGTAAGGATCATCGGGTTCTTCTCGTCGTCAACGTACCAGTAGATCTGCAGGCACTCAAAGCAGATGACAAAATCGAATCGCTTATCATTGCACTTAGGATCGAGCGGAAAATAATTGCCGTAACTCGGGCACTTTTTCCCGAGATGTTCGCGACGGGCACGAATGCCCATCGTACATTTTTTTCCCGCTCGATCCTTAGTCCGTATGCCGTGCCTTGGATTGAAACAGGCCCCGGTTGCCCCGTCGTTCTCGAGAACGCTGGCAATCAACGCATCAACAAGTTTTGCCTGATCGGTGGGCGAGACGCTTGTGGCGCCCAAGACATTGAAGTTGTGGAAAACGCTTGGGCGTTGTTTGCGATCAAAGTAGTTTGTGTCCAACGAGAGCAACTTGAATTGGGTACCGCCACGCAATGCGACAGAGGCATCGACGGGCATCGCAATGCGAAGGGGGGCCGGCACTACACGCGACCGTTCGGAGGCGCAGCCCAGTGCACCCTAGTGCTGCTAGGGCAAGGAGCAAGGCTAGTCGTCTCATTGTTTCAGTCCGATTGCAGTACACACTATCGAGCATGCAACGTTGATGTGCTATTTCTGCAACGCCCAAATGTGACTCGGTGCACGGAATGGTGCTACGGAAGCGGCGTTCAGGACGGGTGCTACATGCTTTTCAATAAATCGATGACACGGTCATACGGCTGGCCATCCCAGAAACGCCGCTGAGCAAAATCCATCGCGGTATGCCCTTCGTCGCTTACTGCCATTGGATCAGCGCCCAACTCAAGCAAACATGTTGTCGCTTCGAGAAAACCTTCGGCGGCAGAGACCATCAATGCGGTACAACCGAAACCTTGCAACGGCCCGGCTTCGCTTGGCAGGTCGATAACAGAACATGCCTTGGTCCTACTATCAACATCGACACCTTGGGAAACGAAGAACCTGATCATTTCCACGCGGTTGGGCATCGCGACTAGGTGAATGGGCCGAAATCCGTCCAAAGGAGAGAGTGCGTTCAGGTCAGCCCCCGCTGAAGCCAGCGCCAGGGCTACCCCGACGCGCTCCTTGCCGAAGCCGGGTGTCGTCTCGCCAGGGCGCGAGTTTACGCGGCCAATTGATGGTTCGTGGTAGCTTTGGGTGCGTAAGGTCGTATCGACGCCTCATTAGCCTTCAAGACCGCGCCATAGGTTGACTCCCACGTTCGCTCGCAAAACATGTAGAGAAGCCGGAAATCACTTCGCCCGCTACTCGGAATCCGAATCTTCGCGACTGAAACTCGTAAGCTCACCCCGAGGAAATCGCACTCGGAGTGATTTCCGGACAGACACTAGCTAATGAAGCGGCCGTCGCTGATATGGCTCTGCGATGCTTGCTTACACCTTTTGAAGTTGCGCTTTTACCCTCCCGCGCAGCGGGAGGATCGGACGCGGTAGCGGCCGGGGAGAGCAATGTCCTAGCCCTCTCCTCGCTTAGGCTCGACTCTCCCAGTGGGAGAGTGAAGATCGCTTTCGCTCGTAGTTTGCGTTTTCAAATCCATCCTGCACGGCAGAAATCGCAACTTCAAAAGTTACGCCTTAGGGCGATTCGGCGGGTTCAGACGGAGTGATCCACAGGGGCTCGAATCGATCCATTGGGTCGACGTCGCCGAAGTCCAGCTCACCATCCACTAACGTCGAGCGATTCGAATTCGTGTCGGGCAATCGACTCGGAGCAACCGGGCGACTCGTCGTCCCAACGTCAACCACTTCGGTACGAACAACCGCGGCGTTTTCCGTCACGATGGATGCACTGACCGGGGTGACGGCAACGCAGCCCATCGGGTTTTCGCGGGCGATCATGTTTGGATCCAAACAAGCTTTTTGACACTTGCAACATCGTTCGCACGTCTTGTCGGCTTGCCAGAACATCAAGTCCTCGCAGAACGTTCGCGTCGCAACAAAGATTCGGTCGCCGGGCTGCAATTGATAGTTGGTCGTCGTGTCGCCAAGCTGCGTGATTTCACGGTAACAGACGGGCAACGTCACTCGGCATGACGTCGGCATCGTCGGACGCGCCAACAAGATCTTGCACGGCGCCGCAGCGCTGGTCAAACCGCCGGCGGCCAAGATTCCATCCAGAACCGATTCATGACCTTCCAAGGGATAGCTGCCGGGTGAATTGACTTCGCCCAGGACATAGAAGCGATGGACCGGGTCGAGTAAACGAACATTGATCGGCTCGGATGCTTCGCCGCTGGCAACGATCGATTGTTCGATCAGGGCTTCGGCGCCTTCCACCGTGTGACCGGCCAACACGACGCGGCCGAACTTACCCAGATCAACCGTCCCATCGGTCAGGATCTTTTGATCCGCCGGGATCCTCACTTCGCTGTCCAGTTCGACCGGCTCGATCAAGACCATGTCGCCGGGATGCAGATAGTGCACGGGCTCGACGCCCAGCGACAACTCGCGTGGAATTTCGGCCGCGCGAGGCGAACACTTTAGAATCTCGACACTCTGCTCGGTCAAATAATGGCCGGTCGGGAACAGCGACAACCCCAGGCTACTGCACCCGGTGGACAGCATGATGATGGATGCGGCCGCGATCGTGTGAATGAACTTGTTGATGGTCATCTCGATGCCTTGCGGTAGATCTATGCCGATTGCTGACTCGCCGGCGTCTGCTACTAGACGCACGCCCCATCAACATCGGCGCGATCGTTCCAACCGTCACAAGTCAATCGTCCGGCACGCTAAGACCGGCATGACGGTTAGAATCGGAACGACTCTGACAATCCGAACGACGCAAAGAATCGCTACAACCGGCAATGTTTACCAACGGCCGGTCCGCTCGACGAAAAGGCTGTTACGTCCCCGTAAGAGGCGGGTTTCTGCCCAGTCGCGATTGGCAGGCCTGCGTTATTGGCTGACGCGGCCGCCGGCAGTCAACAAAACCATCGCTTCGCGGACCAGGAAACGGCCGGCCGCAGCACGCAGCGTTTCGACCGGATTCAACCGCACGCTCGGATCACTCAGCGGCCCCGTCACACCGAGGTACAATGTGCGATTGCTGAAGAGCCGATTCAGTTCCAGAATCAGCCCCACGGGAATGGCCGCCTGCAACGCAAGCTGTGCGGCCAAGGCAACGATCTTTGCTTCGTCAGCTTGCAGGTATCCCGTTGCCAACACGGCTTCGATGTCCATCCGCAAATCGGCAATGCTTACGCGACCTTCCGCAAACACGCGGACACGATCGCCGCGCAACCAAAACTCGTCGATGTTGAATGCACCCCGCCCGATCGTGCCGTTCAGTTCGCCTCGGTCGAATTTCGTTCCGACCAAGGAAAGTGCGCCGAGAAACCGATTCGCCTTCAACAAACCGGGCACGGCGGATGCTTGTGTCGCCCCCAATTCCGCCGCGAATTGACCGCTCAAATCGGAAACGCTTTGGATGCGTCGGCCACGCAATGAGACTTCGCCGCTGATCCGTCCGTGTGCTATCTGAGTCGAAGTGCCCAGCTGGGATATCAATTCCCCAAAATCGACACGTCGGACGCGGAACCGGCTGTCCATATCAAACGACGGGATCGATCCGCCGGTCGATGAAAACTCTGCGTCTCCGAAAATTTGGCCACTGGCAAGGTCGCCGCGTATCGAACTGAGTCGCAAATTCCAGGCGCGGGCGTCGTCGCTGATTCTTGCCGTTAGCCCCGCATCGACAGTTCCCGTAGACACCGAAAACAAGGAACTGTCGTGAGCGCGGACAGACCCTCGGATTCTATAGTCACCATCGCCCGACAAACTCAAGTCGCCCGAAACGGTTCCCGCCACGCGCTGCGAAATGGTTTCGGATAGCGGCAGCACGGCGGCCATCGCATCGACACCGGAAAAATGAAACTGAAGACTTCGCGTTCCCCCAGGTGCGACGGACCAACGCCCGCTGGCAAACATCCGCCCGCCGGCATACGTACCGCTGGCTCGCCGTACGACGATCGATTGTTCGGACCACGTGACGTCGGCCGACATGCCGCGGGAAATGCTTCTGCCATCGATCGCAAAATCCGAAACGATGAACTCGGCTGACAAATTTGCGTCTTCTTTTCGGTTGATCACGCTCGCCGATACCGTGCCGCGATAGCGTCGCTGTTCACGCGGGCGGATGACGGGTACCAGTCGATCCAGCCGCGCCGTCTCGACGCGGATCTGTCCGAGGGGCAATCTGCGAAGCCACGTCGACCATGTCTCTTGATCTTCGACGGGTGAAACGGTGTCGACCGAAAGACTTCCGCCGAACAGTTTGCCAGTCCCATCAAGTTTGATCGATCCTTCGCCGGCGGAGAGGTTCAGTTCGACTTCGCCGACTTCGGCTTTTCCGACTCGGATATCGTTAACCGAAACCATGGCCACGCCGCGATGTTTGGAAACCAAGTTGATTTCATCTACCGGAACGGCCCATTCGATTCGCCCCGAGGTGGTCGCCTCGATCTGGCTGGTTGCGGTTAAGACATCGAACGGCAACAACGCGGACGCCGCGATTCGCGGTCGAATGTTTTGCCAGTTTAAGGCGACCTCATACTGCCCCGACTCGGCCGTCGCCAGCGTCGCAGAACCGCGGACCTGGCCACCGAAAATGCTTGCCGATAGGTCCCGGACGACGATCTCGTCTGCGGAGATTTCGTAGTCCATCTCGACCTGCCGGATCAGCATCGTGGCGGAGGGAATGTCTTGGTGAATCGGCGTCAGCGCGAACTGCTTCGGATCGATTTCGACGCGATGTTCTAGCATCCCGAAATCTTGCTGAAACAGTTTCAATTGCGGTGAACCGATTCGCCCCTTGATGCGCCAATCGTCGGATGCCCATTCACCTTGGCCCGCCAGATCGAGATCCAACTTGCCTTCCGCCATTCGCGGCGGGACCGACGATGACCCCTGCGCTGCCAGCGCTGACAAGGTTTGCAGCGGCACATCATTGCCACGCATTTGAAACTGAAAACGTTGTCGTCCGGTCAACTCAAGTTGTCCGGCGATGTCCCATCGAACGTCCTTGGCGGCGGGCGACGTCACCTTTATCAAAAGGGCTTGCACGATGGAGTCACGAACCACCATGGGGCCCGTGACGATCGTCAGGGGCAGCGAATCACCCACTGTCAAATTTTGGATTTTCAAATCTGCTTTCCCATTCCACGTCGCGACGTCGGCGAGCGAATCGACCCGCATTCTCAAGTCAATTTGGCCCGTCACGCTGCCCGCAACTTCGGGGCGGTCGTCATCGCCGGTCGCCGCGCTGACCAAGTCATGAAGCGGACCGATTGAAAGACCGTCCATGTTCAAGCGGACCGAAGCGTCGCCTCGTGGGACAAGCGCGAGTGTCGACTGGCCCGATAGTCGACCCGATGCTTTTGATCCAGGTGTTGCGTCTCGCGAAGATTCAGCCGATTTTCCGTCGATCCAGCGGCCGTCGATTTTATCCAGCGTGAACACGCCGTCGCGGTAATCCACGTTGGCGGAAAATTCTTCTAACAAAAGATTTTCTAAAACCAGACGCTTGGCAGAGATCCGCCCGGCCAGTCGGTAAGCGGCCGCATCAGTGAATTGGGTCAGCGGGACGCCGACTTGAAAATCAACCGACACGTCGCCGCCTGCTTGGATCGGGATCTGAATACCGATCGATTCCAAACGTGACAACAAACTGTCGACGTCGACGTCTTGGAACGACCACCTCGTGGTCCAGCGGCGTATGCCGTCGTCCTTTTCATCCGACGCCCCGTCTTGCGCGAAAGCGGCCGTGAGCGAAACTGCGAAAAAGATGGCGAATAAACGAGCCAGGTTGCGAAGCGAATTGAAAAAATTCATGCGTCGAAACCTTGGTTCGAATGGGTGGAACGGATTCACGCGGAAATTGCGCTGAGTTTCGATTCGAATCACCGCGCCATCCTTCTTCATCGGTAAAGCCGCTCTTCGGGACGCTGAGATCGCGGTTGATTCATGCAACCGGATCAATCCCGAGCGTTTGACACCGAAAAAGAGTTGCCGATGTGTGAAACGATCCCAATGTTAAGCCTTAGCGGTTACGGACTTGGTGCGTGGAATCCGGATCCAACGCACTGTGCGGGCGCGGTCATGACGATTGAAAACGTTGAGCTCGTTGTATCGATAGCGACTTCGTTGACACTGCCCGACCCGCTTACCCCGAACTCGTTTCATGACACGATTGGTGATCATCCTAGTTCTGGCGATGGCTTGCATGCCACATCCGACGCTAAGGGCGGACGATGACCTGCTGCTCGGTCCAGCCGCCAGCGAAGATTTGCTCAGCGACGATTTGCTTGGTGACGACCTGCTCGGTGGCGACGACTTGTTGGGCGACGACTTACTTGGGCAAGGGTTGGACGGCGACGCAGATGCGGATCCGCTGGCGGGGATGGGGTCGACGAAACCGATCGATCCGCCGGACAAGACGGCGCCTGATCCTCACGAGGCCCTGTGGACCGAGAACTGTTATCCGTCGGCCGAGTCGTGTCGCGCCTGTCACCCCGGTCAATACGAACAGTGGCGTGCCAGCGGACATGCCTATGCGTCGGTGTCGCCGATGTTCCAACGATTCGAACAAGCGATGATCGACTACACGCGTGGCACCGTTGGATCGTTTTGCATGCGATGCCATTCACCGGTGGGAACGCAGTTGAAGCTTTCGCGCGCCGCTAGCGTGCTGGATGCTCCACCGGTCGTCCGCGAAGGCGTTACGTGCATCGCCTGCCACCGCGTCCGCGAACATTACGGCCGCAGCAACGGGGATCGCCGTATCGAACCGGGCGACATCCACGCTCCGGTCGGCGGTTCGTCCGGTGGTCACGGATTGGCCAGCGCGCTCGCCAAGGCCGACGAACTGAAACTGAAGACTCAGCACGGCCAGAAAGGGCCTGGCCAAGACATCCACGGGTCAAGTTTCTTCTTTGAACCACTGACCAATAGCGATGTTTGTGTTTCGTGCCACCAAGTTGCCGTGCACCCGGGCATTTGGTTGGAAGTCGTGCATTCGCAATACCGCCACGGTCCGGCGGCGGCCAAAGGCATCTCTTGCCAAGACTGTCACATGGGTGCCGTTCCGGGCAAGCCGACCGGTTACGACTATGGCCACGCAGCAATGCTTAGCGACAAACCGTACGGCGAGCCGCGCAAGCTATCCAACCACATGATGTGGGGCCCCGGATACTCCATCGCGCACCCCGGAATCTTCCCGCACAATCCGAAAGCAAAAAACTTCAGCCCGCGTGATTGGTTAGCGTTCGATCACGAAGCAGGCTGGGGCACCGACGCGTTCGAAAAAACGGTGGGCGCCCATCATGCCTTTCCCAAGCCTTGGGACACCGCTGATGATCGTCGTGACGGCCGCAAGGTGATCGATGCCAACTTGGCAAAAGTTCAAGAGAAACGCGGTGCTGCGGTGATGACGATGGAAGCGGGTTTGAAAGTCGACGGACCCAAATTCCACGATTCGCCTCGCGCCGGTCGCGGCATGACAATCAGCTACCGCGTCAGCAACGTCAGCGAAGGGCACAACTTGCCGACCGGATCATTGGGCGCGCAGCCACAACTCTGGCTCAACGCCGTGTTGATTGATCCGGACGGTCGCCGCGTCTGGGAAAGTGGCTACCTGGATCGCAATGCCGACTTGGCCGACATGCACTCGGTCGAAGTCGCCAAGCATCGCATCCCGCGAGACAAAGATTTGTTCAACTTGCAAACCAAATTTTTGATCAACAACGTTCGCGGAACCGATCGCGAGGCGGCGTTGCCGCTGAACTTCAGCCTTGACCAACTTGCGTTTCTGCGTCCCGGCGCGGTTCCCGTCAGCGTACTGAATCATCCGCCGCTGATCCGAATGGAGGCACACTCGATCGCGCCACTCGACCATCGAACGGCGAAGTACCACATTCCGGCATCCGCGATGCGAAAGCCGGGCACCTATCGATTGAGCGTTCGGATGCGTAGCCGCACCGAGCCGATGTATTTCATGCGTCAAATCAACTCGACGCCCGACATGATTCGCCGCATGAATGAAAATATGCTCGATCTATGCAACAGCAGCCACACGTTCTTGGTGAGGTAACGGAAGTCATCATGAAAACGTGTAAAACAGAAAAGAAACGATCGCGGCTTCTTTGCGTCGTTTACGGCGCGGCTCTGGGACTCGGTTCGCTCGCTTGGGCGACCACGGGGTTCGCGGAATCTGATGGTAAAAAACCTCGCCCCACACGGCTGCCGTCCGTCGAAAAACCGTTGCGATTACCGGCTGTCGACAAACCAACGCGATTGCCGGCGCCGGATTTGACCGCGCGAATGCGATCGTTAAAAGTCGACGAGGAAGGCATCAAGCTGGTCTTGTCGCCTCCGGTCGCGACCGGCACGGATACCGACATTCCGGATACCGACTTCGATTGGATCGATTTCAACAACGTGATTGAGTCCGCGTTGGCATCGTCCACACTGAACGCCGCGTCCGAAGAATCGGTTCCCTCGCCATCGGATTCATTCAGCGAGTTGCCGATCGGCTGCCAGATTCAAGATCCCTACTACAACGACTTTTCGCCGACACCGCTTCCGTCGGCGTCAATGTTGCATGACTCCGAACGCGAGCAATGGGTTTACGATGCCAAGCATGACGTTCCGACTCAGCATCCGTGGATCGAGTGGGGGCGAATCTTCTATGGCGACGGCATCACACCACGCGGGCGGAATTGGTTTGGAAAGACGAACATGGTTCGCCCCAAGTTGTACGTGTACGGCGACTTTCGTTCGGGGATCGCGGCGGGACGCAATGCAGCCGGCCGAACCGACAATTGGGCCAACCGGCTTAACCTAGACATCGACTTGCAAGTCACCGACGCCGGCCGCTTTCACTCGTTTGTGGGGCCGATCGACAAAAATGGTGCCTTCACGCGCTGGGAAAGAGTCGCCGGTGACTATCGATTTCGTGACGAGATCGACTTTACTCCGTTGACGGGATTCTACGAAGGCGACGTCGGCGCGATGCTGGGTGGCTTGATGGGCACATCGTCGCCCTTCGAATTGCCGATCACACTGGGGCTGGTTCCGTTGTTGTTTCAGAACGGCATTTGGATGGAAGACGCCGTGACCGGTGGTGCGTTTTCGTTACCGGCCCGTCACAGCAGGTTGCTAAACTGGTCGAACTACGACGCGACATTCTTCGCCGTTTTCGATCAACTCAACAGCGCCGCGTTCGGTGCCGACGAGCATGCCGCGCAAGCCTTCGGGACGGCATGGTTCATCGAAGCCTACGGCGGCTACATCGAAACCGGATATGCCTACGTCCGCGATCGCAACAACGACGCCAAGAGCTATCACAACATGACCGCCAGCTTCACCCGGCGGTACTTTGATCGGATCAGCAATAGCGTTCGCGTGATCATCAACAGCGGACAAGACTTGGCGAAGGCCGACCGCACGGCCGATGGAGGACTGTTTCTGTTCGAGAACAGTTTGATCACGGCGAACCCGTTAACCGTCGTTCCCTATGCGAACTTTTTTTATGGATGGGACCGGCCGCAGTCGGTCGCGCGGGCCGGTGTCTCGGGCGGCATCTTGCGGAATACGGGCATCAACTTCGATACGGACGGGTTGAACGGATTTGCAACCTTAGACCCGACGGCCGCTGACACAGCGGGCGGCAGCGTCGGCGTCGATTTGATTGGCAAAGATCTGGACCAACAATGGCTGGTCGAAGTCAGCTATGTGACACCGCACGGCGACAAGAACCCGCTTGTGCCGGCTGACCAATTCGCAACGGGCACGCGGTACCAGTTCCCGATTTCCAATCGTTCGCTCCTGCGTTTTGATGCGATGTACGGCTGGCGACGCGATTTAGTGGACGTGTACGGGACACGGATGGAGTATCGTTGGAAATTCTAGACACGCCGCCCGAATTCAATTTGTTTTTTTGAACATGTCCACACCTGCGAAACCATCGCGCGCCCGCATGAAACGCGACGTCCAACGACCGGCCGATCCGGGTTGGCGGCGTGAATGGCATGACATCATTTTCGAGGCCGATTCGCCGGCCGGCCGATGGTTTGACATTGGGTTGTTGGTCGCGATCTTGGCCAGCATCGTTTTGGTCGCCATGGAAACGGTCCCCGAATACGCCGCTTGGCAGGATCAGTTCGTGCTGTGCGAACGTATTCTGGCGGGGCTGTTCACGATCGAATATGTGATGCGATTGATGACGGTCCGCCGTCCGATCAAGTATGCGATCAGTTTTTGGGGCATCATCGACGTTCTTAGTTTTCTACCAACGTTCATCATGCCACTGATGGGCGCTTCGTCGGCATCGTTTGTAACCTTGCGTGCGATCCGTTTGCTTCGCGTATTTCGTGTTTTGAAGTTGTGGCGGATGATGGACGACGCCGACGAGTTGGCGTCGGCGGTTTGGCGTTCGCGAAACAAAATTATCGTCTTCCTGTCGGTCGTCTTGGTCGCCGTCACGATCAGCGGAACGCTGATGTATCACATCGAACATCTTGATGGTGCCGAAGGCAGCGGACAATTCACGTCGATTCCGCAAGCGATGTACTGGGCCATCGTCACGATGACGACCGTCGGCTACGGCGACATCGTTCCCAAGACGACGCTGGGGAAATTCATCTCGGCTGCTTTGATTTTGTTGGGCTATAGCTTGATCATCGTGCCGTCGACGTTCGTCAGCGCCGAAATCATCCAGCAAACGCAAACGCCCGACGAACCACCGTGCCCGCACTGCGCAGCCGTGGGCCAGCCCGTCGATGCGAAATACTGCTATCGATGTGGCGATCTGCTGCACGTTTGACGATTCGTCGCGGAACAAAGTTCGACACGTGCCGTTCCACTAACACGGAAATTCAGTCCGGGAACGTTCCTGCCGTCGCTCACAACCGCCGTCCGGTCAACGCGACTCACTCTCAGCGTCAAACCCACCTCGAATTCGACCGACTGCGATCGATGCCGCTGCGGCAATCTCAGAATCTTCGTCGCCCGCGGCAGCTTCTAAGTCGGTCAAGAACGGTTCGGCGGCGGAACCCTGATCGCCTAGGTGTCGGATGATATCGAGCCTTTGGGACTTGGGGCCGTCTCGGAGTGCTCGACGCGTGGAATCGTAAAACGCCGACTCATCCGTCCAAGGGACCGAAGGGGTCGCTCGCGACGATGCCCTTTGCAGGAACCGACTCGCTTGGACCAATGTCCAAAGGGATGCACCGGAGAGGATGGCGAAAACGGCCAGCAGCAACCACGGCGATTTAGAGCGGGAAGTCGTCTTCGGATGCGGCATCGGCGTAAAGCGGCATGTGCCGATAATAGACTTCCAAAATCATGGTCGCGAACGACGTCTGCAACAAGCGACCGCCCTCGTCCATGCCGTGAACTTTGCTCTTGATGTACCAGCTTCCCTTCGCACCGGACGTTTGTGATTGTTGAGAAACCAACCAATCGCGAAGCTCGACGTTGTACTTGTCCCATTCTTCGCCGCCGTAGTGCCGAAGGACTTGAGCCGCGTAATAGTTGTAGTACAGATCGTCCTTTTGAACGCCGATCTTCGTCAAATTCTTGACGCCTTCGACGATGCCCGGATGCGTCTTGTCCCAACCCGTATACATTCGGCACAACAACCCGATCGCCGTGGTTCCCGATCGCACTCTGGTCGACGGTTTGTCGTAGCCATAGATCGAACCGTTGTTCGATTGGACACGATTTAAAAACAGCGTTGAGCCTTGAATGGTCGCCGGGGGAATCGAAAGGTGTCCCATGTAACCGCTCTTCAGCGCCATCACTTGCCAACCAAAGACGGACGTGTCGCCGCCGCGAGGATCTTGAAAACTGTATCGCCATCCGCCGTCACGGCACTGGGCGGCAACGATGTAGTTGATCGCGGCTTGGGCCGGTCCCAGCAATTCAGGGTCTTCGGTCATCGCATACGCTTCGCACAAGGCGATCGCTGCTAAGCCGTGGGAATACATGTCGCCGCCGGTCCGCAGGTCCAGCACTTGCATGCCGCCGTTCTTGCCCGGCTTGCCGCTTTGAACCAAGAATCGCAATCCACGAAGGACGACATTTTTAAAGTCGCCTTGAACATGCGTTTGTCCAGCACCCATGAACGGCAAAAGTGCCATCGCCGTCGAAGCCGATAACGCCCTGCCACGGGCTTCATCGCCGGGATTACCGCACGCTCCGTTGCAGGCCAAGTTGTGCGAGAACGTCCAAGCTCCGTTGGGCATCTGGTGACGCGAAAACCACTTCAGCGATTCGGTCACGGCCGCTTCGCTGGATTCGTTGCCGCCGTAGTCACGCAGCAACTTCTTTTTCATGTCTTCGCTGCGGCTACCCAACGGTTGGCTGGTCATCGACGCGAGCGATTGCAAGCTGGTCATCGAAGGCGCCATGTCGGCGGCAAAATCACCCATGTCCATGACCGGAGTCGCCATTTCCATCGGCGTAACCTCGACCGGTTCGCTCAATTCCATCGGCTCGGTCAGTTCCGAGATCGGCTCCGAAACTTCTTCCATCTCGGCAACTTCGCCGGGTTCGACCTCTTCGATCGTGAACTCTTCGATCTCTGGGCCTTCTTCCGATGTGCTGTTGGCGGTCAAAACGTTGACGATCTTGACGGGATCGGTGAACGTGATCAAACCCAGTGCCAATAGAATCAGCAAATGCAACATCATGCTGACCAGCCACGCCGGCGCGGCCTTCAAGAACGCAAAACGACCCACCGGGACAACGTACTCGTCTTCGATCGTGTCCTCGTATTCCACACTGGGCACTGGAATCGCCACGATCGGATCGTTGGATGGTTCTGCAGTCGGATCAGTGGCCATGGATGTTGAAGCTCGATGCCAGCGTTGCGGGAAAGATAAGGACGCAGGGAAGGCGCGACGTGGGAAGGAAAGAGGCGAACCTGACGATTCATTGTAACCCGTTTCGGGCGACTTCGCACACGCAAACGGCGTCGATGAACGGCGGTGACGGGCGCGATCGAATCGTCGGCATCTACGCCATCTATCTGGAACGCTGGGCCAGCTTCGTTATACCCAGGATTCGACGCACTTTGATCCGCCATTCGAACCACGCGACGTCATCTCAGTCACGATCGTCATAGCGTTTTTGCTTGACGGACATGATGGTTTTGAACCAGTTCTTCAGCTTCGGTTGCACCCAATCGGTTACTTTCACCCGCTTGGTACCGTCGCTCGGACCGACCCACCCCCCGTCGAGCGCCAAATCGATTTCGATGGGCTCGAAACGATGACCGGTCGGATCCGTGATGCGAATCTGCAGACACCCAGGCGCCTCTGACGCCGCATCCGCATCGGATTCCACTTGGCCGCACATCTCGGTTGCCGCACCCTCCGTTTCGGTGGCCCAGTCAAAATGACGTTCGTCCAACAGGGCGCGGCGCAGGTGCCCCAGTCCCGGCGTTGACGTCAAATCGACGGGCTCGAACGTGCTGGCCCCGCGCGGCCGAATTTCGATACGCTCGCCCAATTGCAACGCCGTGATCGTGTCTTGACCCCAAAAACGAGTCGTTTCACCCAGCTGAGTTTTCCTGGCATGGATGCTGGCCCACGCACCCACGACAGCAAGCACCGCGACCGCGACGCCCATCGCGATGCCGCGGCCAGTGATTTTTGCGCGAGGGTCGTTGTACTTCTGGGCCTCGATCGATGGGTCGGTCATGGGGTAAGTTGTCGCCGGAGTCATTTTGAAACGTTTTATCGAGTTGGGATACACGCATGGTACCGTCGTCGCAAGGCCCTCACGTCAACACGGTCGACGTTCTGTTGGGTGATCGAAGCTACCCGATCGAAATCACCAGTGATGCCGCAGACCGATTTGCCGAAACAATCATCGACCAACTGGGCGATCTGTCGCACGTGCTATTGATCGCCGATGAGTCGGTTGATCAGGCCTGGGGGCGTCCGCTGGCCGAAAAATTGGCCGAGTCCGCAACGGATCGGCCGATTCGCGTTTCCGCAACCACCGTCGCGTCGGGCGAACCCAGCAAATCGGTCGCCGAGTTCGAACGGTTGCTGGCCTGGGTGTTGTCCGAAGGCGGCGATCGGCGAAGCGTTATCGTCGCGGTGGGCGGCGGAGTGATCGGTGACTTGGCTGGTTTTGTGGCCGCGTCGTTCGCCCGTGGAGTCCGGTTCGTCCAGATCCCCACAACGCTGTTGGCGATGGTCGACAGCAGCGTGGGTGGCAAAACGGGCATCAACCTGCCGGCTGCCAAAAATATGGTCGGCGCGTTCTGGCAGCCCTCGCTCGTGTTGATCGACACGGCGGTTCTAGCCACGCTGGATGACCGCAGTTACTTGAGCGGGTTGGCCGAAGTCATCAAGTACGGCGTCATCGATGACGCCGAATTTTTCGGTTACCTCGAATCTCACGCCGGCGACTTGGTTGCTCGTGATCCCGAGTCGCTTCGACACGCGATCGGAAAAAGCTGCCAATCAAAAGCCAATGTCGTCGGGGACGACGAACGTGAAACCAGCGGCCGCCGCGCGATTCTTAACTATGGTCATACCTTTGCACACGCCATCGAATCGACGGCCGGGTATGGCACGTTCCTGCACGGCGAAGCGGTTGCGATCGGGATGCAGATGGCCGCTCGCATGGCGATCGATACGGGTATGTGTGATCGGGCGCTGTGGGAACGACAAACGCGATTGATTCAGGCCTGTGGATTGCCGACGACATGGGCCGATGCCCAACCCGATGCGATGTTGCCGGTCATGATGCGAGACAAGAAAGTCGCCCATGGAAAACTACGTTTCATCCTGCCAACACGCATCGGATCCGTCGAGATGGTGGGCGATGTCGACGAATCGGCGGTTCGCGACGCGATCGTGAAACTGAAAAAATGAAAACCGGACTACCCGTCCGCGGCGCCAAGTTGGTACGGACACAACCCGGCGACGGGTGGTCCTTGCCGATGAACGTGCACCAAGGGGGAACGGAACCGATCCGTTCGAGTCTATGTTGCCGACCGAATCACGATTGCCAGCGACGATCTTTGTGGTCGCCGTCCTTGCACTGCCGCTTGTCGGCTGTGTCCGGCGTCGCATGACGGTCCGCACCAGTCCGCCGGGCGCGACCGTCTCCGTTGACAACCAAGTCATCGGGACAACCCCCGCGGCAACCAGCTTCCTCTATTATGGGACTCGAGAGCTCCGAATCGAAAAAGACGGTTACCGCACCGAAACGATCCGCCGTAAAATCAAGCCGCCGTGGTATCAGTATCCGGGAATCGATTTTGTTGCCGAGACGCTGTGGCCGGGCGAACTTCGTGACGAACGAATCATCGACCTTGAAATGGTACCCAAAACGGTTGAGCCGACCGATAATGTGCTCGATCGTGCCGATTCGCTTCGCAACCAGTCTCGTGCCGGCGTGATCACCGCTCCGCCCTAACCCTCGTCCCTGCTCGCGATGAACGGAACGCCATGATCCGAGGGTTTGCCGTACCGATCACCGTCGCGTTGCTTCTTGTCGGCGTCTTGACCGGCCGCGAGCGTTTGGCATTTCGTGACGTCAGCCATTTCTATACGCCGCTCTACGGGTACGTCGCCGATCGATGCAGCCAACAGACTGTGCCGCTCTGGAATCCGCTCGATCAAACCGGCATTCCACTTGTCGGCGAAACCACGACCGCCGTTTTCTATCCGATCCGTTACTTCGTATTCGCGCTGCCGATTTCGACGACGGTCGCCATGGGGTGGTACGTCGCGATCCATCTGGTGGTCGCATCGATGGCCGCGTCGTTTGCTGCCCGAGCGATGGGAGTGCGGCGGCATGCGGCTTGGTGCGCCGCGGTGATGTATCCGATGTCGGGAAGCGTTTGGTTTCTGTACACCAATCCGCCCTATCTGGTCGCGGCGGCGTGGATGCCGTTGGCTTTGGCCGCCCTGATTGGTCGAGCACGTCATGGCGACCGCAAGCCATCGTCGACGATCATCATTAGCGGATTCGCGATGGCGATGATGGTCCTTGGCGGAGACCCACAAACGGCGCTGCACGTCATGATGATCGCCGCGGCGATCATCGCGTCTCGCACTTTCCGGCGCGTACCCGATCGAGAAAAACGTCTGGCAACCTTTGCAACTTTGGTCGCCGCGCCGTTGCTGGCGGCCGCCTTAGCCGCGCCTCAAATCGCCGCATCGGTTTCTTGGAGCCGACAAAGTGTTCGCGTCAACGCCGACGTCGAAACGAGCTTGGTCGAAGCACCGATCGTCGGCGGGAAACGACATCAAGCGTTCCAGTTCTCGTTACCGCCGTGGCACATCGTCGAAGTTTTCACACCCAACGCGTTTGGGTCACTGCTTCCCGCGTATCGAAGGCTCAGCCATTGCATTCCCGGTGACGGACGCATGTGGACTCCGACCGTTTACGCCGGCATGCTCGCGGCCTTGGTGTGGTTGGATCGATTGATTCGCATCCGGCGTGAGCGAATGGATGCACCCATGGCGATCGCTATCGCCGCGCTGGTGCTCGCCACCGGCCACTTCGGTTGCGTGTGGTGGTTGCAAGCGACCACCGGAATGTTGGGCAACATCGACAGCAGTGTCGGCGGTCCCTATTGGTGTCTGTATCAGTTTTTCCCCGGCTATGATTCATTCCGGTATCCGGCCAAATGGTTGACGTTCTTCTCGCTGGGGACGGCTGTGATGTCGGCGCGGTGGCTTGACCAGTCTCGATGGACCAACGCCCGGCGGCCGATCATCTTGGTCACGATCATCATCGCCGGCGCGGCCATCGTCGTCACGTCGATGAAGTGGAACGGCACGGGGCTAAGTGACGCCGATTCGCTGCCGGCCGACAGATTCTGGGGGCCGCTTGACTTCGCCGGCGGACTCACCGAAATCACGGGATCGTTGGTCCATTCGGCCGTTACACTGTCGATGATCATCGGCATCGTTTTGCTTGGCAGGGCAAAGCACTGGAAACACACAACTTGGGTCACGGTCGTCGTCGGCATCACGCTGATCGAGTTGATGTTCGTTGACCACAGCATCACGTACGTCGTCAATCGAGCGGATGAAGATCGCCGGGTCGCTTCCATTGCTGCGGATCCGTCACCCGTTGGCAATCGGTGGATGCGAACTCAATCGGGTGGTGGATGGCCGACCCAATGGCAAGAATCCACGGACAATGAACGATTGATCGACGTGGAAGCAAGCCAGCGGGCATCGTGGTTCGGACGCTGGCACTTGGCTGATCAACAAGCAGTCTTCAACAACATGGTTTCGATCGATTCGCGTGCCATGGATACGTTTTGGAAAAACGCCCGTGCCACGACGTCTACCAAGAACGAGTCCGAACGAGCGGACTTCTGGACGGATCAACAGCATCGCTACAGCATCGACGGCGTGATCCATTGCACCGACCGTGCTTCCAACGGAATGGTCGACGTCGTTTTCAAAAACCGTCCCGCCGAAACGGTCACAGCGAAAAACGACTATCACATCGATTCGCCCACCACGTCGGAGATCATCCGACCGGTCTTTCAAGATGGAAACTGGGTCGCAGAATTTCGAGCAACTGGCAACGAAAATTGGAAGTCCGCTGTCGTCGTTCCGCACGACGAATTGAAACAAGCCACATCCATCCCAGCCGGAAGGTGGCACGTGCGTTTTCGCTATCGCCCGTGGTGGATCACGCCGACGATTGGCATGGCCGCTACTGCTTGGACCTTGGTGATCGGCTGCGCAGGGTTGGCATTCCGACAACGACGCCACACGGTGTCGAAATGAACTACTTGCCGATACAGAACCGACCGAACACGCGGTCCAAAATATCGTCCGTGTAGACCGCGCCGGTGACCTCGCCCAAACACTGCGCCGCCAAGCGCATCTCTGCGGATACAAACTCGTGACCCCGACGGGTTCGCGTCAATTCGATGGCCGTCACGATCGCTTCTTGAGCCCGATCGAGCGATTGCCGGCAACGGGCCGCGGTTCCCACCACCGAACCTGTTTCTTCCGCATCACGCCCGTCCAAGGCATTCCGAATTGCGTCGATCACTCCATCGATGCCGTCGCCCGTCACAGCACTGCAAACCAGCGTCTCGTTCGAATCTATTGTCAACGCATCGACCAAATCGCACTTCGTCGCCAAGAAAAAATCCACCACTCCGGTGCGTCCGCTTGTCGTCGCTTCGTCACGCAAACGCCGGACGGCATCGGAATAATCGCTGCGACTTCCGTCGATGCACCACAACCGAACATCCGCGTGTCGAGCCGCCTCGGTCGCCTGGTCTTGCGATTGCTGCGAGACACCATCCGTCGCCGCTTCGATGCCCGCCGTATCCAGCCACAGCACACGCCGGTCGCCGACGAAACCGTCGATCGAAACGACATCGCGAGTCGTCCCCGCCACGTCGGCGACGATGGCCGTTTGCGACGTCGTTAAACAGTTCAATAACTGGCTCTTGCCCGCGTTCGGTTCACCTCGCAGCGCGATCTTTGCTCGTGCCGCACCGCCTCCGCGTTGTTGCATAACACGCGCCGTTTCGGCCAACTCGGCGACGATCTGTTCCAAACGCGCGATCAGGTTTTCGTCGCTAACAAACTCGATGTCTTCGTCGACGAAGTCGAGCCCGGCTTCGACATCGGCCAACAGATCTAAGAGTGTCGACCGCATCGACTCGAGCGGACGCGAAAGGTTGCCCGACAATTGACGCAGCGCATGATCAAGCGACCCGCGGCCTTCGGCATCGATGACGCCAAGTACGGCTTCGGCCTGCGTCAAATCCAACCGACCGGCCAAGAAAGCGCGCATCGTGAACTCGCCCGGTCTTGCGGCCCTGGCGCCGCAGGAGACCGCAACATCCGTCAAACGCGAAAGCACTGGCAACGAACCGACCGTGTGCAATTCCGCCGACGGCTGGCCGGTATAGCTTCGGCGATCCGGCCACAGCATGATGTCCAATGCCAAGTGGCCCAACGGATCACCAAGATCGACACGCGATGTAAATCGATGTGTGTGATTCAAACCGGACGACGGGATGCCCATCGACGCAAGCGTTGCTGCGACATCTGGCCCTGACATTCGCACGATTCCGCGAACGGCGGGCGATGTGGGCGAGGCGATCGCTACGATCGTTTCATCAAGGTCCCACACGCGATCAGCGGCTCGCGCCGTCAGATTCGCCGTGTCGTGAAACCAGCGAAGCCGGCTCGGTCGTCGACGTCACTTGCCCCGACGGACGACCGACACTCTCGCCCGCTTGCTCCAATGCATCGAGGACGTTTTGCTGACTCAAAAGATCACGAAGGATGATCGGTTGGTCCGGCGCTCGCCCGGGATAGATCGCCAAAAGCGGGATCGACCGACTTTCCAACTCTTCAAGTTTCTGCTGGATGGCTTCGTCAAAATCGGTGTAGTCGGCGTACATCGCAACCGCATCCAATTGATCGACCAGCTTACGCGTCGGTTCGGTGTTGATCGCGAACTCGTAATTGTAGATGCAGTTGGTGCACCATTTGGCAGAGAAGTCCAGCAGAACAGTCTTGCCTTCCGCTTGCAGCTGATTCAGCCGCATCTCGCTGTAGTCTTCCCAAGCCAAGACTTTCGGTCCCGGTACCAAATTGACAAACGCGGCATAGGAAATCAGTGCCGCGGCAGCGATCCCACCCGTCCACGCCGTCATGCGTTTGGGCAACTCAGACCACGACGGAACCTGTCCGATTACCCAACAACCGAACCACACGCCGATCAAGGAAACGAACACGGGCAGCTTTTGGTAGTCCTGGAACTGTGCAAAGAAGAACGCGACCGTACCCAAAAACAGAAACGCCATGAACTCCTTGAACGTCTCCATCCAGTTCCCAGGTTTGGGAAGCCACGAAATCAACTTCGGCTGCATCCCGATCAGCAAGTACGGCAGCGACATACCAAGGCCGACCGTCATGAAAATCAAAACCGTTTGGATCGACGACAACCCGAGCGTCAAACCTAAGATGTAACCCAACAGCGGACCGCTGCAGGGTGTCGCCAAAACCGTCGCGAAAACACCCTTGGAAAACGCGCCGGTCAAACCTTCGCGACTCTGCAGTTCTTGCGACGCTTTGTTCGAAGCCATACCGGGTGCGGGAATTTCCCAAACGCCCAGATAGCTAAGTGCGAGTGCAAAAAGCCCAAGTGTTAGGCCCAGCTTGACGGGAAAGTACGTGAACTGCTGCCCCCATCCAAACTTGAACACAACCGCCAGCATCGCTAAAAACGCAAAGACGGCTAAAATGCCGGCCGCATAAACCAAGTTCAGCATCAGCACGCGACGTCGGTCTTCACCGGCTTGGCTGACAAAGCCCATGATCTTCAATCCGACCACCGGCAAGACGCACGGCATCACGTTCAAGATGACCCCGCCAACGAAGGCGAAGAACAAAATGACGGGAAACGAAGTCGCGGACGCTGCGAGCGGAGCAGCAGTCGTCGAGTTGCCACCTGTACCAGTTCCACCAGTACCGTTGGATCCAATCGAACCGACGATCGGCAAGGACGCTTCCGAATTGGCCTCGGAATCGTCTTCGATACTGGCATTTCCCTGTTCGGGTTGCGGCGCGACTCGGGGGACCGTGACGTCGTCGACCCACTTCGTCTCGGCTGCCGCGTCCAGCGCGACGGCTGACTTGGCGCTGGCGAACGTGACAGGACCTTCACCCGCCGCCGACACGCCGGCGACCTCTAGCGTGGTCGCAAACTTCAATGCCACCGGACGGTGACAACTGTTGTCCGTACAAGCCTGGTAGGCGACAAAGCCTTCGATATTTTTTAGACCCGGCGCCGCATCGGCGGGCACCGCGATCGGCACCGTCCAAGAAACTTCGCCGCCGTAGTAGTGAACTGGTGGCAACGTTGGCACAATCGATTTGCTGATGACTGGCTTGTCCGCTTTCGGCCCGCCGACTTTCATGCCACTTTTTTCGGTCACGACGAAATTGGTGGACGATTCGGCGTCGTCGATCGCGGCGCGATAAACGTGGAACGATTTGTCTGGCTTTGCAGTGAACGTCAACATCGCCGTTCCGCCCGGCGCGACTTGCGCCGGACTTAGCGACGCCGCCCACTGGACGACATAGTCTTTGTCGCGAAACCATGTCGGCTTCGCGGACTTGACCGTTGCGGTCGTCGGTTCGACGGCCGTTGCCGTTTGATTCATCGCCACGGTCGCGGTCGGTTCGGTCGCTGGCCCTGTCGCCGGAATTGGGCCACCGTACTGGGCTACCAACGTTTCGCGAATCGGCAAACAACTGCCGTCGATCGTTTCGCAAACCAAACCGTTGACGTCGATTCGAATCGAATCCTCAAATCCGAACGGGACTTTGATGGGTGCTGTCCAAACGACAAAGTCCTCGTGTTCTTCGACCGTCAGACCGTTGTATTGCGACGAGATGCTTTTTGATGGCGGTGCTTCAGGCGTGAAGTCACCAACGATACTGACGTCCTGGGGCGACTTCAACTTGAACTTCGTACGCAGCGGGCCGCCCGGCGGTTGGGTCGTCGAATAGATGTGATACGACGGAGCCAATTCCGCTTCAATTTCAAGCACGCCGTCACCCGAGGGTTCGGCATAGTATTTTGCTTGAAAGGTGACCGGCTCGGCAGCACGGTTGCTAGCACCAAAGCCACCAAGTGTGAAGTTGGGAAACACGTCGCCACCGGCGTCGAAGTCTCCCTGTGCCATTGCCCGGCCGCTATCCCATCCCACCATTCCCAGCAGCAAGAAAGCGAACAGAGCGGCCAGCCAGCCGGTGTTGGTCGTGTGTTTTCTATGGTTCATGATTTTGTTTTTGAAGGGTCCAGCCCGCGAATTCTACTTGTGACAGGATTGTTCAGTCAACGAAGCAGCCCGATCGCAGCCTTCCCAGCTACCGCAGACTGTGACCCCAAGGTGGTTCGTCGCTGTCGGCCAGTTCTGTCAAAACGTCGATACGCTCGGCAATTCTTAATATATCAGCATGAAACGAGCGATTTTCAAGGACGATCCAAGTTAGCCAATTTGCCAGCCCGATCCACATCGTCGCGTTGTGCAGCGCACGTGCTAAGGCGAGAAAGCTGATATCGTCCATGTCCGTCGCCAGCTTGCCATTCAATACGTTTTCTTCTCGAAAACCCGCCATACCGGCTTCCCAGACTTCGTTTCGACTTTCTCGGTCCCGATGGACCAAAAATCCGCCGATCCAACGAGCCAAATCCGTCGCGGGCGAATCCAGCCGTACGGCGTCAAAGTCGATCAAGCCGCTCACCCCGCCATCCGCAAACAAGACGTGCTCGCGATGAACGTCGCACAGAACGACTTGCGACGGCACCGGTCGCTTCTCGAAATCCGACAGACGGGCAGCGATGCGGCCCGACGCAGCAAGCCATCCGCTTCGCAGCTTCTGGACCGCACGATCCACGGCGACAGCCAATCGATGTGGCAGTTCAGGGACGCCCCGATCTACGACGGTCAACACCTGGGGAACTTCGTGACGCAGCGAAGCCAGTCGCTCGATCCGCGACGTAACGGCCTTCGACACTTGGCTCGACAATGGGCTCGACAATTGGCTTGCCAAACCGGCGGAAACGACCGAGCGATGGAATCGAGCGATCGCAGCTGCGCCAAGCTGGATCGTTTCGACGGTCGCATCATCGGCGGCGACGTCCCCAGGCATCCAAGTCGCCAATTCCCATTGGCGACCACCGATCGTTGCCGTTGCAATGGTCTCTGGCACGTACGGGCAACCATTTTGCCGAGCCATCCGCACGATCGCGTGAACTTCGTCAACACGAGTCCGCGAGGTGCCCGCAGGCCACATCTTTAGCGCGAAGCGATCCACCGAGCCCGCGCGGCAATCATAGACGACGCCGCCACTGAACCCCGCCGGAACCGCCTTCGCCCAATCGATCCGATGGACTTGGTTTACCCAGCGATGCACGTCGGCGGGAATGGGCGAGTCCATCAACGATCAAAAAAATGGGTAAGCTTTGGTAACAGCACGCACAGGACGTTGCTTTGAGTTCTTCGTCAGACTTCGGAGAATCACTTTGTCTCTCGATCATCAACGGACAGATACGCGATGAAACGTTTCCGGTTCACTTCCCTCGTCTTCGTCTTAGCATGCACATCGCTGGCGTCGGCTCAAGATACGACGGCCACCCATTCCCTCACAACCGCTGAAATGGCCGCCGCAGAGGTCATCGACGAAGACGGTTTGCGAGGACACGTTCGTTTTCTCGCCGACGACCTTCTGGAAGGCCGCGGTCCAGGATCGCGCGGCGATGCGATCACCCAGCTGTATTTGTCGACCCAGTTTCAAACGCTCGGTTTGTCGCCCGCCGCCGGCGATGGCCAGTGGTTACAGTCCGTGCCGCTGGTCGGCGTCAACACCAACGCACCACCGACGGTCACGTTTCGATCCGGCGACGAGAACCTAACGCTGAAGTCGGTGGATGATTTCATGTCGACGATCGGGAGCCCGACCGAATCTGCTTCGGTCGACGATGCCGAATTGATCTTCGTCGGCTACGGCATTCAAGCACCCGAATACGATTGGGACGATTTTAAAGACGCGGATCTGCGCGGAAAAATTCTGGTCATCATGAACAACGATCCCGCCGACGATCCGGAACTGTTCGAAGGTAGTCGTCGTTTGTATTACGGCCGTTGGGACTACAAGTACGAAAGTGCCGCGCGACAAGGTGCCGCCGGTGCAATCATCATTCACACGACGCCTTCCGCTGGCTATCCCTGGCAAGTGATCCAGACGTCGTGGGCGGGTGAAGAGTTTGAATTGCGAGGTGTTGAAACGCCACGGATGAAATTAAAAGCATGGTCGACCGACGATGCTGCGAAGAAGATCGCGACGCTTGCCGGCAAGGACTTGGACGAACTACGCGCGGCGGCCGAATCGCGTGATTTCCGACCGGTGCCGCTGGGTGTAACGCTTTCGATCGAATTGACCGCGTCGGTCCGCCAACAAGACACGGCAAACGTGATCGCAGTACTTCCCGGCAGCGACCCCGACCGGCGCGACGAACACGTCGTCTACATGGCTCACCACGATCACCTTGGCATGTCAGCCGAACGTGACATCAACGGCGACAATATTTACAACGGCGCCATCGACAACGCATCGGGTGTCGCCGCACTTTTGGCAATGGCAAAAGCCTATGCCCAGCTAGAACCTCGCCCAGCCCGCTCGATCATGTTCGCCGCCGTGGCCGCCGAAGAGCAAGGGCTGCTCGGATCACGTTACTTTGCCGCCGACCCGCCCATTTCTGCTGGAAAATTGGCCGCCGTGATCAACATGGACGGCACCAACATCATCGGTCGCACGCACGATGTGAATGTGATCGGCATGGGAAAATCATCACTCGACGCACACGTCCAAGCGATCGCAAAAGCACAAGGACGAATCGTGACTCCGGATCATTTTCCCGATCGCGGATACTACTACCGCAGTGATCAATTCAGTCTCGCCAAGATCGGCGTTCCCGGCGTCTACCTACATTCGGGCATCCAAGTGATCGGCAAGCCGGATGGTTGGGGAAAAGAGCAACTCGACCAGTGGGTCGAAAAGATCTATCACCAACCCAGCGATGAATACCTAGAAGATTGGGACTTGACCGGCGCAATTGACGACACACGCTTGCTGTTCCACGTCGGTCGTCGTGTCGCAGATGCCGCCGAAATGCCGGCCTGGACTGCGGGGGACGAGTTCGAAGCCGCTCGCCAGAAAGCCATAGCAGAAAATCCGTGATCCGACGGCGGAACGCAAAAGTTCAAACCGCGCCGTTTCAACGGCGGCGTATTCGTTCGTTGGTCAAAGCTTGCGAGCTGGCTTGCTATGCTGATCTCGGGCAAAGAATCTTGGGCCCGCGGCGGTATCGTAAAGTTGCATCAACGCATTTGCGTCGTCCGTTTTCCCCATCGCCCTTTTGAATTCGGCCATGTAGTAGAGCGTGTCCCGCGACGGCTTGCTCAATTTTAATGACTCCGCCAAGCTTTTGTCCGCTGCCGCAGTGTCACCCAGTCGCAGCTGCACCCACCCCAAGGTTGCCCACGCATCGCTTGAACTTGGCAGATTGCGAACGACGGATTCCGCAATCTGCATCGCGCGTGCCCGCATCGATTCGTCTTGCCGATCAACAAGGACTACCGCCAACTGCATCGCCGCGGCGACCGAATCGGGACGTTCTTGGTGTAACTTGGAAAGAATCGTCATCGCATCGCTGAAACGACCTTCCAAGCGAGCGGATACGGCCAGCAAAAAAAATCGCTCGGCCTCCTCGGTCGGGTCTCCCGAAACCGGCATCTTCGAATCGCCCAATAGCGGCTTCGCCTTCTCCGGTGCATTGGTGTGTAACAAGAACCTCGCGTACGCAAGCCGAGCGGCTGTTTGTTGACCTCCGACGGATGCCCGAACCGATTTTTGATAGGCTTCATCCGCTTCGGCGACCATGCCAGCCTGTTCGTATAAGGCCGCCATCATTTGATCTGGATTCCCAATCGCGGGAACCTTCGCCGCAAGATTCGTCAGCGCCGTAAACGCTGACTGATAGTCCTTTGCTAGAAAACAGGATCGCGCCAAGCCCGAGTAAGCCTGACGAGCGACCGTCTCCGACAATTCCGCAGACGCCTCGATTAGCGAACTGTAAGCTTCCCTCGCCTGATCCCAATCAGAACGCCCTTCACAACAGATCGCTTTCAACAACTTAAGCCGATCGGCAACACGGCCCTTCATCGCTGGCGACCAATGCCGCGGCGGATCAATGCGTTCCGCCAGCCCCGTCAACGCCCACCCGTCAAACCAACGACGTTGCCGAACGGCCAATTCGGCAAAGGACAAGTAAATACCAACACGCTGAGGCCCGATTGCGGAAGCTCGTTCGAGCCATTGCTGAGCCTCAAAACCACGACCGGCCGAAAACAGCAGGTCCGCGATGACGACGTCAACATCTGAAACTTCGGGGTGCGTCCGCAGGACTTCCAAATGTTCGGCTGCTTCGCTTAGCAGTCCCTTCGCGATCAAGTCCTTTGCGTGGCTGATCCGCTTAGCGAGAACAGCATTCTCACCCGGAACATCCTGCGGCAGTTCGCCTACTCCATCGATAAACGAAGTCACGTCCGCGCGGGCGATCACGCACGGTACTAGCCATGCAAACCCGATCGCAATCAAAGCGAGCTGCCGTGATCGCTTCACGCTAGCACCAGTTTTTGCCGACGTTTGCGATATCCGATGACGACCAAACCTCCCATCGCAAGTGCGGCCACCGCAGACGGTTCCGGAACGGCCGTCACGACGCTGAACAATCGGACGTCGTTGTTGCCGTCGCCGACACCATAAGCAACCTTCAAGTCGAACCCGCCGAACGTGCCCACGGTGTCCAGGTTATTCAAACCGTTGAACATCCCCGTTCCGCTGATCGGATCACTGACGAACAAGAAATCGAATACCATCCCATCGGCCAAAGTAAAACCGTTGACAAGTGAAACATTCAGTCCACCACCCAACGTCAACCTATCGAACGTCAGCGTGTCAAACTCGCCCGGGTTCGTGCCACCCAATTCGATGTCCAGCATCGCCGTGCTGCCCAAGTCGAACTCACCATCGCCATTGAAATACAAAATTCCTACGCTGAACCCGGGGCTGATCGTGCCGTCCAAGTGAACCGGAACCGTGGACGAAAATACCGTCCCGTTGCCAACCAATTGAGAATCCGAAGCGAACGTTGCCTCATTGCCGGTGCTGACCGATTGATAAAAGTAAACTGTTCCTGCGGTCGTGCCGCTTACGTCACCCAAGGTCACCTTCTGATTGCTGAAGGTGTGATCCTGGTCGATGTAGAGCGTGGACGAATTGTCGATACCAATGTCACCCGCAATCGTCGTGCCGCCCATGACCGTGACGTAACCCGACGGTTCGGAAAGTGTCATCCCGCCGGTCACTGACACCGCGTCGAGGGCCCCATACGAGTAGGCCAAACTGTTGCCGTTCAATGTGCCACCCGAAATCGTACCGCCCGCCAAGGTCCATCCAGGGCCGGGGCTAAACGTGCTGCCGACGTTGGTTTGAGTCCCTGAGATGTAAACCTTGCCACCCGAAGCGACGTTGATGGTGCCCAAGTTTGCGGTATCGAATGTGCCGCCGAGTGAAAGCGACGACGTGCCGTCGGTCGACAATACACCGCCGCTGTTGGACCACGCCCCGCTCATCGTCAGTGATGACCCCAGTGTTGACGACATCGTGCCACCGACGTTGGTCGTATTTCCCGAGCCAACGTCAAGGATGGCTCCGTTGGAAGCCGTAACCGTTCCGCGATTGGTAAACGTTCCGCCGCCAAAGTCGTACAGTCCCGAATTGGTCGACAAAGTAGCTTCGATCAGTCCCTCGTTGATCAGCTCGCCACCTTGAAGATAAAAACCGGCTGCGTTGGCACGTACCGTCGAACCGCTGTCGATCGTCACCATGGAACCGGTTAGCAAATAGACGACGCCGCTGGTTGTGCCGCCCGCATCGCCAAGAGTCATCGTTTGACTGCTCAAACTAAATGCTTGATCGACATAGATCGTCGAATTGTTTTCGACAGCAATGTCACCGGCCACTGTCGTGCCGCCAGACAGCGTGACGTAACCCGACGGTTCGGAAAGTGTTATCCCACCGGTCACTGACACCGCGTCGAGCACGCCGGACGCGTAAGCCAAATCGTTGCCCGTCAGCGTGCCACCCGAAATCGTACCGCCCGCCAACGTCCACCCGGCACCGGGACTAAACGTGCTGCCGACGTTGTTTTGAGCCCCGGTGATGTAAACGTTACCGCCCGTTGCCCGGTTGATCGTTCCCAGATTCGCGGTGTCGAATGTGCCGCCGAGTGAAAGCGACGACGTGCCGTCGGTCGACAATACACCGCCGCTGTTGGACCACGCCCCGCTCATCGTCAGCGATGACCCCAGTGTTGACGACATCGTGCCACCGACGTTGGTCGTATTTCCCGAGCCAACGTCAAGGATGGCTCCGTTGGAAGCCGTAACCGTTCCGCGATTGGTAAACGTTCCGCCGCCAAAGTCGTACAGTCCCGAATTGGTCGACAAAGTAGCTTCGATCAGTCCCTCGTTGATCAGCTCGCCACCTTGAAGATAAAAACCGGCTGCGTTGGCACGTACCGTCGAACCGCTGTCGATCGTCACCATGGAACCGGTTAGCAAATAGACGACGCCGCTGGTTGTGCCACCCGCATCGCCTAGAGTCATCGTTTGACTGTTCAAACTAAATGTTTGGTCGACATAGATCGTTGAAGTATTTTCGACAGCGATGTCACCGGCAACCGTTGTTCCGCCGGCGAACGTGACGTAACCCGACGGTTCGGAAAGTGTTATCCCACCGGTCACTGACACCGCATCGAGCGCGCCGTAAACGTAAGCCAGATCGTTGCCCGTTAGCGTGCCACCCGAAAGCGTACCGCCCGCTAATTCGTAACGGCCGGCGAGGACTTGTAGCGCGCCGTTAAGGGACAGAATTCCTGACGTGTGGCGAAAAGTGGCCGCACCGGCATTCAAAGTCAGATCGTTGATCGACCGATTGTCATCCAACGTTACCGTGTAAGTACCCGATTGGCTGACCAGTACGTTTTCCGCAGCGTTATCAGGAACAACGCCCGTGCTCCATTTCGTCGCATCCGACCACGTTCCCGTCGTCGGGAACGCCCACGTCGTTTGAGCCGACGCAGGATTACCAAACCAAGCAACTGAAGTTCCCAATCCCAACAATGCCGCGGCCAGTCGCATACGGCGACGCTTTCCATTGCCCGACAACCCAAAACCAACGCAAGTTAAACGCTTCATGATGAATCCACGCTCACTGACTTGGCAGCGACAATCGGATACTGTCGTCCCGGCCTGTTCAGACTGCCCAAACTGTCACGTGGGGGGTTCGAGGGCGTCAATGGTACCGCCCTCGAAATTCGTAAAGATTTTTTTGATCCGCATCGCCCCCAACGGAACGCGGCGTCTTCGGTAGAAGGCTTGGCGGCAGCAAACCCGGGCCGTTTGAGTTACCATCGGGGGGCTAGACCAAAGCCTCCCAAGGTACCGCAAAGCTCGTTAACCACCATGATTCGCACCCCACACCGTCGTTCGTCCGCTCCTTGGTCAATTTTGGAACTTGAAAAGCGGTTGATGTTGGCCGCGGATGCGGGCGTCGCCGTCGCTTCGCCGGCCCCTTTTGCCGAGTCCGTTACCCGGGCCGACTGCACTTCGATCGTCTTCATTGATACATCGGTGGACGACTTGGAAAGTCTGGTCGGTGGAGTGGTCGACGGCGCCGAAGTGGTTTTGATCCAGAGCGATGAAAGTGGCATCGACCAAATCACTCGCGAACTTGCCCGACGCCGCGGCATCACTTCGGTTCACTTGGTCACCCACGGTCAAGCCGGTCGTCTGCAAATCGGCAACGACATCTTGGACCATGGCTCGGTCGAACAGTTTCAATCGCAGCTCAGCAGCTGGGCCACTGCGATGAACAACGGCGCCGACTTTTTGATCTACGGCTGCGAAGTCGGCCGAGGCGAACGGGGGTCGCAATTGATGCGCGCCATCGGACGCATGACAGGCACCGATGTTGCCGCTTCGACGAACTTCACCGGCAACACCAATGCTAACTCGGATTGGCTTCTCGAAAAGCAGTTCGGTCACGTTGATGCCGCGACCGCGTTCTCATCGTTGGCGCGAGATTCGTACAAAGGACTTCTGCCGATCACGATCCGCGCTGCCGGCGTGACGGGCGAAGAAAACATGCAACTGCGAATTGATGGCAGCGTTGTCGCAACTTGGAACGGGATCGGCGGCGATGCTTACGGCGGCCAATTCAACGACTTTAGTTATTCAGCCGACGGGATCTCTGCGGACCGCATCAGCATCGCGTTCACCAACGACCTGTACGATGACGCCGCGGGAATCGACCGCAATCTTCGCGTCGACTACATCACCGTCGACGGACAAATTTTTCAAACCGAATCGCCCGCGGTGTTTTCAACTGGCACCTGGAAACCGAACGATGGAATCGTGCCCGGTTTCCGCGAGTCCGAATATCTGCACACCGACGGCACATTCCAGTTTTCCGATCCAGGCAATCCAGGTGGCGGCACCGTCGTCGCGATCACCGCCAGCGGTGACACCGGCGCCGAAGCGATGACGTTGCAGATCGACGGCGCCGATGTGCGAACTTGGAACGCCACCGCAACGGATGCCGTCTACACGTTCGTAGCGGCTGGAACCGTCGATGCGGATTCGATACGAATCTCGTTTGACAACGACGTCTACGATCCGGCGAACGGAATCGATCGCAATTTGAATGTCGACCAGATCTCACTTGATGGCGTTGTTTATCAGACCGAAGCGCCGACGACGTACTCGACGGGCACTTGGTTGCCCGCGGACGGCATCACCCCCGGTTTCCGGCAATCCGAAACGCTTCACTCCAACGGGTACTTTCAATTCGATGGCGAACCCATCGCTACGAATCCGGGCACCATCGGTCTGGCGGTAACGCAAGTGACGGTCGACGAAAACGGGGGAACCGCACAGATCGCGCTCACACGAACCGGCGGCAGTGACGGCGTTGCGACCGCGTTCTATCAAACGGTCGGCATCGAAGCGACCGACGGTGTCGACTTCGTCGGCAACGCATCGGGCACCGTCGTCTTTGCCGACGGACAGACCACGGCCACCGCGACGATCGCCTTGATCGACGACAACTTGATTGAACCCATCGAAACATTTAGCGTCTCGTTGTACCGCGTCGATGGCGCTGAATTGGGTGTGCCCCGAACGGCCATCGTCACCATCGTCGACGACGAAACGGGCACCGGGCTGGTTGGACATTGGCGGTTGAACGAAACGGCGATCGGGCAAACTGTCGCGGACAGTTCGGGCAACGGCAATTCAGGCGTCCACCGAAACATCGCGTCACCGGACGGCCCCACCACCGACGCGCCCAACACCGACACCGCGAATCCGCGCAGCCTGAATTTTGACGGCGTCAACGACTTTGTCTCGGTCAACCCCAACCCGTCACTGAACCTAAGCAGCGGCTCGTTCACTCAATCCGTGTGGATCAAGTCGGAAATCATTGACTCGGCATTCCACGGAATCATGGGTTACCAATCGGGCGCCGCCGCCAATCGTTACCCGGGAATTTGGGTCTACCAACAAACCAAGATTCACGCCGGGTTCGGCGACGGAACGAATTGGAATTCATTCGTAACGGGCGACGTGTTGGTACCTGGGAAATGGAACCACGTGGCAACCACATTTGATGGCACGACTTACAAAGCGTTCGTCAACGGCGCCGAAGTGTATTCATCGAACCAGTTTGCCGGTCGCGCGCCAACGTCACTCGATCGCATGGATATCGGACGTGTGGACAATTACTTCCAAGGCAGCATCGATGACGCTCGCGTCTACAACCGTGCCCTCACCGCATCCGAAGTCTCGGTGTTGATCGACGGCGCCGACTTGCCCGTACCCGACGTGCAAGGCCAATTGATCGCCCAGTCGCTTGTCAGCGGTTTCGACACACCCATCGCCGTCGACTGGTTGCCCGATGGTCGCATGTTGGTTGCCGAGCAAGATGGCTTGGTTCGTATCGTCAATGCGAACGGCACCATCGCGTCGACGCCGCTGTTGGACATTCGCAACATCGTCAACAGCGGGACCAAGGACCGCGGCATGCTGGGCTTTGCGGTCCATCCCGACTTCGCCAACAACCCGTACATCTATGTGTCGTACACCTACGACCCGCCCGAAGTGATCGGCCAATCCGGTCTGGGGGGCGTCGACGGCAACGGGGCGCGAGTGGCAAGGATCTCTCGCTACACCGTCAACGCGGCGGGCACCTTCGCGAACCCGAATAGCGGCGTCGTCTTGGTTGGCGAAAACAGCACTTACGCCAACATCGGTACTCCCAACAAACGCCCCGACTTGGGCGATCCGCATTCGTGCTTTGATGCCAGCGGCAACCCGATCGACGATTGCATCCCCAGCGACGAAACCAGTCACACGATCGGCGACTTGGAATTTGGTCCCGACGGAATGCTTTACGCGACCACGGGTGACGGAGGCTCGTTTGGGCGTGCTGATCCGGTCAACTTGCGATCGCTTGATCTGGACAGCCTGGCCGGCAAACTGCTCCGCATTGACCCAATCACCGGCGACGGGCTGCCCGACAATCCGTTCTTCGACGGCGACGTGACTTCCAACGCCTCGAAGGTCTACGCATACGGACTTCGCAATGGCTTTCGATTCGCCATCGATCAAACGTCGGGCGAATTTTATGTCGGCGATGTCGGGTGGACCCAGTGGGAAGAAATCAACACCGGCCGCGGCGCAAATTTCGGTTGGCCCGCGTTCGAAGGCGGCGGCAACGGCACCAGCTTGCAGACCAGCAGGTATCGAGATCTGCCGCAGGTCCAGGCCTATTACGCCACCAATCCCGTCGTCACGGCGCCGGTTTGGGCGAGACTGCATTCCAGTGGAGCTCGGGCGATTGTGATGGGCGACTTCGCAACCAGTTCGGTCTATGGCGAATACCAGGACACGTTGCTGTTCACGGACATCGGCGACCAGGTCATTCGCGCCGCACGGTTCGATGCCAACGGATCCCTTTTGGACGTCGAAGTCGCATCGGCCGCGCTTGGTTTCTTGGTCGACATGCAAATGGCCAACGACGGCTTCATGTATTACGTCGACATCGCCAGCGGATCCGTCGGCCGACTCGAATTCCAAACGGTGTAGCGTCCCGGCTAACCGGAAAGAAATCTCGCCTTGTGGCGGCCAACCCCGCTACAAGACGCTCCTGCAGGACTCGCATCGACCAAGCTCACCATTCAGAAACGTACTGAGCTGCGTTTCGCATCGCGGGCACTGCGTTGGCGGACCGACTTCCGAGTCCGTGTCAACGACGAACAGTAGTACGCGTTGACGCCCGGCAACGCATTCAACGGGGCAATGATCTCCTATCCCGCACGGTGGACGTCTCCGTTCGCATCGAGCAGTCGATCGCGTGCTCAAAATTCGTATTCACCGTAGGCAAGCAAGAGGAGATACAGCGAAGAATGAAGTGAACGCCAATCCGCGTTTGATTCTGCGAGTCGACCTTAAAAACCGACACTCTCTGGAGATACCTCTCCGACGCAATCCAAGCATCCGATCGGATTGCTGCCCAGGATGTCGCGAAGCATCACCGGTCCGATGATCACCGGAGAACTCTCTCATCCAACTGGCTGATGCAAATCGACACGGCCCGCTTGCGAACGAACCCTCATCCTGCGTTCGTAGCCAATCAAAGAGGCCGCAAATACGATCCAAATGATCGCAGTGGTGGGTTCCGGCACCGCCGGGCCTGCACCTGTCAAATCGATTCGATAGTTTGCGTTGTCCAGCAGAGGCTGCGGGTTGGTCCAAGAAGTAAGTGGACTGTTGCCACCGGGCCCCAAGGGGCCGATGACTTCTCCATTCGTCGACGCCGAAAATAGATCGGTGAAAATCGATCCAAGCAAACTTTGGGGAACGGACTCAAATCGAGTTACCGCTAGAAAAAACAGTCCGGCTGGAGCGGTGACGGATCCCTGGCTGATCGTAGCGTTTGGGCTACCACCGATCGTGGTCGCGCTGGCAGCAACCCCAAGTCCATTCTCATCGAAAAGATACAACCATGAATCCAGTAGATCTGTCGCTGGAAAATTATCGGTCGACGCCGAGAACATACTCGGATTGGTGATCGATAAAGCGAATATATCCACACCGCTTGGATCGTTGTCCGGAAGGGTACCGACAATCGACGTCAGGGACGAGCCAAAGGTGATGTTTGCAGTCGCCAATGTGTCACCGGCATCCCCCACTTCGGTCCAAGTCGACATCAGCGTGCCACCGTTGGCATGACTACATGCCATGAGCAACGTGCAGGCCATCGCACCGATGTATCGGAAGTCGCTTCTCATATCTTTGCCTTTATTTCATTGTTGATCTGCTGGTTCGATTGTAGTTGCTCCCTCATCCGTTACCTCAAGCTTTTCCGATATTGAAGACGCCAAGCTTGGTAATCTTCTTCATCGACGATTCCATCCAGGTCCAAATCGTAGATGGAGTCATAGAGCAGGTCGTTCTCTTGGGTTCCAAGTGCCGAAAAGAACAAATTTCGGTCAGCAATATCTACGTCCGCGTCTCCGTCATAGTCCCCTAGGAGGCGATGGAAATCGAACGAGTACACATCGTCGACCACGCCGGCACCCCCATCGAGTCGATTTCGGGGATCTCCATCGGCATGAATCGCGGTGGTATCAAGGTGCAATTGGAATAGGCCGTCTTGGAGGATCGTCTGGGACGTTGGACCTGTCAGATCGATCGTCAACGTTGCCGTCAATTCGTCGTAGTCGTAACTTGTCGCAGAAAGCGCCCCCGAGGGGCCGGCTAGAGCCACCGCGTTTGCAATCGCGCCGCTATCAATCAAGTCTTGCAAGTTCGCGTTGCGACTAAAGACGACCACAATCTTTGAAATATCCGACCGCTGGTCACTACCATCGTTGACCGTGATCGAGTCGATCAGAAGCGGCGCGGGCGGATTTTCGATTTCGACTGTCGTCGATGCCGAAGTTTCGGATCCATCGTCATCCGAAAGCATCGCTGTGATGGTGAACGATTTCAGCCGGACTGCGGTGTCGTTTACGAACGGATGAGAGGCGCTGAAGGTCATGTTGCTTTGGTCGACGACAGCCGGTGACGTCGTTCCGTCGCCCCAGTCGATCATGACGTTGTGAACGTCCATGCGACCAGGGTCAGTGAAGTTGCCGACGACGACCACCGGAGCGTTTTCACGCACGATCAAGTTTTCCACTTGAAAAAGTTGAATCGCGGGTGCGACATTGTCGATCGTCACCGCGGTGGTGACCGCTGCGCTAGATCCGCCATCATCGTCACGCACCGAAACGGAGATGTTGTATTCGTCGAACAGCGTCGCGTTGCCTGGCGAGACACCATCATCCAGATAACGGTGGCCGATATTAAAGTCATTCACGCCCGCAGCAAGCGGTACCGACTGCACAGTACCGTCACCCCAGTTGATGTCCAGGATGAACGAGTCCAGTACGCCGGGATCGACGATCTGGCCGGTCAATTGAATGATTTGATCTTCGTCGACTCGCGCAACTGGCGTGCTTATGTTGCGCAGCGAAGGATTCGCGTTTTGAACATTGACCGTTTTCGATGCCGTGTAGCTGCCGTCTTCGTCGATCGCGGTCACGCTGATTGTGCGCGGACCATCATCGGCAAATCCGTGAGATGCCGAATTGACATTTCCAACCGCTTCGACGGTTCCATCGCCCCAGTTGATGATCCAGTTCGTCACGGTGTCGTCACCGGGATCGTTTGCCGATAAACCGAGTGTGTAAGGCGTCCCTTCGATTGCCGTAGAAGGTCCGGATAGAGTGAGTGTGGGATCAACGTTGTTGACCACGATGTCCGTCGTGTATTCGGTCCCGTCGCCAAAGGGTTGACCTACAACGGCGCGGACGGTGTAAGTGCCGTTGTCGGGCAGGAATGATGTGGGAACGACTGCCGACGCATCAGGACTAAATTCAATCTCAAAATTGCCGTCGTTGTTGAAGTCGTAGGAGTAGAACAGTGACGCCAGATCGGTTGGGGATGGGTCGAACTGGTTGCTGAACGTCACCGTCGCGGACTGGCCTTCGTTGACGGGCCCGGAGTTGGAGAATTCCGCATTGGGTGCGACATTCTCGACGATCAGTTCGGTGTTGGCCGTCACGGTATCGCCGTCATACTGAAATTCAGCGATCACTTGATAGAAGTCTGCGATATCCAGTCCACCGGCGACTAGCTGGTTCCAAGAGATGGTCGGATTCAATCCTGTCGCGATTGGTGCGGGGTTAAAGCCAATGAACCATTGGACGGCGATCACTCCGGGTGCGGCCGAGCCCTGCAGCGTGAGCGACTCGCCTTGCAGAATCGTATAGGGACCGCCGGCGCTGACTTGTGCGGCCGTGACTTCCACCAAGACGTTCTTGATGGCTGGCGGATACGCGCCGGGCGCAGAGTCTTCATCCACGGGGCGAACTTCAACGTTGAAGCTGCCCGGACGCGTGAACGCGTGCTCGGCGAGAACCGTGCCACTACCGAAGACTTCGATGGGGCTGCCGTCTTTCCAATCCACGCGCCACTCGGTGATGCGATCATCGCCCGGATCGGTTGCCGTGAATGACAGTTGATAAGCATCGCCGACTCGTGTCATTGCGTCGCCGCCAAGCGTGACCGTCGGTGCCGTATTGTTGACAACGAGTGTCGCGAAAGCTTGCGAGGTTCCTTGGTCGTTGGTCGCACTGAATCCGATTTGGAACGTTCCATCATCGTTGATTCCCATGTCGACGAGTTGATTCCAAGTTAGCGTCAACGTTTCGCGGGTCGAAGTTGCAAAGAGCGATGTTCCGTTCGCATCTCCGAATACGCCGTCACCATCAAAGTCCCAAGCGACGGGTTCCGACAGACGATTCGAACTGCCCAGCGGCGAAACATCAATGACGATCGAAACCGATTGACCTTCGCTGATCGGTCCCGGCGTGCCGACGAAACGAACCACCGGCGGAGCCACGATTTGTACGCCTTCAAATGTGTCGTACGTGAGCGTTCCGCGAGGCGTGGGTGTTGTCACCCTCAGCGTCCCGGCCGTTTGAGACGGATTCGTGGGAAAGAACGACTGGTTTTGAGGATCGAACAACAACCTGTCGCCGGGGAACGTTGTCGGATCATCGCCATGAGCGATTGTGGTCGACGTCGGATCAAGTCCGGCGCCAGACACTCGCACCGTGTCTTGGCCATCCCCTGCGTTGACGACCGTCCGAGCGCCGGGCCCCGTCAACAGGATCGATATGTCGTCGCTGCCGGCATTGCCGTTAACCACAAGAGAAGTGCCGCTGGTGATTGAACGGATTTGCGCGGTATCGGCATCCGCACCAAGGTTCACGACCGTCGTGGGCGTGGTCGGACTGCCCGGCAGCGATGGACTCAGATCAAGCAACACGACCGAGTCATTGCCACCACCGGTACCGATGGTGACTCGTGTGACTTCCGGATCGGGAGCATCGCGAAGCGTGATCGTGTCATCCCCACCCGCCGTCAAAACCGTCAGTTGTTCGATCGCGTCAAAGGAAGTTAATAACGATTGCGGATCGGGTTGGTTTAGGTCGACGTTCAACGAGACGATGCCGCCAACGTCGGAAGCATTGCCGATCGAGCCAACAAACAGAGTTAATCCATCGTCGCTGGCTACGACTGCGGTCGGTGAAAGCAGACCCTCGACGCCGCCGGTATCATTCCGTAGGACCTGGACGAACTGCAATTGGCCGTCGGTTGGGTTTCGTTGGAAGACAGCCAATCCGTTGCCGCCTTGTCCGGCGACGATCACGAATTGATCGTCCGAAGTGACGGTCACATTACTAGCACCCAGCAAACCGCGTACACCATCAATACCGTTGCGGATGGTTTGAAGGTGCTCCAGCGTACTGCCTGTGCGTTTGAAGATGGTCAGAGCATTGTCGTCGGCAGCCGTCACGTAGACGAATTGATCGTCATCGCTGACCGATACAGAGCTAGCGCCGCCCATTCCTCTTAGCGTGACCGTGCCGCCAAAGACATCCGCAACGGATGCATCGTCCGCAAACACTTGCGGAGGAGCAGCGATCGAAGCGGTAGTGCGGACTTCCAGCTGGTTGCCGGTCACTTTGTAAAGGAGTTGGCCATCGGCGCTGAGTACGATATCGCCGTTGGACGAAACGCTTGCATCGGCCTGGGCACTCAAAACGCCAGAGACTGTATCTCGGCTGAACACGTCTAGGAAGTTGTCGCCGCTTGCAAATAACCGAGTTCCGTCGGCGCTGATGGCGATGGAGCTGATGCTGGAGTCATCGAATTGGCTAATTCCGACGAATGTTAACGATCCGTTTGAGTTTCGTGCAAAAATCGTGACGCGATTGTCAAGCGAGCTGGAAACGTAAACATGATTCCCGTCCGGGCTAACCAAAACATCACTGATGCCGTTCAAATCGTTAACGGTAGCCGGGCCGCCGATTCCTCCAATGGTGTCGCCATCTTTGATCAGCTGTCGCTGAGCAAAATCGCTGGCGCTGAGGACGACAAGTGCGTCCTTCACTGAATCGATGCCATAAATGTGTTGTCCGTCGGGACTGAGCGTGATCGCATCGAAACCGGCAAGTTTGTCGTCGACACCGAGGTCGGCGCGAGTCGCCTTGATATAAGCGATGCCCGAGGTTGTGTCAGAGAACGTTTCATTGCTGAGACCGATCACCGAGCCGTTCACCGAAGCATTGATTCGGATGGTGCCATTGGGAACGAGCGTTACCCAGACGGCGTTGGCATTCAACGCGGACAAGGCCGTAAGAGATCCGGATCCACCGAACGATGAATTCGTGGCTACTCCACCAGTCGACAGCGGCGGCATGTGTGACGTGCTGCCCGTACCCAATTGCAATCCCAACTTTGGATTGGCAAGAGGAACCGTTGACAAGTTGACGAATAACACAAGGTCATGATTGGTGTAGTCATCGGTTGTAATGTTCGAACCATCAACGATCTGACTCATCACTTCCGCCGTTGCTTCCAGCCGTACGACCGCGGCCAATGCATCAGGTGTCTTGCCTGCGTTGATCGCGTTTCGAACGGAGGTTGGCAACTGTGAGAACGTTTTGGGCAACAATCCGACCACTTCGGCACCGCCGACCAGACCAGCGATGATCGGCGTTGATCGCGTTGTAGCGATCGCAGGATTGACGGCGGTGATGCCGCTGGTTTGCAATCTCGACGTCCCAACTTGGCTGTTCGGCAATCCCCCAGGGGTATTGCCACCAACAATCAATCGGCCACTACCGCCGCTGGGCGCTCGCGCACCTGTTGCTGGATTGACACCACCGATGCCTCCAGATGTGTTGACGTTCGCAGAATTCGCGTTTAGCACCGACGCGACGAGTTTGACCGAACCGCCTGCACCGCCACCACCACCGCCACCTGCGCCACCGTTACCGCCATCGCCCCCATCGCCGCCATCACCTCCGTCTCCACCGTCATCGTTGTATCTCGTTGCTGTTCCACCAGATTGGCCGCCTGAACCACTCGCACGTGATTCGCCGTTGCCTCCGACGCCTCCCTTCGCGTCAAGAGAGACACCGCTACGCACAAGAATTCGACCTTGAGCGAGTAATTCAATGGCGCCACCGCCGCCACCTCCAGCACCACCGGCGCCTCCGCGCGCTCCGGCGCCGCCACCGCCACCGCCTGCTCCTCCTCCACCGGACTCGCCGGCGCCAAATTCGGAGTAATCACCTCCGCCTCCGCCGCCACCTCCTCCACCGCCACCGCGTCCGCCGCCCGCGCCGCTGCCGCCCGCTGAGCCACCCGTGCCACCGGAAATACTGGAGCTCGTTCCACTATTCGTTCCCGCACGGCCATTCCCGCCGTCAGCTCCATCCGATCCGTCGGTACCGGATCCACCAGCTCCTCCATCAAGCCCTCCCCCTGCACCACCACCTACATCTCGAGAGCCACTCGCGCCTCCAGAGCCGAAGCCGCCACCGACACCTCCGATTGCGCTTTGAACTGTTAGCACTCCACCCAACAGCGGTTGTCCACCGACGTCGATATTAAAGGTGCCAACGCCGGGAAAGACGACGTTTGCAAAAAACGGTCGCGGCAAAGTAGTGACCGGAATAGCCGTTGGCACGCTGCTTCTTACGCCTTGAAACGGTATGTCTACGTTCGCTTGACTAATAATTGCAAAGCCGGACCCAAAGCCAAAATTAACGACAACGGAGCCAGTCAGTTGCCCACGCAGACCGCCGAATCCACCCGCACCACCGGAAACGAAAGCACCGTTTCCGTTGATGCCCGGCGATCCGCTGTTTCCAGTGTTGCCGAGTCCACCGTCGCCGCCTTCGCCACCACTACCGCCACTCCCTCCATTCTGGCTGTTGTTGGACGTATCAAAACCGTCACCGGCGCCACCGCCACCGCCACCGCCACCGCCACCGAGGAATCCTCCGCCATTGCCGCCTCCACCGCCTGAAGGCTCGCCCGATAAACGTCCAGGAGCTCCACCTTGGCCGCTTCCTGTCCCACTGGCTCCACCCACTCCTGAGTTTCCTGCACCGCCATTACCGCCAGTTGTTCCACCCGTGCCCGCAGTGCCCTGCGCTGCGGGCGAGCCACCAGCGCCACCACCGGCTGTTGATGAGCTGTTAACAGCGGAGACGTCGAAAATGACGTTGTTGCCAACAATGATGTCATCGGCTGCCCAAATCGATGGGGCACGGCCATCGGCGCTAAAGACGCGGATCGTTGTGTTGTCGGGAATCTCCAGTTCACCGGCAAACCGAAACTGCGTGATTCCATTGCTCAACATTGCCACTGACAACGGCACGCCAAAGAAACTGCTGCCATTGCCGAATTGCCCATTGTTCTGGAAGACGCCATCGCGTGTGTTGTCAACCACGATGACACCGTTACCCGAGACTGTTGCTAACCACCATTCGGCACCATCAAGCAATGCTGTCGTGGTGATGTTGGTCCGTGGCACCGTCGATGGGCCGCTCGCCGCAGCCGTTCCGAACGCCGCGTCGCGTGGCACGATGTTGTCGATCAGAAAAGACGACGCCGCGTTAAAATTCATGGACGTCAGTGCCGCGAAACCAGGTGCTGACGACACACTGATTTCAAACGTTTGCATTCCCGGTGTTGAATCAAGTGTCAGGCCGCCCGGTAAGTTCTGGGTGGATCCATTGAGCGTGATACCTGAGACGTTAACGACTGCGCCGGCGGGACCATCCAAGTCGACGCTGAATGTTGTGAATGCACCATTGTCTTGTCGTCTCATCGTGAAGTTGGTGCCGCTGGCCGCCGACGAAGATCCGCCTTGATCGATGACAAAGGTGCCGGTCGAAGTCAAGCGATAGCCGTCTTCTTCGTAGGTCGTGCCGCTGGCGGTCAGGTCAAAGGAGATGACTTGCTCAAAGTTGTTCAGTGTCGTGAAGCCCGACGGATCTTGCGGACTCAGGACGCTCAGACCTGTACGCAATTCGACGCGGTCGTCATCGATAAATCCGACGACATCGCTGGCCGTTTCACTGACGACATCCAACGTGTCCGCTTCGGAACCACCGATGATTCGTGTCAAGTCGACACCCGTCGTTGGGATGACTTCCACTCGGCCGGTCGCGGGAATTGTATCGGCTTCGATCAGCCCACTGCGATGGATCCAGGCTACCGGCGTCGCGGTTGGCCCGTTGTTGGATGAGTTGTCCACGATCAACGTTTCGGTGGTCAGGTTCAGCGTCGTGAACTGCTGGTTCAACGGGAATCCGTCCACAAAGACGTGAACGATGTCTTCGTCACGTCCGCCAGAAATCTTGGTTTCCAAAACTCCAACTTCCACCACATTGATCACATCATCACCACCGTCACCGTCGATGGCGACTTTCGTGGCTGGCAGGCTGTGATTGATTTCGACGATGTCGTTTCCTGATCCGAGACGCACGTCGACCGATTCGATGGAATTGAACAGAATCTCGGTCGAGGCGATGTTGGCAATCACACCGTTGCGAATCGACCCGGTCGTGACGGCTGTCGATACGCCGGACCGGTCAACAACAAGCGTGTCGTCTCCACTGCCATTGCCGTTGACGGTCAATGATGCGTCCGCGTCAAAAACGGTCACCAAGTCATCCCCATCGCCTGTGTCGATGACCGTCGGATGGGATACCGTTCGTATCTCGATCGTATCCTGCACGCCACCACCGGCTGAAACCGAAAGCGGCGCGGTCGTGTCTTCGATGACCAGCGTGTCTGGCGAGTCACCTAGGGTAAGCCTAAGCGAAGCAATGGATTCGAATGCGATGTCGCCTGGTGCGCCTTCCAGCAAGCCGCGTTGACCACCTCTTGTGCTGCGGAGTCGAAGGTTTGTATCCGTGGTTGACGTGATTTCAAGTGAATCCGCAGCACCAGGGCCGCCGATCAACAATAGGTCCGCGCTGATGTTGGTTAGCGAGTCTCCGATCTTCATTTGATCGCTACCGGGGCCGGCGTTGATCGTCGTCTCGGTATGATTCGCGACAGACTCGACAGTGAACATGTCGTTGCCGGCGCCCAGGCTGATGCTTAATTGTTCCACGTCCTGGTAACGAATGCCTGCACCGGGATTGACGGTGCTTTGAACGCTGCTTCCCATGCCGAGACCGGTCACGCCGCTGCTCGTTAATACACCGATGTTGTCGGTGTTATCACCACTGTCGTCGATCCGAAGTGCATCAATGCCACTTCCCACGCCGCCAAAGAATTCGACAAGACCGTTCACGTCATTGGCGCGTGCTGTGGAACCGATTTGCACGAGATCAGATCCCAGGCCACCGGTAACCGTGGTTCGTACATCGGCAGATGTGCTTCTTATACCCAGTTCGTTCGATGTCGCACCGAGCTTGATTTCTAGATTCTCGATGCCGCCGAACGTCACTCCGCCTCCGAGCCCCAGACCTGTGACAGAGTTCTGTGTGACGATACCGGTATTGGTTAGTGTGTCGCCGGAATCATCCAGCGACAGAGTGTCATCGTCCGGACCGGCAATGAGGTGGATCGAACCGCGAATCGCGTTCAGGTTGCCACCCGAGTTAGCGCCCATCACGGATGAAGTGGTGGGAGATGCATTGCTTCCGATTTGGATCGTATCAACGCCATCGAAAGTCGTGATGACAGCCGCGGTTCCAGATTCAATTCTGGCGATACTGATCTCATCGGAGTCTTGATTGGTCGATATATTCAGTGTTGGCGTCGCGATACGGCCTTGGACGAGCACCGTCGTCGGTAAATTGGTGGATTCACCAGGATCGCTGCCATGATCGGCCGCAATGGTGACGGAGGACAACGCCTGGATGACTGCCGAGGCGGGAAGAAGGAAGTTGTCGCCGGCACGCAGGGTGACGGAGCCGCGCGGCGCGAGAATGCTTCCGGATCCGCCGATAGCAATGTCTTGGCCGTCGGCAACGGCATCGGGAACCGTGACGACAACGTTGCCCGTGTTGGATCGAATCGAACCAATGCTTAGCCCACGGGCATCATCGGAAACTTCGGTGATAAAAACGCCGCCATTGGCGAATGCATCCAACGCCTCGCTGGCGCCACGGGATTCAATCTCGATGGGGTTTCCAGCTGTCCCGATCGATCCGGCAATCGCGGAGACGTCAATCGCGTTCGCCGTGATATTGACAGCTTGACCCGGTTCATCGTCGAGAATCGATCCGACGTTGTTTTTAAGATTCACGATTCCGGTGGCGGACGCGATTTCACCGACAAGCATGTCGCCCGAAAGCTGTTCGACGAAGATCGAATCGCGAGCGGAAACGTTGATCACAACGGTTCCTGTTTGCGAGGGTGCTTTCGTCCTGATGGGTAACGCTGAAGTGCCAACGCGACCGGACGGAGCGGTCACGGTAAGCGTCGTGGTTTCAATGGAAGCAGCACGCTCGGTGGGTGCGGCGTCGATCGCTGCGATATCGCCGCCGAGATTCGTGATCACCGTCGTGCCGAATGGGGTTTTGATTTCACCGTTGAGCAAAATATCGCTGTTGCTGCGATTGGTGATCGTGATGGGCGTTTCCCCCGGCGTTGACGGCAAAAACTGTGGCGTGAACCCAGTCTTGTTGGCCACGTTGACGACGACATTCTGTGAGACATTCGGTGCCGGGTTGATGACGTCGATGTCGTTAATGCGAATGTTCCGGTTCGCATCGCTGGTGATGTCGACGCGATCGAAACCGGTCACAAACACGAACTCAGGGTTACCGGTGATTTCGGCCGTCGTCGTGAAGCCCGCCGGTTTGAAGTTGGTGTCGTAGAAGACCGGCGGAATCACGAACTCGACTCGTCCCGCCGCAAGCGGGTCATTGTTCAGAATGTCATCGACGATGATCTCGCCACCGTTATAGGTGTCGCCAACCTGGATGCTGTTGGTGTTTAGCGTCAGATTTTCTTTCGTGAGCACTTTGCCATTGGTATCGACCACCAACGTGGGGCCTGGCGCACCGAGCAAGAAAACTTTTGCCGGGAAGACGATTTTGCGCGTTTCGTCTAGGGTTTCGCTCTCGGTCAATGCGCCCGTGTCAATCAAAACGAATCCAGGCGAGATCGCGCTGGCGCCGATCGTCGGTTTATTCGTGGCGTCGGCTTGTACGAGTAGGTCACGTGTGCGAATTCGTGTATTCACATCCGCCGTGATCGTGGTGGTGCTCCTTTGGATCGTGGTCGCGGTTGCCGTTGAACCTCCGGCGAACCCGTCGGCATCGGAACTCGCGGTCGAGTTCGTCGCTAGGTCCATTACGGGATCCTCCGAGAGCGTCGGTTGTTCGGCAAAGATGCGCACCGTGTTGCTGCCGCGGATAGCGTCGTCGGTGGACATACCCGCAAACGTAACTTTGGCGTTTGAATGCACATCAGTCGTGGACGTCGCGTCGGCCGTTGGAAATCCCGCACCGACTGACGAGAGCGAGTCGGCATCGGCATCGATGCTTCGAACGCGCGATCGGATCACAACATCTTTGCCGCTGGCGTTCACGTTCGACTCAAAATTCGTCGCCGCTGTCACGTTGACGGTGGTGCTGGCAACCGTCGTCGGTTCGGCTGCGAAGCCGCCATTGTTGACGGTGGCGTTGGCATCAGAAACTCCTGTGGTAAGCGCTTCGATCAGCAGGGTACGACCAGACTGAATGTCCGCTCCGCTGCCAATGCGAGTCGTGGTCGTGTCGGTAGCATTGGTACGGGCGGTCGCTTCGTTGATTGCGACCAAACCACCGGCGCCGTTGGTCACCGTGGCGACCGCGGTGTTGCTGCTGTCGCTGCGGACGGTCACGTTCCCGGTGGCTTCGATGACGGTGCCCGCGCCGACGGCGGCGGTATTGGTGTTGGTCGACACGACGCTGCTTCGGACACCGCTGCTGGCGACAATCCCACCGGTCGTGGCGTCCATCGTCGCACTCACGTTCGTGACGGACCTGGAAACCAGGCCGACGGCGTCCGCGTTGATATTGCCGCCTGATTGGGTTGCCGAAGTGACCGTCGGTGCGACGCGGGCCGAGACGATGGAGTTGTCGATCGCGACGATGCCAATGGCAATGCTGACCGACGTGGCCCGGGTCGTTGCGCGGGCGTTTGAATCGGCGTCGAACGTGACACTGCCGCCGACAGGCGTACGAGCGGTGATGTTGGCGCCATCGCCCAAGTAAGCCGCCGTGGTTGGCATTGTCAAACTTCGGGTGTTGTTGGCCGAGATCGCGCCCAGGCCAACGGCGACGGCAACGACCGTGGTCGCCGCTGTGGTGGTCGAAGCGATTTTGGCGTCGACGTCGACGCCGCCACCGACAATCGTCACCTCGGTCGCGCGGCCCGTCGATGCTGATCCTGACTCGGCGCCGATGTAGGCTTCGGACGAACTGGTGTCGCTCACGTTGAGGCTGACCAACGCCGCGACGCCGGCTCCGAAGCCGACTCCGACGACTGTGGTGGGCGCACTGGCTGTGTTCGTCGAATTTGCTTCGACATTCAATTGTCCGGCCGCGACGGATGCGGAGTCACCCACATACGCACGCGTCGTCGAGTCGGTTGTCGATTGGATATCCAAGCCAGAGATCACGACGGCGCCGACCGAGACGCCCGTCGCTTTACCTTGGGCGGTCGACGTGGATCGCGCGTCAAGGTCCAGCGTCGCGCCGCCCAGCGTCAGTGTCGCGCCGTTGGCGACATAGGCTTCGGTGGTTCGCGTCACCAGCCCGACACTCTTCCCGCCGGTGCCAGTGAGCGCACCGACACCGATGATCAAAGTCGAGGGATTGGCGCTGCTGGTATCGAGCGAATGAACTTCAACCCGTCCGGCTGTGAAGTCTGTGGTGCCGCCCAGGTACGACCGTGACGTGCCCGCGATCGTGACGTCGGTGAACATAGCCGCGATGCTGACCAGGCCGCCGCTGCCACCGCTGGCATCGGCGCTGGCCATCGGTGTGGAGGTGCTGTGGACGCGAACCGTTCGATTCGTCGGCGCGACGATCGTTCCGCCATCGATGTACGATTCGGTGGTACCGCGAATCGTCGATTCTGCGTTCGCGACCGCGGCGGCAACGCCGATGCTCAGCGATGCAGCCGCGACGATCGTGTTGGCGACGATCTTGGGCTTGGCGTCGGCGTCGACCAGGATCGCATTCGTCGTGCCACCGACGTTATTGGCGGTTACGTCGGAGTTGGCGATGAATGCCGAGGTCGTGTTGTCAATCGTGTTGACCGTTGAGGCGCCGGCGAAACCGATACCAACGACTCCGATCGACAAAGCCGCCGAAACGATGTTCGACTTGATGTCGGCGATATCGTCGACCGTCACGCTGACGGCCCGGCGAGCATCGACGTCGCTGGAATTGCGTATCGACGATTCCAGTGTGCTGGCGATCGTGTTGGTTGCAGTCGCGCCGCTGGCGGTCAAGTTGACGCCCGTCGGCGAGATGGACGCACCTATGCTGGCCGCAATGCTGAGGGCCTCGATCTTGGCGGTCGACTTCGCGTCAAGCAGCACATCGCCGCCGGTCGATTCGACTTTGGAATCGTCAACGGATGCGCGAACAACATTGCCGATGTCATTGAAAGCGAGTGCTGCACCGACGGACAAGTTGGCCGATCCCGCTGCACCGACGGCGACGTCGATCACTCCGGCGATTGCTTTGGACGTGATCGAGGCACTATCACGCGTGGTGATTTTGATCGATCCAACAGCCCGGACGCGTTGGCCTGACGCGTTGTCGCTGTTTGAGATGATCGATTCAACCGTGTTGCGAATACGGTTGGTGGCCGTCGCGCCCGCAAAACTGGCGCCCACGGCTGCGCCTGAGCTGGCGGCGACCGACAACGCGCCGCCGACGGACAGCACGTCGATTTTGGATGTCGACGTTGCGGATACATCCACCGCTCCGGTGGCATCAACGCGAGCGTTATCGATGATCGCACGTGTGGTGTTGGCGATCGCATTGGAAGCGATCGACAACCCGGCCGATAGCGACGCGGCGCCACCGGCCCCGGTACTGGCGGAGAGCGATCCAGCGCCGGATTCCGCCTTGATCGTGGCGTTGTCGGTCGCCGACACGTTCACAATGCCGGTTGCATCGACACTCGCGTTTCGGATTGCGGCTTCGATGGTGTTGTTGACTGAATTGCCCGATCCGCTGCCGGCGCCAGAGAGCGCGGTGCCACCGCCAGAGCCACCGGCAAGTGTGCCGGAGATGCCGATGGTAAATACGTCGATCGTGGCATTCGACGTCGCCGTCAGCGATACGTCGGCGCCGTCGACATCGGACGTGACGATGCTGGCGATGACGCGATTGCCAATGTCGTTTGTCGCAGCCGAACCCGCTCCGGCGATCGCGACTCCGCCGCCGGCGCCACCCGCCCCGGCGAGTGCGACGGCGCCTGAGTCGGCGGTGATGACCGAGTTGTCCGCGGCGGTCAACCGAACGTTGCCGGTCGCAGCGACATTGCTTCCGTCGCGAATCATTGCCGTGATCGAAGCGTAGATCTGGTTGCCACTGCCTGCACCGGCACCGGCGAACGCGGTCCCGCCTGCAGGACCCGAGCCAATCGTGCCTGCACCGGCAACGGTCAAAGCCTCGATCGTTGCGGTGGAACTGGCCCGGACGTCGACGCTGCCGCCGCCGGTGATCGTGGACGCGTCGACGGAGGCATCGATCGAGTGTGACTGACCGGGCGCTTCGCGGCCGATCGTATTCAATGCGATTGACAAACCGATTGATCCACCAGCACTTGAATCTCCTGTTGCCAGCGCCAATGCTACTCCACCGCCGTCGGCATCGATGGTTGAAGTGTCCATAGCGACAATCGTCACGCTGCCGGGGGCGAGCCGATTCAACGTGCTGCCCGCCGAGACTGTCGAGACGGTGCCCTGGCCGCCGATTTCGTTGATCGCCAGTGCGCCAGCCAGCGAAATGTTGCGGGCACCGCTGCCGCCGATCGCGATCGAACGGATCTTGTCGGCGGATTCGGCTTTGGATTCGAAAGAGCCCCGCAGGCCGACGGTTGAGTTGTCGACGATCGAGAGGGTGTGATTGAGCAGGGAGTTGTAAGCCACGCCGGCGCCAAACGCAGCACCGCGACCGCCCGCGATACCGCCGGCGAGCGAGAAAATGTCCGACTCGTCTTTGGCAAGAAGCAAAGTGCCACCATTTCCGGTCGCCGTGACATTGCTATCCCGGATCGACGCTTCGACGGTGTTATTGGTCCAGCTGAGCGAGATACCGCCAGCGGCGCCTAGACTGTTCGACCCCGTTTGGCCAATGCCGATCCCAAGTGAAGCGCTGATCGATTTCAAATCGTTTGTGTCCTTGGCGGTGATGCCAAGCGACCCGGCATGCGTCAACGTGGTGCCGTTTCGCACACTCACCGATGTGGTGTTGTTGATGTTGTTGACGGCGACCGCCGCGCCAAATCCGCCGCGAGAACCGAGGCTGGCCGAACCGGCGATCACGAACAAACTCGTGTCGTCGGTGGCCAAAATTACCGTCGGACCCGCCAGCACCGTGACGACCGCGTCATCGGTCCAAGCATTCGTCGTATGAGTGATCTCGTTGAGCGAGACCGAGCCGGCTAGTGCCGTGCCACCCCGTCGCGGTGACGCGCTGCCACCGGCAGTCAGCGAGAACAGATCGCCATCGCGAGTCGCTTCGACACCGAGCCCCGATCTCGCGACCACGGTAGCGTTCTGGATCGCCGCAATCGTCGATCCGCTGAGAACGTTCTTGCTGAATGATCCCGCGATACCGCCGGATTTTTTGTCGGGGGAACCGGTCGCGAAGGCGGCCGCGCCCGATGCGGCGATGATGCTGGTGGAATTATTGGCATCGATCGAAACGTTCGCCCCTTCGATGCGGCCGACGTTGTTGATCAGGGCCCGCACGTTGTCGTTGACAACGTTGATCGAGACATCGCCGGAAAATGCGATACCTCCCTTACCGCGTTCACCCGAGTCACCGGAATCGGCCACGTTGGCGAGCCGAGAGGCACCTGCGGCGGCGCCGAGTGAATCGCCGGAAAATTTCGGATCGTCGCCGCCATCGCTTTCACCGTCCTGGCTGGCCGGTTTCGCGATCGCCGCTGCGACGGAGAACGCCCATAGATCACCTTCGACCACCGCGAGTACACTCACGTCGCCGGATGCGTTGATATCCGCTGCGCCCGTCGCTGCGGGAACGGTCGACTCATCACCGATCAGCGCTAAAACGTCGCGGTCGATATCGTTGATCGCCACGGTGATGCCGAAGCCGAGGTTGGTACCTTTCGCGACCGAGCCAGCCCAATTGATCCCCGTCGCCAAGTCGCCGGCGTACACGCGCAGCGGACTTCCCGGTGTGTCGACTTCTGCGGTTCCGGTTCCACCGGTGACTTTAGCCCCACGAGCTAGCTGGGCTCGCGTTTTACTATCTTGCTCGACGTAGGCGACTGTTCCAGCGACGCCGTACTTGCCACCCGCGGCACCTGCCTGAGTGAAGTTGAAATTCATCAAAGCTTCTTCGGCTTTGATATTCAAACCACCGCTGGCGCCGGTATAAACACTGGTCGCTTCCTCGATCAACGCCGTCGTCGTGTTGTCAAGCAATGAAATGAAGACGGCACCGCCGACGCCACCACGACCACCACCAGACGCGACCGGTGATATATTCAGTTCCGGATCGAACTTGGCGTTGAACGGATCGAGTGTGCCGGACGGCAATTTGAAATCGAACACGCCCGTGACGTTGAACAATTGCGAATAGTTCGTCGCTTCGACCGAGACGACTTGTTCGCCGCCTTGATTGGGGTGCGGGTTGGTAGCGTTGACTCGCCACGCAAGATCTTGATTCAGGTTTGCACCTGAGCCGACGATCGCCGTTGAGACGTTTGTGAATTCTAGATAGTTGACCGATCCTGCGATCGCAGTGCCGCCTGCCTTGCCGGTGCTGCGGGCCCATGTGTTGAACAGCTTCGATTGCAGCCCGAGCGAACCATCCAAGTAATCGTTTAACGCGTCGTAGCCTTCGTTCTCGATCAGGTCGACAAGTTCGCCCAACGAACCGGGAATGAATTCGTCCGGCCGCGTGATGTAGGGATATCTCACGTCGGAGATCACCCTCATCGCTCGCAAAGCGTCCAGGTCCGCACCCGACGCGACGGTCGCTTGGGCCGTATTGTTCATTAACCCAATAACGACTGCGGCGCTCAGCGTTTTGTCGGCGGCAGCGTCGCCTTCGGGTACGTCGATGCTGGATTCGGCGTTGATTTGCAACGCCTCGCTGATCTCAGCACGGACCTCCAGATCCTCGTTCGATTTCAAGACTGCCTCGGCGCCGACGTCCGCGGTGACGACATGGTTCGTCTTGACGAATGCAAACGAAGCGGCCAGTTGCTGGTTCGGACCGGACTTGGCACCGGCATCGGTCTTGGACGCGTTGGCATCGTAGGATCCTTTCAGTGATTTAAAGAGTCGGTCCAGAGCTGAAACGTCCAAGGAAGCCTCTAGCGGAAACGTCTCGTTGGGTTTGTCGACCTGGATGCCGGCTTTGGTCAATGCCTTGTCGGTCGAGGTCAGCTGGGAGAGTACACCGACGCCGGTCGCCAAACCCGAGTCGAGTACATGCAGCGATGCCAGTGAATGCGTCCCTGTAACCGCAGACGCATCAAGGTTCAGTGCGATGCCGGCCCGCGCTTCGTATTCGGTTTGCGCCAACTGCAACACTTGGCTGTTCACCAACCGCAGATCGCCTTGCAAGTTCCGTTGGTCCAGATCCGCGATCACGTAGTAGATCCCGCCATCGACAAGGCCGGCGATGGGCATGCCGGTGGCGTTGTAACGGACCGCTTGACCGAGTTCGAACGTCGAACCGAAAAGCGAGAAATCGACACCTGATCCGGTCGCCGCCGGATTTGGCAGCGTGATCGTGTTCAGCGTGCTGTCCACAACGCTGGATGCAAACTCCTTGCGATTCACGCCGGCGCCGGATCCCAAATCAATCGCTTGGCCAGCGATCGCTTTGTCTCGCGTTTGAGCCAGCTTGATCTTGGTGGGATCACTGGTCGTGATGACAAACGCCACGTCTCCGTCGGTAAGCCCCTCGAAGCCGCTCGAACTCGGCCCCGCGATACTCGTACCGCGGCGATTGCTATAAGCGACTTTGTCGCCCGTCGACAACGCGTGCGCACCCACAACGATTGTGTCGGCGGTGGCGTCGATGAAACCCTTCTTTGCAGGGTCCGATTCGGTCGGATCAAATTCCAATTTCACAACCGAGCCAGCGGCCATGTTGGCCGTCACGGTACCGTTAACATCCGTATCAATCACGGAATTCGAAAACGACAAACCAATTCCGACGCCGGCGCGGCCGTCGGAGTACACGCCCGCTTCCGCTGTTGCTTCGGAACCCTGCAGACCTTCGGCTGTGATGTTGGTGGTCTTACCCGCGGTGATCGTTGTGCCGGAGGCGACGATCGTTTGCGATGTGATGTCCGAACGTGAGATCGCCAACGCGAACGCGACTTGCAACGGGTCGGCTGGGAAATCCCCCAAATCCCGTTGGGTTTCGCTTGTGATCAATGCGATCGAAGAACCGTCGGAGTTGATCGCGACGGCTTCCTCCGCCGTGATCGTCACGCCGGTCTTGATGTCGACGATTGCCGTCGATTTTGTCTGCACGTATCCGACACTGAACAACTTGCTGCGGGCGCGAATCGGGAACCGAACCGACGTCGCCGTGTCCGCGCCACCGCCGCCAGCACCATCGGCGATCGCGTCGGATTCGATGATGACGTTGCCGGTTGCCGAAACGGTCACTCCGGAATTCACGGTCACACGAGCATCGGATTCTTTGAACAATACCTTGAACGGAAGATCCAACAGCCCGGTTATCGTTTGGATAGCTGGATCAATGAGTAGTTCATTGAACAGTTCGGTCGTTCCGAGTAGGGAAGTGAACGACTTGTCCGCCGCCTCGGCACGGATTCGCACGTCGTCGCCCGTGATCGTTGCACCGGCACCGACGTCGATGCTGGCTACTTTGCTGGTGAATCGTACGGGCCCTAGATCTTCGAGTTGCTTGATGCCAGTCTTCTTGGCTAGCAGATCGATATCGCCGGTCGTCGCGATCACCGCGTTGGGTGAAACAATGATCGTTTCCGCAAGGACCATCAGATCTGCCGCGCCCAAGTCGACGGAACCAATCGTGATCCGGTCGCTGCCGTCATCCGTCAATCCACCCAATCCAACAACCGCCAAGTTGATCGTTAACGACGATGAAGGCTTGTTGAAAGTGATGCCTTCGAATGTCCCCGGAATTCCATCGTCGTCAGAAAGTGTCAACTGGCCCGATGCTGTTTCTGTCAGCGTCGCATTGTTGTCAGCATCCGTCAGCGTGATGACACGATCGACCGTGATCGTGTTGTCAGTGATCGGCTCTAGTCCCGCGTAGGTAATCATGTAACCGTCCCGCGCAACCGTTCCCGCATCGGGCCCCGTCGCCGTGTACGCCACTGTCCGGAACTGACCACCGTCCAACACTAACGTATCGAAACCTCGCGCGCCGCCGTCAATTGTCCCTCGCAAACTACCACGGTCTTGAAAAGAGAAAACATCCTCGTTGTCCGCGGCGCCAATCAAATCCTCGACCCCCGAAAACTGAACGTGGTCGTTGAGCGAACCACGGCCACGGTGAGTGACGACCCACAAGGAATCTCGACTCGGACCGACCAAGACGTCATTGCCGGTTTGCCCCATGAAATCAACGTTTAACGATGACGGAACGCTATCGTCAATCGTAAGGGTGTCACTATATCGAGAGCCCTTGATAAACACTTGCCCCGAGTTTTCAGCGATCGGTTGCGACTTCAAAACAGTGCCGTCATCGCTATCGACAATTTGCAAATCAGTCGCCGTGCTTTTCAACGTGACGTTGATCTCCCCGGCAACTTCGACTCTCGCGTCAAAGACAAAATCCGCCGCAAGTAGAATGCGCGGTTCAAGTGTCTCCAGTGGTCGTCCACGTCGTGTGCGGTTGTTCCAACGATCCGTGGAGCGCTGATAATCGCTGCAAGCCCTCAAAGAATGAAACGATTGGTAATTGAGTTGCCTGACGGTCGCGACGGCGATTCCAGCCAACCTGCCAAGTATTCTGACTCCGCGTCCATGGCTTGACATACGTTTCTCTCCGGGTGCAATTTACAAAGGCGGTCGCAGTTTTGTCTAAGCGTTTGACCGATGCAACATTCGCGATCGAAATCTATGGACGAAAACGAATGAAATTGCTGGCATGGGATGCGTGCGTTCACGTGTGAACATGCGATGCGATAGCGAAGTCGTGAACAAAACGCAACGCAAGCAAATCATGCGTGAAAGAGCAGCCCGTTCCTCGGCAAGGTGCACTTCGCATGCGCGATCAGAAGTTCTCGCACTCGCGGATTACCTAGCCGTTGCGGTCAAATCTAAACCGTAAAATTTGCATCCGCAGCATTGCTGTCGATCGTCAACTCGGAACAAAACATCCCGTGTTTACCATGTCCGTAGCGCGTGAGCGCCACCGCCGAAGTCCATCGTCGCCTCGTGAGCAGATCGCGAGTCAGTCAGGACTCGGGTACCCGGGAAAATCAACGAGCGCGAACATCCTTCGCATTGGGTTATGCGATCCGACGGCGCTTTGAAAGCGGGCAAGCTGATCAACGCCACGCATGTCTGCCAAGCAATCAACTCGTCAGCCGTGTGATCACATGGTGATAAACCGACCATGCCGTCGTGTTTGAGTCCAAGACGGATGTCGCGCAGAAGTGTGAGCACGATGGCGATCAGCCCAATCGTATTGGGGAGCTTTGGAAGCGGAGCGTTGATGAATCCAAAAACAACTGCGATCGCGATGATGATCGAAGCGATTGTGAGCCAATTCGCAACAGACTCGGGTGGGGGGCGAAGACTTGTGTTGGCGGTTGCGAGCAATGGAACCTAGCCGATCAGTCGCACGTGGCAACGACCGTTAGCGAAACAACGCGAGCCGCCCGGTCTCGCGTAGCCAGAATACTTACGTCCTTCCGCTTCAAATCATGTGTCGGGACAATTTCTCAGTGGGCTTCCGAGCGGCGTTCGACTCATTAAGATTTGCTTGATCGTCAATCAAATTTCTTTCGGAAACACAGTCAAACACAGATGTCAAACAAACAAATTGGTGAAGCACTTAATGGTCAGATCGCAGCGGAATTTGCATCTTGGTACTCGTACCTTGCGATGAGCACATGGTGTTCCGAGCAGGAGCTATCAGGCTGTGCCGGTTGGCTGCGTGCTCAAGCTCAGGAGGAATACACCCACGCGATGAAAATCTACGACTTTCTGCTGGATCGCGGTGTCTGCGTGTCATTCACGAAAATTGACCCGCCACGCGATTCGTTTGCTTCGATCGTTGAAGTCTTCGACTGGGCGTTACACCAAGAGCAAGAGAACACACGGCGAATCGACTCGCTTTTCCAGTTGGCGATGGAACAAAAGGCGTTTGCTTCGCTGATCGAGCTGCAATGGTTCGTGACCGAGCAAGTTGAAGAAGAAAAGACCGCTCGAGCAAACTTGGCCAGAATCAAAATGGTGGCCGATGATCCTGCCGCAATTCTGGACTTTGACAATACGCTGTCTGAACGAACGCCCCCGTTAGACACAACACCGCAGTGAGCCCTCGTTCGTCATGCGTCGCGTCGGTTTCTGATGTGCCTTGCTCGTTCTGTCCAGCGATCTTGTGCAACCTTTTGCATATCGACGGCCTTCATCCTGCTCGTCAACGATATCCATTCCAAGCAGTGTTTCGACAACGTCTTCTAGCGTCACCACGCCTGTCATCTGAGGTCGGTAGCCGGTATGTCAATCGCAGCCGCAATCCGAAGTCACGCGTGCATTGGCTACGGTTCCACGCACTAACCGCTCGCCAGATGCTCGTCGGTTTGGCTTGGTGACGCGAGTCGGTCCAACTGGATTTCGGAAATTCGCACCTCGGCGGTCTCGAGATAGAGGCCAAGTTGTCCGCTCGCAAAACTTTGATCAGCTGAAGACAACACCACGCGTCCGTTGACCGACAGTTCGATGTAGCTTCCAAAGGCGATCAGTTGCACGTCGGCTCCGCTGCGAAACTCAGAGTACCAGAACCCCGACTGCAGCGATTGAAACTTCATCATGTGCTCGCCGCTGCCGACTGGACCCGTTCCCCAGGCGCGCAGTTGGGCGACCCCCTTCAACAAATCCAGGGACAGGTAGTATCCATCGCGCGAGTCGGGTTCGATGCGAAAGACCAAACCGCACTTGCCAAGGCCCTTCATGTTCAGCGTCGCGCGAAACCGAAAGTGGTCGACGGCCTCGTCGAACACAAAAGCTTGAAATCCGCTCTCGCAGGCGAGTTCCAACGCGCCGTTATCGACTCGACAGAATTGAACTTGGGGACCGACTTCTTCGATCAGGCTGTGAATGCATCTTGTGTCAATCGGTTCTCGTATGTAGTCGGCGATTCCTTCGAACGTCGCCGCACGCAATAGCCCGTTGGCGTTCCGAACGAGTCGTTTGGGCGGAGGCATTAGGTTTTCTGCGGTTCGGTCGGTCGAATTCACCGAGTAAAAATTCCATAGCAGCCAACCTTTATGATCGCGACAAACTCGACCTGCGTAGTTTCCTTGAGCCAACAACACATTGTCGTGGTAGCTCTGCCAGCAGTTTCCGATCTTGTCGGTGTGCCAGTAGCGAATCTTGGCGTCTTCGCGGATGCTGCCAATCAAGTAGTGGTCGTCATCGACGCAGATGAGGTTCGGGACTTCGACGTCATCGTACAACCGCGGATGATGCAGCGGCGGTTGGCCGACAAAGTGATTTGGTTCAACCTCTTTCATCAGCGCGACACAGCCGCGACGGACGATGGGGCCGGTTTTGACCCTTCCGGCCGCCATCAGCCAACCGTCGGTGCCATCGTGATAGTAGAACGGGTCACGGAAGCTGACCCAACGTCGACCTTCTTCGAGCGACGATTCGTAGTGTTGCGGATCAGGCTGAAGCGGAAAGCAGCTGTCCGCGTCAAACATCGCGTGTCGACTGTCAGCGATCTCGGTTCGACTTTTGCGTAAAGCGGCCTTAACCGGTTCTGGGTCATTCGGGCCGCGATGATCTACCCAGTGAACCGATGATTTTTTCCAGTGGAAGAGATCGTCGCTGGTCGCCATGCCCAGCCTCTGGTAATTGCCTTTGTCACGTCGTGAAAGTCCGGTGTAGAACATTCTCCATCGACCGGAGTGATGCGGATTGGGCGAGACATGCATGGTCCACAACATCAGATCATCCCAACTGCCAGGATCACCGATGAACAGCGCATTATTGACTCGCCGCCAGTTCAATGCGTCCGTACTCACAGCGTGAGCGATGAAATCGTGATTGGGCAGCACGAGGTGAAAGAGGTGGTACAGCCCATCGTGGAACAGAATGTCCACATCGCCAATCGTTTTGCGGCTTCCGTCGGTTTCTGAAAACATGCTGTAAGTCGGAGTGGTGTATGGAGGTTTTGCAGTCGTGTTGGTCCGTTTATCGACCGCCGGCCCCGCCAAACAGCGAGCGGGGAACGACTATCGTAGCCTCAAGCTGCCAGCTTGTCGGCCCAAGGCAGCTCGCAAGGCGGTCGCATGCGGTTACGTTGATGTTGGATTGACGGAAACTTTCTGCTCGTGCTAGTCGGAGTCATTGGCATGGAATCTTCAACTGTGTTGGGGACGGTGTGCAAGAATGGCTACTGCTACATTTCTATCGAGCAACTTGATAAATGCGTACGAAAATCGGATCGTCTTGATCCAAGTTTTCAGCAATGCGATGCTGGTGACGCGCGGTGACGATGAATCATTGGACGCGCGTTCGATGGCGATGGCTCAAACGGAGGATATCTCCATGGCACTTGCGTCACCTTTGCCAGTACGTCGGCGGACGAGGGTCTTTTGTTCCAGTCCTCTCGCTCGACAAATCGCGTAGCGGCACGGAAAGCGAATTTAGGCGTCTTGAAAAGCATCTTTCGCTGCAGGCTCCCACGGGCAAATCAGATCGCCTATAACGTGCACCTTGACGTGCACAATAGGAGGTGTACCTTTGGGTGTAGGTCGCACACTATCACGTCGGCTGCATCGAACACGTTGTGACGCCGATCGCGGTATTGAGGCCATCGTTAACGCTGACGCGATGCGGCTAGCCGACTTGGCCGACCGCATCGAAAAATCGCATTGCGATTCCCCGCGAGAAGAACTGGCGCGACTCGACTTCATGACCGAAAACGTCGCTCGTGTTCATCGTGACAAGAAGTCTCATTTGACGATCGTTCGGGAAGCCTTCGTGGATCAGGGGGATGAACTCGAATCGCACGTGATCAAGGAAGAGAAGATCCTGTTTCCGCAAAAAATTGAACTGGAAGAAGAGACGCAATGACTTCCGAAACGCTTCGATCGACACTGCTACTGATCGCTGCTCTCGTGTCCTACGATTCGTTGGCGGGTAAAAACTGGCCCAATTTTCGAGGCGATGGCAGCAGCACGGTAACGGCAGATTTGCCAACACGATGGTCGGCTGATGAGGGAGTGTCGTGGCAGGTCGACATCCCTGGTTACGGTCAATCGTCGCCGGTCGTTTGGAGCGATCATGTTTACGTCACCAGCAGCGAAGGCCCATTTCAGCTTGCTTGCCAAGTTCATTCGTTCGACCTGACGACGGGAAAGAAGCTTTGGACGACGCGCGTCGAAGCAACCACGAAAGTGGAGAATTACTTTCGCAATAGCCGAGCGGCACCGACCTGCTGTGTCGACGATGCCGGCGTCTACTCTTTCTTCGCCAGCGGTGATGTGACCGCGATGAGCCACGACGGAAAGACATTGTGGAGCACACCATTGATCAAGAACTACGGCGAAGTCGCCAACGAACGCGGTGTGGCTAGCTCGTTGGCACAAACTGACGACCATATCTTCGTTCTGATCGACCATCACGGACCATCGTACTTAGTGGCGATAAACAAATCCGATGGTCAGGTCACTTGGAAAGCCGATCGAGGTGATCGCGTTCCCTCTTGGTCGTCACCTGCAATCGCTCGGTCCGGCGATCGAAACATCATCATCACCAGTTCAGCGGACACAGTCGACGGCTACGACGTGGCGACAGGTGAATCGTTGTGGCAGCTTGCTGGTCTGCAAGGCAACCACATACCATCGGCAACCGTCGTCGACGACCTAGTCTTCGTCGGTTCAACGACCGTGTACGGAGGTGCCACGGACGAGGACGCGGTCGCCGGATCGAATTGTTGCATCGAGCTAACGCACGACGACGACAGACCCGGATACAAAGTCCGTTGGGGAGCCGAGCGAGCGAACTCGTATTACTCAACGCCGCTCGCGTTTGCGGGTTACGTATACTACGTGAATAAAGTCGGCGTTCTGTACTGCGTCAATCAAGAAACGGGAGAGCAGGTTTTCGCAAAACGAATCGGCAATCCCTGTTGGGCGTCCGCCGTTGGTGTGACCCATTCAAATGGCGAACAGCTCGTCTACTTTGTTTTGAAGAACGGGTTCACGATCGTTCTTCGACCGGGCAACGAGTACGATCAGGTCGCCCGCAATCAGCTCTACGATGCCGATGCGATGATGGAAGCGAGGGAATCCGCCGAGAAACAACGAAAGACGAACTCGGTTCCCGCCGATCAAGCAAAGCCAAAGACCGGCCCCGAAAAGGTGTTCGCCGGCATGCCTGAACGTCAATTGCATCAGATGTTCTCTTACGGTGATCCGATGGTTTACGGAGTCGCAGTCGCGCAAGACCGGTTGCTCATCCGCACTGGACAAGCACTGTTTTGTGTTGGCGGCGAGGCGACGCAGTGAACGCAAACGAATCGGCCGTCACCAAGGTCGTTGCGAAGCTACAGTAGATCGCGTCCGCATTGGCGTAGTTCGACGCGCAAATGATGAGCGACTGAGATGTTGGAAACGACATTGATCGACTCATCCGCACGGCCAGACGGAACGATCAGGCCGACCAACATCCAAACGCAGAACACGTCGCTATCTTCATCTTCATTGCCTCTGCACTCCCCGCCATCTTAACACCGTTAAGATGGCACGATGGTCCGAAGCGACGGTCTCATCGAGGACTCTCGTTTCGATGGCACTCCAAAGCTCTTTTGGACGAAAGAGCACGAAGTCAATCTGCTTGGTTGGCTGTGCAACTGGAATGGTTGGCATCGGTTTGTCGCTGTTGTCGGTCCAGTGCCGCTTCAATTCCAGCAATGTCTTGCTTCCCGGCCCGTCGTTCATATCGCCCGCCAGAATCGCTGGCGTCTGACGGTGCTTTGCAACAAGTTCGTTAATTGCCTGTGCTGATGCGATCCGTTCCGCGTCGTCAGGGCGGTGATCGAAATGCGTCGCCAGGATCATCACAGGCGTTCCGGTAACCGGTTCCTGGACAGAAGCCTGAAGCACGCCACGTTGTTCGCCATGGTCAAGGTTCGGCAGAAGTCGATTGGCATGTTGGGTGATCGGCCAGCGTGACAGGATCGCGTTGCCGTATTGGCCACCTTGCAGCGATATGTTTTCGCCAAAAACGAAATTCATTCGTGTCAATTTGGCTATTTCAGCCGTCTGGTCGACGCCGCCGGAGCGTTTTACGTTTTTGTCGACTTCCTGCAACGCAACGATGTCTGGCCTAACCGATGCGATCACTCTTGCGATGCGAGCAAGATCAAGCTTGTGGTCGACGCCTTCGCCATGGTGAATATTGTAGCTGAGCACGCGCACTTCGATCGGTTCGCCCGCCCAAACAAACGACGTCGTCAGAACAAACACAAACGATATGGCAAGTTGCACGCATCCACCGCTTGCGGTCAGCTTCGATATGAAATTGCATTTCATCGTGACTCAATTCCGGTTGTATTGATGCTCGGTAGAATTTTGAATGAACGGTTCGGCGCGATCGAGATTTTTATAGTGTCCGTGATCGGCAGTGAGAATCAATGCCATTCGGTCCGGCCTGACGTTCCATGAAATTTCCGTTTCACGCTACGATTCCGTTCTCGTTGCTGAGGATTCATTGTCAGCGTGATTTGTTGGAATCGAGTATAAATTGTTGTGCTTTTCGTCGTGCATTAGTTTTTCAACTTGCATCGCGGTTGCAAAGTCACCAACGTTACGACTGCTTCGTCCCTCACGGAAGCCAAGATGTTCAATCGTCGTCAATTCATCGGCACGATTCCGGTCAGCGCCGTCGCACTCTCTGCGATCGGGATCAACCAACAAGCTCGATCACAAGAAGCACAAAACGAGTCCGCTGAATCGTCCGCGCTGCTTGCCAGTCCGCCCGTTGTACAGAATCCTCGTGTGGACGGCTTTGGCGTCAGTGTTGCGGTTCGTTCTCTAGCAACTGCCTGGGTTGAGTACGGTTTCGCCGAAGGCGATTTGCCGTTCACTGCCATTGCCAGTCACCACGGTTTGGTCAGCGCCGACGACCGAGTGCTACATGTTCGCGTCGAGCATCCTGAGCCGTTGCCCTGTGATAAGCCGATCTACTATCGCGTCGTGGTACAGTCGCTCGGCTATGCGAGCGCGTATTCGTTGCAGCGTGGTAAGCCGCAAGCGACCACTACGTATGCTCTCAAGTTGCCCGATCCAGCATCGGATCGAATTCGTCTGGTCAGCATCAATGACACACACGAGAACCTCGAGACGATCCAAGCGTTGCACGGTGAAATTGAGAAACTGAAGCCGGATTTACTGATCTGGAATGGAGATAGTTGCAACGACTTTGATGCGGCGGATTCGCCCGAGCAAATTTTGCTTAATCCGGCACAAGACGCCATTGAGTCCTGGGCCAGCACTCGTCCGCTCGTTTTTAGCAATGGAAATCACGATGTCCGTGGTCAGCGGGCGCGAGAAGTGATCAAGAGTTTTGCGGGTTGTCCCGAGTCGGCAGAGTTGCCCTACAGCCAGGCATTGCGTTTGGGGCCTCTGGCGCTGATCACGCTGGACACGGGCGAGGACAAGCCGGACGAGCATCCGGTGTTTGCGGGAACCGCTGCTTACGAACCTTATCGTGAACGCCAGGCTACCTGGTTGAAACGCGTGCTTGATCGTCCCGAGATTAAAAATGCCCCGCTAAAGATTGTCGCGTGCCACATACCTTTGCGTGGCCTCGATGGCCAGAACGATGGAACGACGCTGGAAGGGTATGCCAGTTATTGCGGATTCGGTGCGAAGCTCTGGCTTCCGATCTTGAGGCAGGCTGGTGTTCAGGCGATTCTGTCGGGGCACATGCACAGCGACCGATTGGATGCAGCAACAGACGACATGCCAATCCTGCAGTTTGTTGGTGGTGGACCCAAGCCAGAGCAAGCGACACTCACAGTGATCGACGCAGAGCAGGACGGATCGCAGCAGTCACTCGATATTCGCATCGTTGATCTGCACGGCAAAGTGTTGCATCAACATCGCTGGTCGTGAACGCCGACTTTGCATTGAGGACAATTGTTTGCGAAGCGTCTCTCTGGTAGAGCCGTTTGAATTTCACCTACTACGATCAATTGAGTTTAGAATCCGTACTCCCTCCCCTACGACAGCGCGTCACTCAGGCATAACGTGAACGAGACGGCGCAACTCAACTTACGGATTGCCTGCCTCCGGCTGGGGGCGTTTCTTTGCTTCGCCGGGTGGACCTGGGTGCATTTCTACTGGGAAGGCCCCTATGGTGTGCTTCTCTGGCATGGCACCACCTACGAACTTGCGAACCGATTCGGCTTCTCCTGGGACGATTTCGTCGGATCGGGGGCCGGCGATGGCTTGGTGCAGAAATGGATCGCCAGAATCTGGTTGCTGTACCTGATGTGTGCATTTTTGAGCGTGACGGTTCGCGAAAAGTCCTGGATCCAAATGTTCGGTTTGGTGATCGGCAGCGGAATGCTGACCTTGCTCAGCTACGCGGCGTACGTTTCCTCGCAAAATCAGCTACCCATGTTCATCGAACATGGTGGGCAGATGTTGATTCCCATCCTGCTTGTCATGGCACTCGCCTTTGGTGCAAGCCACAAAGCCACGGTGATCACTGCCATGATTGCGTTGGTCATGACGTTCGCCGGACATGGTTGTTATGCGACAGGGCTTTGGCCGACGCCTGGAAAATTTTATGCCATGACGACATTGATCCTCGGAGTTGAATACCCAACGGCTCAAGCCTTGCTACGAACAGCTGGCATTCTTGATTTTTGGGTTTGCATCGGAATCTGTATCCCGTTTCTGCGCCGAAGCTGTGCTTTTTACGCTACTGTCTGGGGGTGCTTAACCGCCATCGCTCGCCCGGTCGCTGGGATGTCTTGGGGGCTCAACTACTGGGGAGCCGACCAATACATGCACGAAGCAGTTCTCCGATCGCCACACTTTCTGATTCCTCTGTATTTGTTCTTGAATTGGCGGCAACCGCGATCGGCAGTCAATACAGATAAACTAGCGACGACTCACCCCGAACGAATGGTAGATCGATGAATTTTCAACAATGCAAACGTTTCTCACTTTGTTGCTTCGCTTTGCTACTTGCCGGTGCTCCGGTTTTGGCACAACAGAGTGGAAGGAGGCGACCCGGTCGTGCAGATCTAACGATCCCCGAAGTCAAGCGCAGCGACGTCATCTGCTTTGCGCTCTACACCGTTCACGACGATACGCTGAAGTTGACTGCTCAACTTTATCCGCTTGAATCGAGCGACCCCAAGAACGCTCGCTTGGAAATCGAAAAGCACGGACAGTGGGTTGAAGTCGCCAAAACGACCGTGATCGAAGCGGGCTGGACGGCACCGTTTCGAGTCGAAAACTGGGACGACACTCAAGCGTACAAGTATCGCGTTTTGCATGGAGCGGAAGCCAAGTACGAAGGCACCATTCGCAAGAACCCCGTGGATAAGGACGAGATCGTGGTCGCTGGATTCACCGGTAACTCGATTCAACCGGCCCACGGTGGCGATATCTCGCGACAGGACTTGATCGACAATGTTGAAAAGATCGATGCGGACGTGTTGTTCTTCTCGGGCGATCAAGTTTACGACCACAACAAACACTACGCCGCTTGGTTGAAATTCGGACGCGATTTTGGTGACATCATCAAAGACCGCCCGACGATTTGTCTGCCCGATGACCATGACGTGGGTCAGCCCAATCTGTGGGGCGAAAACGGGAAAATTTCGACGCTCAGTGGTGCTGCTGACGGTGGCTACTCACAGCCTGGAATCTATGTCCAAGAAGTCGAACGTGCCCAGACCAGCCATCTTCCTGATCCGGTGGACCCGCGAAAAGTTGGTCAAGGCATCGGTGTCTATTTCACGAATTTGAATTGGGGCAACATCGATTTTGCCATTCTAGAGGATCGCAAGTTTAAGACCGGTCCAGCGGGCCGAGTACCGAAGCAAGGGCCGCGCCCCGACCACATTCGCAACCCGGATTACGATCCTGCCAGCGTCGATGTTGATGGTGCCATTCTGCTCGGCGAGCGGCAACTGAATTTCCTGGATGCTTGGGCGATGGATTGGCGCGATGCAAAAATGAAAGTCGCCCTTTCGCAAACAATTTTCTGCGGTGGCGCACATATCCACGGCGCGGCGAACGGTCGATTGCATGCGGATATGGATTCTAACGGTTGGCCACAAACGGGACGCAACCTCGCGCTCCAATCGCTTCGCAAAGCGTTCGCTTTTCATTTCGCCGGCGATCAACACTTGGCCACGATCTTTCATCATGGCGTTGACGAACATCGTGACGCGATCTGGTCGTTTTGTGTTCCCTCGATCGCCAATCTGTATCTTCGTTGGTGGCAACCGCTTGAGCCTGGCAAGAACCGTGAACCTGGCAGTCCTGAATACACCGGTGATCTGCTGGACGGATTCGACAACAAAGTCACCAACTACGCGGCAGCCAACCCGGAAAAGAGTCCCGCCGGCAATTTGCTAAACACCCGCGCCGCTGGGTTCGGCATCGTGCGTTTGAACACCAAATCCCGGCAGATCAAAATGGAATGTTGGCCACGTAATGTCGACGTGACCGATCCCAGTGCAAAGCAGTACCCCGGTTGGCCTCGCACCATCTCGCAGTTCGACAATTACAATCCGACATCCTGGGGAAAGCTGGGAGAGTTAACGTTTGATGTCGATTCCCCAGTCGTCCAGCTTGTCGATTCCGAAAACGGCGAGACCCTGTACACCGTCCGGGTCAACGGAAAGACGTTTGCTCCCGGAGCACCGCAGGGAAAGACCTTCACCATCAAAGCTGGCAAAGATGCGCCCGAGACAATCGTCGTCAAAGACGCTCAGGTGGGCAGCGCTGCCCAAGCCGTTCGTTTGGATTAGAGCATTTCATCGTTGGTCTAGCGACCGTCGCCACGGTGTCTGCCGCGTACGATGCCTCACGAACCGAAATCGAAGTTGCGTCAGATTTTAGAGTTTATCGAGGCGCATAAAAAAACGGCGATGTGTCAAGCACATCGCCGTTTCTATTTTAAGGACGTAGCGTTGCCGAGGTTACTTCGATGCAACCAGGTCGGCTTTGCGTTTCGCTTCGATGATGTCGTCTTGAATGTTCGACGGGACTTGGTTGTAGGTCGCCAATTCCATGGTGAACGTTCCTTGGCCTTGCGTCATGCTGCGAAGGTCGGTCGCGTAGCCGAATGTTTCGGCCAGGGGCACTTCGGCCTTGATGATGCAGTTGGCATCGACGACGTCGGTGCTGGTCATCAATCCACGACGCTTGATCACGTCACCGACCACGGGGCCCTGGAACGTTTCGGGGCACTCGATTTCGATGTTCATGATTGGCTCGAGCAACTTCGGTGCGGCTTGCTTGAAGTACTCGCGGAAGCAACCTTGGGCGGCCGTATAAAACGCCTTTTCCGACGAGTCAACGTCGTGGTAGCTACCGTCTTCCAGGTCGATCCGAGTTCCCACGACGGGATAACCGGCGACGGGGCCTTTGGATAAGCTGTCGCGGAAACCTTTTTCGACCGGTGCAATGTATTGCTTCGGAATACGACCGCCGGTGACGTGATCTTCGAATTCGAAGCTGTCTTCGCTGTCCGATGCGATCGGGCTGAGTTTGCCCTTGATGTGTGCGAACTGACCCGAACCACCCGACTGTTTCTTGTGCTTGTAATCGAATGAAATCTCTTTGGTCGGGCTTTCGCGGTAGCTGACCTTCGGCGCACCGACTTCGATATCAACGCCGTATTCGCGACGAATTCGTTCGACGTAGACGTCCAGGTGGAGTTCGCCCATGCCGCTGATCAAAATTTCTTTGGTTTCATCGTCAGTGAAGACGCGGAACGTTGGGTCTTCCTTGCGGAACCGCAGCAACGCTTTGCTCATCTTGTCTGCATCGCCGCGATTTTTGGGCGAAACCGAAACCTTGATCACCGCATCGGGGATGAACATTGATTCGAGGGTACAGAAGTCGCGTTCCGCGGCATACGTGTCACCGCTGGCCGAATCGATACCCAGGACGGCGACAATGTCACCGGCCGATGCGGAATCAATTTCCTCTCGCTTCTCGCTGTGCATCCGGACGATACGGCTGAACCGTTCGCTCTTGCCGGTACGTTGGTTGACGTAGGTATCGCCCTTCTTGATCGTGCCTTGGTAAACACGCATGAAAGTCAATTGGCCGAACGGATCTTCGACAATCTTGAACGCCATTCCGACGAACGGACGCGACGCATCGGGTAGCAATTCGATGCGACGCTCTTCGTCCTGCGGATCTCGACCCTTGATTTCACGGTCCAGCGGACTGGGCAAGTAGCGGTTGACGGCGTCCAGCAGAGGTTGAACACCTTTATTCTTGAAAGCACTGCCCAAGTATACCGGGGTGGCTCCGCCCAGGACGGCGGCGCGAGTGGTTGTGTAGATCATCTCTTTCGAGATGTCTTCTTCACTGAGCAACTTTTCCATCATTTCGTCGCTGTACATCGACAGTGCTTCGAGCATCTCGCCGCGTTTCGCTTCGGCTTCGTCCATCAAGTCTGCAGGGATCGGCGCGGTGATGACTTTCTCGCCTTCATCGCCTTCGTGAAGGTAGGCGACCATTTCGATCAGGTCGACGACGCCCTTAAAGTTTTCTTCGGCGCCGATCGGGATCTGCATCAAGAACGCTTCGGCGCCCAATTTATCGCGAAGCATTTGCACAACGCGGTACGGGTTCGCACCGGTGCGGTCCATCTTGTTGATGAACGCTAAGCGGGGAATGCCGTAACGTTTCATTTGGCGGTCAACCGTGATCGATTGGCTTTGAACGCCACCGACACTGCACAGAACCAACACGGCTGCGTCAAGAACGCGAAGCGAACGTTCGACTTCGACCGTGAAGTCCACGTGACCGGGCGTATCAATCAGGTTGATCTTGTGGCCCTTCCATTCGACCGACGTCGCGGCACTGGTGATTGTGATGCCACGCTCTTTTTCCAGTTCCATGTGGTCCATCGTCGCGCCGTCACCGCCACCTTTGACCTCTTCGATCTTGTGGATGCGTCCGGTGTAAAAGAGGACGCGCTCGCTGAGGGTCGTTTTACCCGAGTCAATGTGAGCGCTGATTCCGATGTTTCTTGTTTTCGCCAGACTCATATCTTTTGTTACCTAAACGTGCGTGCGATGTGCCGAATCTCTTGGGGATACGGGCAACATTCCCGTATACAGGTTTTAGGATGCCCAAGAAATTGGTCGTCGCACGCTCAGTCTTCTTATTGAACGCTTGCCCGGTAAAATTCTAGATCGCAATCGATCGATCAAAAACCGGGCACGCTGGTGGGACGGCCGCGTGGTTTCGTTCAGACACCCAAAGGGCCGTTGGCGTCCAGATGAACACCGGTCGGGGATCAAATTCTTGGGTGGCGCAGTGGGAACCGCGGACTGGAATTTCAAGCCCTATCAAAACGATTGGGAAATATGGCAAAGCTTTAGCAAAAGCGGAAGGGCAAATCTTGGTCCAAATCCCCTTGCGACAAACTTTCTGGCTCGACATACTCTTGGACCCGCAAAAAACTGTTGCGGGCCCAGGCGAGCCGACGGCACTGTTTCGCACAGGATGCCCGCCGGCCGATTAGTCCGTTCGCCCTCTAGAATCTAGAAAAGTACCTGATGGCTCCACGCCCGATGAGCACGCGCAGCCGTGCCCGCAAACGCAGTCGCGTTCGTTCGCGAACCAAGAAGAAAGATCCGATTTTCGTCGATGGCCACCGCCCGCGTCCGATGTATGTCGATTACAAGGACGTCGAATTGCTGAAGAAGATGATCAATCGTCAGGGTCGAATCGTCGGTCGCCGCAAGAGCGGTTGTACCGCAGCCAGCCAGCACGCGGTCAGCGCAGCTGTCAAGCGAGCCCGTTTCATGGCTCTTCTTCCCTTCGTCGGCGAGTAGAGTGGGTCACAGGGAACGGGTCACAGGCGTCAGGATTTTGAGTGATCGGTTGTCCTGATAGTCTGAAAACCTGTTACCCGAAACCTGTTGCCGAATTGTGTTCACTGTTCATCGCCGCGTCGAGTTTCGAGACACCGACGCGGCTGGGATTGTGCATTTTTCGGCCTTTTTCCCGATGATGGAATCGGCCGAGCATGAAATGTTGCGGTCGCTCGGGATATCCGTGCTGCCCAAATCGGTGGACGGCGAAGATCCCATCAGCTGGCCTCGCGTTGCTGCAAACTGCGACTATCAAGCGGCGGCACATTTCGAGGACCTGCTCCAGATCGACGTTAGCGTCAGCAAGATCGGCACCAGCAGCGTTTCGTACCTCTTCCAATTCTCTCGCGACGGTTCCCATGTCGCCAAGGGAACGTTGACCGCTGTTTGCTGCCGTTTGGCCGACTCGGGGCTCCTGAAAACGGCGATCCCGGACGACGTGCGTAAGTTGTTCGAAAAGCATCTTTGATGGCAAACCCTTTGGGCATGGGCTGCGTAACAGGCACATCGAGCTTTCGGCCAGGGGTTTCTGGTTGATCGTTTGGTCACTTCTGGTTACGAAATCCCCCTTTCCTGTGTGCCAAAGAACGGTTTCCACGATGCACCTCGCCCCCTCAATGATTTTGGCCCAGGGTATCAACTGGGTGCCCGCGTGGTTGACGCCTCTCTATGTGATCGCAATCGCACTGGTCATCGGGGCGGCTATTGCAGCGGTCTACTACGGGGTTCTGGCAGTTCTGTCGTACATTCCCGGGCTTGGGAATCTGGCTGACTCATCCAAGGTCGGCGTCACGGCGTCGGTTGTGGTCGGCGGCCTGATCGGTGCGGTGCTTTGTTTTCTCTATCTGCCTACCTCCGGCGGTGGCGATTTCGCCTACGCATTGATTCTTCCCCTGCTGACGATCGGGTTGATCCTCGGTTTCGGTTTGATTTACGGGATGTGGCACCGTACGCGGTCCGAATGGTTCGAGATTTTGGGTGAAGGTGTCGTCCCCTACTTGCTGGGCGTGGCAGCACTTTTCGTTGTCGTGGGACTAGCCTCGGCACCGTTGGTGACCGAACCACTGGACTTTTTCAAAGCGATTCCGGCGGTCAATTTTGTTGGTGACGGTGTGACGGAGTTGACGGTCGTTGTGCCGGGCGTGGGCGACAGCGATCCCGACGAATCGGCGTTCCATCCTGCGATGATCAATTACAACCTACGCAATCTGTCCGAACTTCGGATTCGCAGCGACAAGACGATTCTGTTGGCGGACTCGGCGGACACCGCGGCGTTCTCGCGGGTGCCCTACCGAATCAATGCTGACGAAGAGCAAATCTTTCGATCGGCCGAGCGTGAATCGCCACCGATCCCTGGCGATGCGTCACGACTGCACATCCAGAACCGTGAAATCAATCCGGCGACCGTCGTGTTTTCGTTGACAAGCACTCCGCCGATTCCGGAAGCCAAGTCGATCGTGGTCATTGCGTTTTCGTTCTTCCTGGCCATCACCAGCATCATGGCGTTCCGCCAAGCGGCGCCGCGAGTTTGGGCATTGGCTCTTTCGACGGCCAAGAACGAAATGGCCCAACCGCTCTATCTGTTGTTGATGGCACTGGGGATCTTCGGTGTCGTATTCTTTGGATTCTATCCGTTCAACACCCTTGGCGACGACATCCGATTGCTCAAGGACAGCGGCGTCACCTTGATCATGGTGTTGGGCATGTTGCAGGCCGTTTGGAGTGCGGGAACGACGGTCAGCGACGAAATCGAAGGACGTACGGCGTTGACCGTGCTTAGCAAGCCCGTCAGCCGGCGCTCGTTCATTTTGGGCAAGTACGCCGGCATCATGTTGTCGGTGTTGGTCTTATTCGCCATCATCGGTGCGGTTTTGTTGATCGTGATCAGCTACAAGCCGATCTACGATGCTCGCGAGACATCCCGAGCGGCGACGGTTTGGCAAAATGGTTTCGAAGAGATCATCACAACGATTCCTATCCTGGGTTTGTACTTCATGGAAACCATGGCGATCGGCGCGATCGCGGTGGCCTTGGCGACTCGATTGCCGCTGTTGGCGAACTTCATCACCTGTTTCGTGGTGTACGTGATCGGCAACCTGACGTCGCCGCTGGTTGCATCGACGGAGGGGAATAACGAATTGGTCGGGTTTGTGGGCAAGCTGATTGCCGTTGTCGTGCCCAACCTGAATGTTTTTAACGTCCAATCCGCTGTTGACGCCGGAAATCCGATCCCGATTATCTACTTGGCCGGTGCTTTCAACTATCTTGTATGCTTCGCGATCGCCATCTGGATGCTCGCGATGTTGTTGTTCGAGGACCGTGACTTGGCTTGACGGATGGTCGGAATGATCTGACCTGGAGCCTCGTACTCCTTTTTCCCTGTCCCAGTTACGGGAGATGACGAGGTTGAGCCGTTTTAGCACGCTATCGCAGCCGCGAAGTGAACCCCAAGCTGGCGGTGCCCTGCTGTCCTATCTGTGGGCTGCACTGGCGGGACTGCTTATCCCCGTGCTTGTCGTGATGCTGGGTGCTATCGCGATGTTGCTCGACGCGGACGGGCTGAGCGGATCCGAAGTCCGATTGGGGACGCATCTGCGAGTTCCGATCAGTCATGCATTCGTCGAGCAAGCGGCGCTAATTCAGTTGACAGAGTTGGTCGGATTGACGTTCCTTGTTGCGGCGTTGTTTTCGGTTTCGGTGTGGCTTCATCGGCGCTCAGCAGACTCACGAGCTTCGCGGGTCGTCAAATCGTTGCACCAAAGCGTGCTGAAGCAAAGTCTTCGCCGCGCCGAGCTCGAAGGCGCTGCGGCCCAGCATGTTCGCGCCGAGCAATTGATCGGCCAGCAGTTGCCGCTCGTCCAGAAAGGTCTATCGCTTTGGTATCGCGCCGTTCCACGCAGCGTGTTGATGTTGATCGGATGTGTGGTCGTTGCACTTTTGGTGAATGTCTGGTTGGCGCTGCTGGCGGTCGTCAGCGGGGTTTTGCTTTGGCAATTGGCCAGGCGGCTGCGGCGAAACGATCAAGCCGAACTTAACCACTGGGAAGTTCCACGCACACGTCGGCGGATGGCCGAATTGGTCGGGCAAGCGCCGTTGCTGGCGCGGCTTCATTCACAGGGTTTAGCCGATCATGCGTTTCAAGCGGAGTTGGAAACGCTTTATCGTCGCCTCGCCGATGAAGACGCAAGGCTAGGGCGGATTTGGCCGCTGTTGTTCTTCGCCATTTCGGCTGCGGTGGCGGTGTTGGTGCTTGGCTTGGGCGTGAATCTGTTTGGCGTTGACAGTGGTTTGAGTCTGCCAGCTGCGTTGGTAATCGGTTTGTCGCTTGCCGGTGCGATCGCTGCGGCGGGTCGATTGATCAGCCTGGCAGCTCAATTGAGTGAGTTCGGGCATGCCAGCGATGCGGTTTATCATTACTTAAAACGCAGTAGCGAAGTATCGCCGAGCGAGCAGCGCGTCGGTTTGGCGGGGCTGCGCGATGGAGTCGAAATTCATGATGTGACCATCGGTGATTCAAGCGGCAATCCGATCCTCAGTCACCTCAGCCTACGGCTTGTGCCCGGCACGTTCGTTGCCTTGCTCGGCACCGAATCCGTATCGACGAGAGCTCTGACAGAGCTTCTGATGGGCTTTGGAATGCCCAGCGAAGGTCGCGTCGCCATCGACGGTGTCCAATTGCGAGACGTGCACCCGCAAGCACTAGCCCGCAATGTGATGTGGATCGAACCGGAAGGCCCCGTTTGGGAAGGAACGATTAGCGAGAATCTTCGCGGCGATGACGAGTCGATCAACAACCGGGATGTGGTCGATGCGCTCGAGCAAGTGGACGTATACGAGCGTCTGCAGCGTTTGCCCGACGCACTGGGAACGATCATCACGCCCGGCGATTCGATGCTCGGATCCGAGACGACCTATGCGATCGGTGTGGCACGAGCGCTGTTGCACAATCCGCCAATCGTATTGGCAAGCGAGCCACCACCGCCGGCCGAGCACTTGGCCAACGACCCCTGCTTAGCCGCCCTTCGCATGCTTAGCGAAAAGGGATCCTTAGTCGTGATTCTGCCGAAGCGTTTGCAAACGTTGCGGTCCGCCGATCGAGTGGTGCTGCTAAATGGTCCTCGCTTGGTGGGCGAAGGAAAGCATGCCGAACTGCTAGCCGACAGTGATCTTTATCGTCACTTGAATTATCTGTTGTTCAATCCCTATCGTCATCACAAGGCCTAGCAACCTGTTTCAACAGGCTGAAAGGGCACCCAAGCGATCGTGCGTCAGCCTCGATGGGCTGACGCACGTTGCCATGTTCACAGTTTGCAGCTCGTCATGGGCGACTAGCTGAACATGTAGCCTTCTTCGCCGTGGTCCGTGACGTCCAGGCCGCGTTGTTCGCTTTCGGCAGGTACTCGCAATCCGATGACCATGTCGATCACTTTCAGCAGCACCAGACTTCCAAGGCCCGCGAACAAGAACGTCACTGCGACGGCAACGATCTGGCCGATCAACAGCGCCGGGTTGCCGCCCGATTCGATCAGCCCGATTGGGGTTCCTTCACTCACGTCCCAGCAAGCTCGCGAAGCGAATACGCCGGTAAGCACCGCACCCAAGGTTCCGCCAACGCCGTGAACGCCAAACGCATCCAGCGCGTCGTCGTACTTCAGCATGAACTTCAATTTCGAGCACGCCCAATAGCAGACGATCCCGGCGGCAACGCCCATCATGATCGCCGGCATCGGTTGAACGAATCCGGCGGCGGGCGTGATGCAGACCAAGCCAGCGACCGCACCCGAGCTGGCGCCAAGTACCGTCGGCTTGCCCAGGACGACCCACTCGGTCATCGCCCAGGCCACCGCACCTGCGGCAGCAGAAAAGTGAGTGACGGCGAATGCGCTGCTGGTCAGACCGTCCGATAACAGTTCGCTGCCGGCGTTGAATCCGAACCATCCCACCCACAACATCGCCGCGCCCAAAGCCGTGTACGTCAAGTTGTGCGGCTGGATGGGTTCCTTCAAAAACCCCATTCGCGGTCCGATCAGGATGGCGGCCACCAGTGCCGAGACGCCGCTGCTAATGTGAACAACCGTACCGCCGGCAAAATCAAGTGCTCCGCCGGCAATGCTGGTATCCGAATACGAAAGGGGCCCGCCGTCCCAAACCCAGTGGCAAAGAGGGCAGTAAATCAGCGATCCCCAAACGATCGAATAAACAACCATTGCGCTGAACTTCATCCGTTCGGCAAACGCACCGCAGATCAGAGCCGGCGTGATGATGAAGAACATCCCTTGGAACAGCATGTGGGTCAACCGAGTCATATCGCCTTCCATCGGCGTGACCGGTTCGCCCAGCGTTTCGCTGTAAACGCGTTGAACGCCGTTCATGAACAAATAGTCGGTATTGCCGATCCATCCGCCGCTGCCGCCGAACGCTAACGAATATCCGTAAATCGCCCAAATGACGGTCATCAATCCCATCAAGAAAATGCACTGCATCATGACGCTGAGGACGTTCTTGCGACGGACCAAACCGCCGTAGAACATCGCCAATCCGGGGGCTGTCATGAACAAGACCAATGCACAACAAACCAGCATCCACGCGTTGTGTGCCGCCGCGGGACCGTTTGCGATTTCGTCATCGGTCAAAGCCCCCTCAGGGACATCCGAAAAAGTGGCTGCGCCAACCTCGCCTCCCACCGTCGAGGCGGTTTCGGAAGCGTCCTGTGCAGGCAAAGAAGTCGCAAAAAGGGCCAGAAATAGGAATAACCCAGCCATTGGCAACCGTCGTTCGGTATCAAACACCATGCTCACCTTAATATTGTGGAGGATCGCCTTCACGAACGCATTGCTCCGCAAAGGGAGCCTCCGCGAGTACGATTCGCGTTTGACATTCGTGCGCAATTGGCCGCCTCTCGCATTGAATTGAAAATTCAAGCGATTTGCCCAATCAAGGGCACCAATCGAACTCAAAGAAAGCTTTTGAAAATACGCGTCGCCGATCGTCGGCGACATTGGGGAAAAGATAAGTCTTTGCCGTTCTTATCGCAACGCGTCGGCACCGGTCGCGCACCGTTCTGGCGACAGAAACCGGCCGTGTGCCCTCTTGCTCAAAGGCCGGGCCGGAACCGCCGGTACTTACCGATCCAAGGAATCCGCCGGCTCGAACGCGTCGATCGGACTATCGCTTGCCAACGCTTCAAAAAAGGCCCGATCGCAAGAAACAAATGTCTGGTTGTCGCTGTGGATCGCGACCGTCGCGAATTCACCGACCAACACTTCGGCGTACTTGGCCAGCCGCTGCGATGCTTCGCAAGGGATTGACACCGTATCGGCTTGTTCGGTGTCCTGGGGCCATTGGAAGATGTCGATGGCAAGCCAAGCCGAATGATCGCCGATCCGTTGCGAAATCTCGCCTTCGGTTCCCGACTCTTCCGCCAGCAGTTTCGCGTCGAAAAGGTATGGTTTGCTGCCCCAATGAATGAAGTACTTGCAGTTCTGAGTCGCAGCGATGACGGCGTGTGCGTTGCATTGAAAGACGTAATCGTCCTCATCCGGCGTCATCTGATTTCGCTCGATTTGAAAAACCGCTTCGCCAATCGACCGTGACGCCTTGCTGACGATGCTGGCATCGAACGGGCGAGGTTCCTTCAACAAGAACACGACGCGCCGGACTTCGTTCCACGGCGAAAACTCACTCGCAACTTCGTCCGCCGCCGGCACTGGCGGATCGGTAAGCCACTCCTTGGGGACTTCGTCCGCGTTGACGAAGTCGTCGTGTGCGTACGTTGCAGATCGGGTCAAGCACCTTTGGTAAGCCGAGTCGAAATTGTACCGGTCGCCCTTTGCCGCATAGACCAGCGCTCGCAGAAAATCGCTGGAGCCTTCAAACGCCCGACGGGCCGATAGGATTGCGTCGTCGTAACGCTTCAGCCCAATCAGGAAGCGTGTCCGATAAGCATCGATCACGTCTTCCTGCCAACGGTTCTCGTCTGTCGGAACAAACTTCTCGTACGCCACAGCCAATCGATCGAGCCCCGATTGATAATGGCCATTCCTCAGCAGCATCGGTAAATCGGCCAACAGAAATCGAAACAGATCGGGTTGGTCCGCTCGCAACATGGCTCGTACGGTTTCTAGGTCCGGACCTTCGGGTAACTCGTTTTCCAGCGCATCGACCACTAGGTCTTTGGGTTCCAGTTCGGTGTACGAATCCACCGCACGATCCAATCGGGCATAGCAGTGAACGCAACGGCTGATCGCCAGATAGCGATCGTCGTCGTCGTTGGCCAGGTTGATCGCCTTGGCAAAATACTCGCGAGCCACTTCGTATTCTTCGCCCTCGGCATGCCAATTGCCGACAAGATAAGTCGCTTCAAAACTGTTCTCTTGGTCTTGCAAGTACTTCGCAAGCAAGCTTTTGACATCGTCAATCGTCGGCTGGGTTTCGGTGCCGTCGATCGATTGTTCGACGAACTTTTCTGGCAGAACCGCTAACTCGTTGATGGCTTGCGTTTTGTCGTCACAGATCGCGTACGCTTGATGGATCCGGCCGCACGAAACAGCCGACTCGCACAACGCTGGTTCGTACCATTCCCGGGCATCGTCATCGCTGTCGGTTTTGGCAATCAAGTCCGCCAAAATATCAAAGCTGGCAACATGATCGCCGCGCATTCTTCGAAGGTTCGCACGATAGTAAGCCAAGTGCCGTGTTTCGGGATCCCGCTCGATGGTGACTTGGTTCAGTGTTTCTAAGGCCGCGTCGTCGTCTTCGACGATGAACGTGTCGCCGAGCTCTTCAAACGACTCGGCGAAGTTCGGCAAGGCTTGAAAGTAGCTCGCGAACTCAGACTTGCGATCGTCGGGCAACGCCAATGCCAACGCACCGACGTTGATGACCGATTCGGGCGTATCCGCCAACGCCGACTTGTAAGCCTGGATCGCTTCGTCGGTGCGGTCAAGCTGTTCCAAAACGTGGCCGATCGAGTAATACGCATCGGCATCATGACCAAAACGGTTGAGGTAACCTTGGAAGTATTCCAGCGCGACGTCGTATCGCCCCAAGTCCGTATAGGCTTGGCCCAGCAAATAATCTTCCAGCGGAGCCGACGCCCCAAAGGCATCCGCCTTGTCGACCGATTCGATCACCACGTGCGAATCGATCAACTCATGTACCGCGGCCGACAATTGCCATCGCAGCCCTTGGATCGTTTCAGCGACGGGGTGGCCCATGATCGCATCGATGTGTTCGGCGGCAAGGTAGACGTCACCCTGGGAACACGCCACCGCACATTGCATGACCTGCTTTGAGCCGAAAACCAGTTCCGCTGTTACGCTGCTCTTGACCGATTCACGCAGGCCCATGGCTGCCATGGCAACCGTCGATATTCCGAACGACAGATCGGAGAAATCGGTGATGAACCAATCGTCACCCAATTTTTTAACGGTGTACCGTTCGCGCGCCGTCCCCGCTTCGTCGGACCAACTTCGCACATAGACATCGGCGACCGAATCGTTTTCGAAAAAATCAATCTGCATGATGCGATGCCGCGTCCAAACGACCTCCAGCAACTCGATCTGTTGCGCGAACGCCACGTTCAAGGCGGCGACCAATTGCTGTTGTTGGCCGTTGGGTAACGTGACACCGGATTCCGCGACGACGTCGTTGGCCATTTCCGTCAGGTCATAGCAAGCATTGAGGTCGTCGGCGGATTCGGAGGCCGTTGCTGCCTGATACCGATCAAAGAACTGATGGATCTCTTTTTCGGCCACTGACCGAGAACGATCGGAGTCATCGTTGTTCGGGGCGTCCTGCGCGAATAAGGAACTGACAGCGAAAAAAACACCGATAAAAAGAAACCGGATCATCACGATAAACCTGAAAGCAGACCAAAGGAACGAGAACGAGATGTTCGCGAAACACGCAAATAATAGCGGAATTTGCGGCTGCCGATGTGATCACGGCCAGCATTGTGCGGTTACCTTTAGCGTGGTTGACGATTTTCAATCGACCCGCAGTGCTAGGCAACGTTTGACCAACGGCGCCGGATCATGCCCAGCTTACGCTCGATGGTTCGGATGGTGACTTCGTAACGCGTGGCGAGTTCTTCGTTGCTGTAGCCCTCCATTTTTGCAACCGCGATTTCGCTCAGCATCGGGTCGCCAAGTTTCATCAGCATCCTTTGCAGTTGTTCGTCCATCTCGGCCAACGTTTGCGGCGAGGGTGAAATATCGGCGATTAAATCGAAGCCTGCGTCGCTGGAACCATCGAATACGGAATCGCCTCGGACCTTGCCGCCACCACGTTTTGCTCGGGCGTCGTTGCGGCCTTGGTCGATGCAATCGTTCTTCGTCCACGACATCAACATTCGCCACAAGTCATCGCGACTGTCGATGCTGGGCAGAGCTCCACGATCGGCTGCATTGCAGAGCGTCGTCAACACGCCCGCGGCAATGTCCTCCTCGTCACTGACGCGCCGGTTGGACAATTGTGAGCGAGCGACTTCGGCGAGGCGTTGAAACAGGCGATCCCACAGCTTTGCGGCCGCCGCGGGATCACCTTGGCGGAGTTGATCGAACCATACCGTGATCGAATCGTGGTTTTTCGAAAGGGTCATTCTGTTTCCCAAATCTCGATCGGGAACTCGTTGTCGTCCATAGCACCAATCCAGAATCCCCAATCGCGAGCTGCTTGGCTGATCTTAAGCAACATTCTATGTGATCCGGCTATCAGATCGACATCGAATGTTTTGCGGTTCGCACTTAAGTGTCGGTTTGACGCGTTTTCGAGGACCAATTTACTGTCAATCCAAACCTTTGCACCATCATCACTCGCCATTGTGAAGCGAATTTTCTGGGCCGTTTCTAAGTGGATCGTGGTGGCGGCATAGGCGATTTGGTTTTCGGACTCGCTGAGTCTTTCTTTGAAGTCGATATAACGTCCCGCCAAATCGTTCGACGAAAGATCGGGCTCGGGAAACGCTTCCAAACTTGGGTCGAGCAATGCTTTCTCGATTTCGGTCGACATATCCAGTTGCTCTCGAACGGACATCTCCGGCGACGTTGCGATGGGGCCGTAGATCAAGAACGATTGTGTCTCGATGACCCCGTTCACATAGGTTTGTTTTTGAGCATCTGTCCAACCGTCGACGCTGTCCGCGTACTTCTGGGCTGCTTGGCTCAGCCAATCGGTTTGATTGTTTTCTACTTCGAGTCGGCCTCGGTTGGCGTAGCGAAGGAAGAACTGGATTTTGTTTCGGGTCTCTCTGTCTCCCGGTCTATCTTCGTCCAAATGGAAACGATGGGCGAAGGCGATCAGTTGGTCCACTCGATCGGCTTGCCCGAGCAGTTTGATGTAGCCATTGCGAATTTTTAGATCGTTTTCGAAGTCCTCAACGAGCCACGTCCGAGTCATTTCGTTCATCGCATCGACTGAAACGTCGTATCGCGCAGAACGATTCCCGAGATTCACCAAGGTTTCCAACAGTTGATTTTTGATTTCTGCGATGCCCTTATCTGGCACGATGGTGTACTCGTCCGCCGAATGAGTGCCCGCCTCTTCAATGGCCGTCGCGGCAAGTTTCAGGTGTTCAACGCCAGCATCGAAATCACCGATTTGGCCGAGGATGGAACCGTAGGTTGCATGAGCGCGGGTGAGTAGGATCCAGTCGTCTCGCAGGTTTTCGCTTTTCGCGATTCGAGACTTCGCTTTTTTGATTGCCGCGATTCGTCCCGCGATCACTGGCGGAGGAATCTTCATCCACGTCGTGGACATGAACCCACCAAACAGCCCGATTGCAACGATCGTTGAAAGGCCTTGGATGAACAAAGGTGACTTTCGATGCACGGCCATCAGCGCCACTGCCGACGCAGCGAGAAAAAACGCAGGGATGAGCCAATGAATGATGTAGCCCGAACCGATCGAAATCCAAGTCGCAAAGTTTGATCCTAGCAGAAACAAAACGCAAACGAGAACGATCGTGAAGCACATGTAGCTGATCCGACTGCGCCACGGCGTTTCGTTTCGTATCAAGCGGCCGGCCACCCAAGTCTGTGTTACTCCCAAAATCGTGAAGATGATCAGGCTGACACAGGTTCCCAGGACGGTGCCCGTCATGATCGCGGCTTCGGTGTCTCCGTCGGCTTTCATGTACAGCAACGTCGGCAACTCCGACGTCGGAACACCACGTAGCGTGGGATACTTTTCTTGAAGGAACTGGCGGACCTTGCGTTCGGTGTTGCCTTCGGGAACGGCAAGCCCCGTGATCACGCCAAAGTCTTCGCGAGGTCCGGCCGTCATGCCTCGTACAAATGCGGGACCAAAGCCAGAGACAAACGCCAACAAGCCTGCCAACAACCCGACGCCCAACCCGGCACTGACGTCCGCAAGGCGGTTCTTCGTTTTTACCAAACGTGCGGTCGCCCAGCCAATCGTTGTTGTCAGCAACAACATCAGCGGAATCGAAATGGGACGCAGAAACGAATAGTCCTTGGCAAGCCATGGGCGGTCGCCCGGCGCGAACTTGTCGTACGTGTCTAGTCTCGACGCATAATCACTGCCGATGGTTCCCGCCCAGATCAGGCCGCCGAACAACACGCCGACTACGGTTGCGATCACCGGGATCCAAATCACGTTGCCAAAATTCTTACTCAGCCAAGATCGCATCATTTCAATCACCGACGGTGGCCGAACCATCAGTGGTTGACCGGCCTCGAAGGCTCTCAAGTCGGTCGCTAAATCGGCCGCGTTCTCGTATCGATGCCTGGGATCTTTCGCAAGACAGTGCAAGCAAATCAGTTCAAGATCGGCGTGAACGTCGGCATTGAAGCCTCGCGGGGGTGGTGGCGTTTCGTCCACAACGCTGCGAAGTGTTTCAAGCACAGAGTCTTTCTGATGCGGCGGTCGACCGCACAGCAATTGATACAGAATCGCACCAAGCGAATAGACATCTGTCGCCGTGGTGACGCCGCCACCGGTGGCTTGTTCGGGTGACATGAACCCTGGTGTGCCCATCACCGCGCCGGTTTGTGTGATGCCGTGATCGTGTTCGGTGCTGCGCGCGAGTCCGAAATCGGTCACTACCGGATCACCGTCCGCATCAATCAGAACGTTAGCCGGCTTGAGGTCACGATGCAGAATGCCTCGTTGGTGAGCGTGATGGACGGCCGATGCGGTCTTGGCGACCACGTCGACGATGCGCGTCAGATCTTGGCCGATCTTAGCACCGACTTCACTGAGCGACTCACCTTCGATCAACTTCATCGAGAAATAGTGCTGGCCATCGAAGTTACCGATGTCGTAAATGGGCACGATGCCCGGGTGGTCTAAGCCCGCGGCCGATTCCGCTTCGATTTGGAAGCGACGAATTTGATCCTCGCCCGCGATGTTCCCGCTTAGAATCATCTTCAGCGCGATCTCACGGTTGAGGCTGATTTGACGCGCCCGGTAGACAACCCCCATGCCGCCGCGAGCGATCTCGCTGATGATTTCGTAGTCGCCGAAGTAGCGAATTCGTTCTCCTTGCTTGGGCATTGAACGGTTCGCATCAGGGTGCGCCGAATCAAGCGTCGCCATCTCAGCCTGCGTGGCCTGCGGTTCGTTCGGATCCAGATCGAGCGGTTGCAGTTGACGGCCGTAGTCATCTTCATCGAGTTCGCAGTGGTGTGTTCGGCGATAGTCGCGATCGATTTGAATCAGTTCTCGGGCAAGCCCTGCCCGCTGCGTTTCGCTAACCATTCCAACAAAATCGGCAAGACTTGGCGGTTGGCTAGGCGATTGTTTCCAGGCCTGCTCGAACCGGTCACATAGGCGGTCCAATGCCAATTCGCCGTCCCATTCCTGGTCAGTTTCCTTGTCCCATGAGGTGTCGTCGTGATTCATCAGGCAAATCTTCGCAGTAACCGTGAGTCGGAAAAAAGAAGCAGGCAACTCTTTTAGAAGCGATAAATGCTGCGGATGCCCGACATCGAACTCTGAAGAACGCAACGGTTCAAGAGTAGTCGCAGTGCATTGCGTCCACACCCTTTCCGTGCCTTTGGCTGTCCGGTACGAAATCGCGGGAATTGTGATGCGAGAATCGGAGCACCGAGGGATCACTGCCGACGCCGCGACCGAAACGCCAGCGAACCGGGCCCAAGAATACAAGCGACGCCGGGCTTATCGGCGTCGCTCCAAATAGAGTGACTTGCCCCTTTGGTTTCTCCAAGAGCCACAGGGTAACCCCAAGCTGATGACGGTTCCCCGCAATCCAGACCGAAACTGTTACGCGACATCAGCTTCCGATTATGCCCGCAGCATTCGGAATTCGCCCATTCGATTCGTCCTCGCGGAAATCGAGTCTTTCGGACTCGAAACTACCCCGTCCGCTTTGGTCGCGTCCCATTTGGTCGATCCGTCCGCTCTGGTCGCTCGTCGAATCCGCACAGCGGCAGTTGTTTGGTGGGGTGGAATCAAGGCTCCATTGCTGGCGATGCGGCGGTACTGCAAAGCTTGGTGAGTCTGGCGATGATGACTTGTGACCAAATTTCGAAAGATGCTGATTGCAGACCTGCATCCTCGAGTGTTTTTTTCGCACTCGCCCAGACGTCATCACTGAGTAGGTTGTCGGCTAACTCTTGTCCGGACCAGGACAGGGCCAAGCTTGAAATGCCGTAGCGATCTTTTCGCGTCCCTGTCTCAACGCCCGTCACCATCGCACTCTGCGTCAACAGCACGATGTGATAGGCGAACACCTCGTTCTCGTTGTAGCTAATCAGCGTTTGCACTTCGCTGGCCGATGGTTTCGCCTCATGCTCGCGAATCGCCAGCACGATGGCGCGGATCAGATCCATGTTGCGTATCATTTTCGTTGCTCGCTCAATTGTGTCTTTTGGGCTTCACTGAGTTTTGTCAGACCTTAACACGAGCTACCGTTGATGTAGACCTGTTTCACGTTCAGCGTTTTGCTATGCAGCACGATATCGGACAAAACAAAAGGCTCAGGCCTCTCTGTTGGTTCATCAAAATCATCCCGTTTCTGAAGCAACAGCGATGATGTCCGAATCAGCGACCCGCGAATCGTGGTCAAATCAAAGGTGTCAGGTCAAAACAGAGGTGTCAAGACTCTTTGATTTCAGAGCTGTCGTCTAACGGCTTCTTTCTTGGGCGTCCTCCTGGCCAGTGAGTTGATTCAAGGTCTAGCAGCGTGTTGATTTTCGCAGGGATCGCGCCACCTTGATTGTTCCACTTTGTGAAGGATAGCTATGGCACTCGGGACCTATGGCACTTCGGACCTATGGCACTCGGGAAACGACGGCGGTCACATCAGGACACGTTCTGGGTGACCGCTGACAAGCTGGTCAATGGACCGAGGAACGCCTTTTACGATCGACTCAATCAATTGCTTGCCGAGATCGATTTCGACAGCAAGCTTGAGAAGGTCGCCGAACCGTTCTATCAAAAGAACGGATGCAAGGGCCTCGCAAAAAGGCACGCAAAAAGGGACAGGTAACGCGCAAAAAGGAAACGCAAAAAGGGACAGGCATAAACTAGCCTTGTTCTCATCGCGGTTTGCCGCTAGGTTTCGCCTGTTCAGTACAGTCGCACTCTTGCGGAAGGTCGTTTTATGCCCAGGCTTGCTCGTGGCGAGGTTCTTGATCCTGCCGAGATTCAAATCGTTCACTGCGTCCAACGCTGTGTCCGGCGGGCTTTCCTGTGCGGAGATGATCCGGTCTCTGGGCAATCCTTTGAGCATCGACGTCAGTGGATTAGGCAACGACTGGAGTTCTTGGCCAGCGTTTTTGCCGTTGACTGCCTGACCTACACCGTGATGCACAACCACATTCATTTAGTCTTGAGGAGTCGGCCGGATGTGCTGGCGACGTGGAGCGATGAAGATGTGGCCCGGCGCTGGTTGCGGTTGTTTCCCCATCGACGAAACAAAGACGGATCTCCCGCCGAACCGACGCAACCGGAGGTCAACATGATCGTCAACGATCCCGATCGACTCGCCGAGCGGCGGGCCAGATTGAGTGATCTGAGTTGGTGGATGCGCTGCACGGCGGAGAATATTGCTCGCCGCAGCAACGCTGAGGACCGGGTAACGGGTCACTTCTGGGAAGGCCGATACAAGGCGGTCGTGCTATTGGATGAAGCCTCGCTGCTGGCTTGTTCGGCTTATGTTGACTTGAATCCGATCCGCGCGGCGATCGCCGAGACTCCCGAAGCAAGCAGCTACACCGGCGCGAAGGACCGCATCGATGACTTGACCCACCGTGAAGACCGCACGCGGATGAGCACTCACGACTGGGAACGCAGTCGGCGGCGTCAGAAGAGTGGCTGGATGAGTCCGATTGAGATCAGTGAACGCGAGGATGCGATCGGTGCAGACGTCGATGGCAGCGGACGCCGGGCGAGCAAGAAGGGATTTCTTTCGATTTCGATGCTGAGATATCTGGAGCTGCTGGACTGGACCGGTCGCAAACTTCAACAAGACAAAGCAGGTTCGATCCCTTCGCATCTGGCGCCGATTTTGGCACGCTTGGGCTTGGACTCAGACGGCTGGTGCGACTTGGTGAAGAAATTCGGTCGGACGTTCAAACGGGCGGCGGGCACGGTGGAGAGCCTGGCCAATGAAGCGACCCGCCGCAACCGGCAGTGGCTATGCAGTCCGGGCAATCCGCTCCAGTCGGCCCGTTAAATCTTAGCCAACGCCTACTGCGTTGTCGATCAAACAAGCGATCAGGCTTCACGCTGCGCCCATCGAAGGTTCGGGCCTGATTCTCGGCTATCTCGCTGCGCTCTCGTCGCTCGCCGCTTCAGACGGAGCCAATTCCATCACCAGAGTTGGCAAACCTCGCCTCCAGCTTTTGCCTGTCCCTTTTTGGTCTTTTTGGTCTTGCGATGAATCCGGGCGGAACCGCCATCGGATTCCTGCTGTGCGGCGTTTCGCTTTGGTTGTCGCTACCGCCCCGCCGCAGACCCGTCACGGCGACACCGGCAAAGCTCTATCCGCACAATCGAATCGCCGCATTGGTGATGGCGATCTTGGTCGTGCTGATGGCCGTGATTCGGATCCTTGGATACCGGTGGGACTCGGAAGTCGTGATCGACCGCTGGTTGTTCACCGAAAAACTCGAGGCTTATGACGTCCCCAATCGAATGGCGCCGAACACGGCGCTGACGTTTTTGTTTTGCGGACTGGCGCTCGTCCTTCTCGACTTCAAGAGTCGCTGGCGAGTTCGTCCGAGCGAAGTCTTTGCGATTGCCGGCGCATTGATTTCGTTATTGGCGATCATTGGATACGCCTACAGTGCGGTCAACCTGATCGGGATCGATGCCTTCATTCCGATGGCTTTCAATACGGCGGCGGCCTTCTTGGTGGTTAGCGTCGGAATCCTCTGCGCGCGACCGACGCTCGGCGTGATGTCCGTCGTCAGCGATAGCGGAGCCGGCGGGTCGATGACACGGCGACTGTTGCCCGCCGCCGTGCTGATTCCCACGTTGCTCGGTTGGATGCGTTGGTGGGGCCAACAAATGGGTTGGTTTGATCAAGTGATGGGTCTGTCACTTTTCGTGCTGTCGAACATCGTCGTCTTCAGTTGCTTGATTTGGTGGATCGGATCGTCGCTCAATCGCAAAGGTGCCGAGTTGCAACGGGCACAACTCGATGCCGATGCCGCCAATCGTGCCAAAAGCGAATTCCTCGCCAACATGAGTCACGAAATTCGTACGCCCATGAACGGCATCGTGGGGATGGCGGATTTGTTGAGCGATACCGATCTGTCGGATGAACAACGCGAGTTCCTGAAGATGGTTCAACAGTCAGCGGATTCATTGTTGCGATTGCTCAACGACATTCTGGATTTCTCGAAGATCGAAGCCGGGCGTCTGGAACTCGAGCTCATCGAATTCGATGTGCGAGACTGCGTCGGTAAAGCCATCAAATTGTTCACCATCAAGGCCGCGGAAAAGGAACTGGAACTGGCAGCCCGCATCGATCCCGCGGTCCCGCTTCGTTTGATCGGCGATCCGGGTCGGCTGCGCCAGATCATCGTCAACTTTGTCGGCAATGCGATCAAATTCACCGAACAGGGCGAGGTTGTCGTGGATGTCAATCCGGTCCACATCAGCCACGATTCCGCCGAATTGCATGTTTCCGTGCGTGACACCGGCATCGGCATCCCGATCGAAAAGCAAGACAAGGTGTTTGAGGCGTTCACGCAAGTGGATACTTCGACGACACGGCGATTCGGCGGCACCGGACTGGGACTAACGATTTCGACTCGGCTGGTTGAAATGATGGGCGGACGGGTTTGGCTGGAGAGCGAACCGGGCGTCGGAACAACCTTTCACTTCGTCGTGAATTTACGTGTCGCCGCAGACCAGTCTCCTCGCCGACGCGCCGAAATTTCTCAACTGCGGGGAACTCGGGTGTTGGTTGTCGACGATAATCCGACCAACCGGCGCATTTTGAAAGAACTGTTGACGAACTGGAACCTGCGGGTCGATTTGGCGATCGATGGCGACGAAGCGTTCGAGATTTTATCGGGATTGCAGTCGTCCGATGATCCCGTCCAACTGATCCTCTTGGACTACCACATGCCGAAGTTGGACGGGTTGCAATTCGCGAAACGGCTGAGCTCTCAATCGCCCGCATCGCCGTGCAAAGTTGTCATGCTTTCGTCGTCGTTCGGTGGGCCGGGTCCGGTCGAGCTACGGGAACTCGGCATCGATCGCTTCATGACCAAGCCCGTGATCGGTTCCGATTTGCTCGATACGATCCTGGATGTGATGGGCATCACCGACTCGGATCATGCGAGCGATCAAGCGGGCTCAGGAGATCGGGAGATGCGCGCGAGAAAGATCTTGCTTGCCGAGGACGGCGTCGTCAACCAGCGCGTCGCACTCGGCTTTCTCGAGAAATGGGGGCATCGCGTCGTCTTGGCGGTTGATGGACTCGAAGCGGTGGCGGCGGTCGAGCGAGAGCCGTTCGATTTGATCCTGATGGACATTCAAATGCCGAACATGAACGGCGTCGAAGCTACCAAAGCAATCCGTGATGGTGAATCGAGAACGGACCAGCATCGAATGATTGTGGCGATGACCGCCAATGCGATGAAGGGCGACCGCGAGCGTCTACTCGGCGAAGGCATGGACGACTATATCTCCAAGCCATTCGACCCCAACGATCTTCGGCGAGTCATCGAAAAGTCACCGGTGGGCGCGTTGACGCCACGCGCCGCCGTATCCGAAACCGTAGCAGCCGCACCGAAACGTGCCGACGTTTCGAAGCCCCGGAGTGGTAGCCCATCGGTTGCCGAAACGACGACGTCTCAACTCGACTGGGCGAGACTCGTTCAACGAACGGCCGGCAAAGAATCGCTGGCGCGTGAGTTGGCGGGCGTGTATCTGGAAGAGTCTCAAACGTTGATCGAACAAATGCGGACCGCGATCGAATCCGGCGATACCAAACTGCTCTCACGTGCCGCGCATACGCTCAAGGGAGCATCGAGCTACTTCGGTGTCCCCGACATCATCGCGGCATCACAGAAACTGGAACTCCAGGCCCGTGAAGGTGACCTCCAAGACGCAGCCAAACTCGTGGAACCATTGATCGCCGATGTGGAGAGTCTCACCAAAGAGATCCGACGCAAGATGACGCCTACTTGATGCCCCTCGCCGTCCGCGCCCGACCGTGTTGATGCAGCATCCGACTCTTTGCCGGACCTTCTGCGTCCGGCTTGAACTCGAGTGTCGCGTCCACATGCTTTGGTGCAATCTCGTCAAACGTTAAAACGTGTTGATCAAGTGAGCCGTGACGCGTGAGCGGCCGGGCAACGCACACTGCCCGGTGCAATAAGGCCCCCGTCTCACAAGAAATCTTGCCCAAAACCCGAACCTCTCTCATCGAACGACGAACGGATGTCGTTCCACTGTTGCCGAACGTCACCGGCAATTTCGTCAACGGTCACTTCGATCTCGGCGACGGATGTGGTGACCTTCGTTGCCGACAAACCGTCGCCGATGGACACGACGCGAGGGCAGTCCGGCATTTGATCGATGAAGGCTTGCGTGACCTCCTCTCGATTCAGTGCATCGGTTCGCGTGGGCGGATTGGCCATTGCGAGCGAACGGGGCTGGAAGGTGAATTCGCTCTCGAACAACCCTTCACCACTTTCCAGATTGGCTCGGATCCGACCGAGTTGATTGATGACGCGCAGGGCGTCGAGTGCCGTCACGCTGCCGTCGACGTTGACATCGTAATAGGGCGGTGCGAATCCGTCGGGCGGGAGAGCGACCAGTACGCCCCGGGCGTCGCTGACTCGGCGGCGTCCGAGTTCGTTGATGATGACCAGCGCGTCGACGGCCGTGACACCATTGAGGTCATCGACGTCGTAGATATCACGAGGGTTCGTCCATGGCCCAAGCGTCACCAGCGTCGTTGCGGGCGTGGCTTGCGGCTGAGCCTGTCGGTTGCCGACTTGGTCGACCGCAAAACTCTGGAATGCATACGTCGATCCGACCTGCCCGACGAACGCGCGTGATCCGGCCGCTGCTGCCGTATGCCAAAGTTCAAAATCGCCGTCATTGGTCGAAACAGAAATCTCAAACGATGCGATCCCCGAACCGCCGGCGTCATCGCCCGACCAGGTGACGTCAAACACGGCCAGCGACGTCGCCGGCAAATCGGCAACGAGACTGGTCGGCGGGGTGATGTCGATCGTGTTGAGAGTCGAGTTGGTGATGAGCGGTTCGTTGACATCGAACACGATCTCGGCGGCGCCGCTGATCTGAGTGCCGGACGCGAGGCCGCTCTTGGCCGAAACGGTGTAGCTGACGTTGCCTTCGCCACGGCCGGTATCATCGTTGGGTGGTAAGAAGCCGGCATCAAAGAGTTCGGTTAATACACCGGTATTCGGATCAAGCGACGTGAACGTCCACGTGACGGTGCGGGTGACGAAATCAAGCTCTGCGTCAATCTGCAAATCGAGTTCGATTTCGCCCACGGTGATTCGTTCTGTCGTCGACCAAGCCGAACGTCTTTCGGGGACGTCAATGAATCGACCGCCGACGATGATGTCACCCAGTTCAAATGTTGTCAGGTCAAGATCATCGTCGAGGACTTCGGTAATAAAAACTTCTTGTGCGGGCAGCGTCGCCTGTTCGGGATCGTTCTCAAAGTAGATTGTGAATGGCATGGGCACGCCTTCACGGATGAATCCAGCAGCACCGAATCCCAGTGGCCCAACTTTCTCGTTGGGGTCAAACGAACGACCACGTTCGCCCCGGAGCCTAGTATCCGGCGAGATGTTTAACGTCTGTTCCTCCTCGACCTGTTCGATCGTACCGCCTTGAGACGTTTTGGCATCCGGATTGGTGATCTTGAGTTCTCCGCCGCGCGCATCTAATTCGGGAAGCGACGCGGAACCTAAACCTTTTCCGAAACTTGCATCTCTAGCCGCTTCAATTTTCTCGAACTTCGCAAATTCAATTAGTTCCTCAGGCGTCAATAACTGTGGCGTGGTAGCCAGGTTCTGAAATCTCGGATTGGGCAACTCGATCGCGTTCGTTTCCTTGTTGACAACACGTCTGAAGTCCATTCCATTGACCGCACCACTTTGGTCGTAGTCCGGTATTTTGGTGTCGAATTCACCATCAAAATCTGTATCGAACAGTATAAAGTCGTTCTTTCCGTCGCCGTCAGCATCGAGTTTCATTTCCGCCAAAACGAGCCCTGCGAAATAGTCTTTGTATTTGTTGATTAACGCTTGTGGTTCCAAAGTTCTTTTAACCGTCCCAGATCGAACTGCCAGAAGTGCATTATTTACATTTTCTTGAGTCCTTGGGTTGGCATTGGAGTTTTTGAATCCCGTTTCGATCAATGTTTTTGCGGCAATTCCGACAGCCGCATGAATGTCTTGCGAAGGATCTTTTAACAACAGAGGAACTAGGTTCTGCGTCAGCGAGTTATCGTTTAGAATCGAGAAATTCGCATCGGCAGCGGCAATCGAAGTTACGTTGAGAGCTTTGATCTCGGACGTAATTGCACCGGCATGACATGAGTCAATCACGACCACGGTTCGCGTCGAACCGGCTACAGCCGCTTGCAATTCGCTGCCCGTCAATTCACGGTCTTTAAAGGCTAGGTTTCCACCAACCACCGCTCCTTCGTCATTCGTCCGACAAAACCCGTGCCCTGCGTAAGTGACAAATATCAAGTCATCCTCGTCGGCACGTGACCTGACCGAATTTATATTGCCGAGATAGTCGTCGGCATTCGCCGAGCCATCCGTATCGACAATAATTGGGCTTGGAGCACCCTCCTCCGATCCGATATTGAGGGTTTTCGTAAAGAAGTTCGCCCAGGTGTTGCCGTCGACATCCGCTCCCCCAGTGAGTGTTCCGTCTGGATTACCAACAACGACCGCATAAATATCTTGACGTCCGTCCGCAGCCCTCGTGGTCGTTTCTCCTTCCGGACTTCTGGACATTAATGTCGAATCGGAAACGACAGCCAAAGGTGCGAATTCATCGGACGAAATGCCACGCGAGACAGACGGCCCGGGCGGAATCGTTGGAAGATCGAAGAACCACTGGCCGTTCACGAATACGAGGTTGCGAAAGCCATCGCGGCTGAGTTCTTCGACTTGATCGGCTAGGAACTCGTACAGTTCCGCGAACGTTTCACCGTAGCGAGCGCGTTGTACGTCGATGTATTCATTCCACGATGTTTCGTCCGATCCGGCTGGTCGCAAATTCGCCGAAATCAAATCCCAGTCAAACGTCGTTGCGCCGAAGTCCGGTTCGTCCACTGTATTGCCCCACGCGCTCACGGAAAAATCGCCTTCGTCCAGTGGCGCGTCGTAGTAGACCTGAACCGTCCCCGATGCACCTGGCGGAATGACGGAGGAACCCTTGGCAACCGGTGGCGGGAATAGAAACAATTCGTCGCTGCGGATCGTACTGTCGTATCTCGCCCGAAGCGTTCCGCCGCCTTCGACGTTGACCGTGATGAATGGCAACTTCATGTCAACGTTCGACGGATTGCTATAGCGGATCGTGTACGTGATTGTGCGACCGGATCGAACGCGTGTGCTGCCCGTCAAGTCGATTTGAATTTCGGCTTGGCGAGTTTCTTCAACGCGAATTCCCGCCGTCAGCGTCGATACATCACCCATGCCATCACTCGCGACGACGTCATAATCGCCGATCGCAAGACCATCGAGATCGAACTTGGCTACGACTCGCGTGTCATCGATTCGCTCGACGGTGATGGCTGGTCGATTCACACCACCGGCGCCAACGATCCGGTATTGCAGGTCCGCGTCCAACCGAGCGCCAGCGATGGTGAGGGTTGCCTGACCGGTGTTGCCGATACGCCCGGGTGACACGCTTTCGATCGACGGCGGAAGCACCACAGCGGAAATGTTGAACGACGCATTCGCCGAGTCAAACGAAGCCGGAAACGCGGTGATGTACCAAGTGGAATCCGTCGCCAAACCGTTAATGATCGTAGTGACATTGGCTTGTCCGGCCTTCGTTTGTCGGCCATCGAAGTTGACTCGCGTGGGAATGTAGTTGCGGGCAACGTAGAGTTCGTTGATCGAGTTTCCACTTCCGAGCATTTGCAGATCGACACCAACGACCTCGCCAGCCGGAACCGTCACCTTGTACCACTGCGGTTGACGCTGGTCCAAGAACTGACCCACCAAAACGGTGCCGTCATTGGGGAGTTCCCGAAAATCGACATCCACCGTCTCGAACGCTTCCGAATCGTTGTTTTGACGACCTTCCGCTTCGAGCACATTGCCGCGGCGGTTCGTTTCGACGACCCAGCGATAGACGCCCGGGAGCGCAGCAACGACAAGGATCTCCATCGAAAATGTTTTGGATTCAAATGGCGCGAGCGTCATACCGGCATTCACGTTGAAACCGCCGACCACGATATCGTTGGCGAATGTGATTGGATCTCCTGCGGCGTCAGTCTCGACTGGCGGCCGAAGTCGAATCTCGTCGTACCAGGGGCCGACGGCTTCGTTTTCGCCGAGGTTCGTCACCGTCCACTCAATCGTGACTCGGTCGCCGACCAGCGCGGTTGCCGGACCAGACACTTCACTGACAACCAAATCGATCGACGGTGCCCGATCGGCGAACGCGAAGACCGCATTGTCTTCGACGATCGTTTCAAATCCACCGGCGAAGACTTGATCGAAAGTACCAGTTCGCGAGTTGAAGCCAATCATTTGATAGGCATCCATGCTTTGCGAATCGAATCGCTTGGTCGTCACGATGTCCAGCGTTCCGCCCAACGTGGCCGCTCCGGTCGCCGTGATATTGCTGAAGTCGCCGGTGACGGGTCGACCGCCAACCGAAAGAGTTAGATAGCCGGTGGACGCGAAATCACCGTCGACAATCAAGTCGACGTCGGACGCCAGTTTAAGGTGGCCAAACGTCCCCGATGCGACCGGGCTGAAACGGAACAGATTGCCGACTTCGGTGCTGACCCAGGTTTCGCCGGTGGTGTCGTTGTAGGAAACGTCGGATAGCGAAAACGGGTCCGCGCCGGTGTAACGAAGATCGATGTCCGATACGAAGCTGCCGGTTGCCGTCAGCACGCGAACACGGCTGTCGGTTCCGACGACCAACAGCTGACCCGTTGCGCCGACCACATCGATACCGCCCTGATTGAACGGTATGGCGCTGACGCCAGCGGGATTCGCTGAAAACATTCGCAGCACCGCGCCGGTCGCCGGATTGATCTCGTGAATCATCGCGTCGAGACCGAGCAGGTAAACGGTACCGCGCGTCGGATGCTCGGCCACACCGGCTCGATCGATGCCGACACCTTCGACGGTGACGGTCGCCAACACTTCACCGCTGTCGGGATTGATCGCGTACAGGGTTGCCGGCGTCGCATTGGCGTGAACGAACAGCATCGATCCGGCCGGGACCGTCGTTCCGCCGACGTTCATCGGACCAGAGAGGATGTCGATGCCCGACACGTTCACCGAGCCACCTGGCTGGACGATCGGATCGGAGGTCTCCAAAAAGTTCGCGCCGAATCGTCGGAATACGGGTTCACCGCCGATGCGTTCGTTTCGCGAGTGGGTCACCACATCGCCCGACACGGGATCGACCGCGATCCCGACGGTGCGAATCGTATGGGTGTAGCCAATTTGCTCGAGCCGAACCGAACTTCGGGTGACTCCGTTGGTGAAGTTCCCGACCGTCGAAAACGCTTGGCCGTTGTCAAGCAAAAGTTGTCCACCATTGACCGCAAGACTTGCCAGCGATGGGAACGCGGCTCCCGCACCCACGAGTCGCACGGCGGCGTAGTTGGTTTGAATGGGTTCGTCTTCACCGTCATCATCGAGGAAACGCAGCGTCGAAGCCTCGCCGACTTGCCAACTTCCGCCGTGAAGGGTTTGTGAACTCCGGTCAAACTGCTTCACATCACGAGCGGGCAACGTCAGCGTCCCATCGTCGACTCGCACCAAGCCGGGGTTGCTAAAGAAAGGGGTGACACCGCCACTGATCGTGATCGCGGTAGTGCCGCCACCGGTCTTGACGAACGATCCGAAGTTGTTGAAATCGGCGAACAGTCCATCGAATTGTTGCAGTTCGATGTTCGCATCACCTTGCACGATCCAATCGCCATGATTGATCGTGCTGGATGAGTTTCGTAGCAACACATCCGTGCCGCTGGCTTGGATCAGCGTGCCGTTGTTGATGAATGTCGCGCCCGTGTTGATTGCTTCGTCCGAGTTCCGGAGCGTGATGAAGCCATCGTTCGTGATGAACCCGGTGTGAGAAGACGCACCAGACCCGGTCAGCTCGAAAAAGCCCTCCGGAAAGTCCAACGTAAAATCACGACCGTCACCGTCAAGGCGCGCGCTCAACTTGACGAGGCCGCCGCCGTCGCCGGTGTAACGTCCGGTGGATGTCAGTCGACCGACCATTTCAATCGTCGAGCCGGCCGCGACATCGAAGTGCGCGCCCGTCGCAACGAAGTTGCTGGAGTGATTTGCGACTAAGTCACCACCGACAACTTCGACGATTCCGCCGAGATGGACCAATGCCACGTTCACGTCGACGATCCTCGCGGTGCCCGCGCCCGTCTTGCGGACAGTCCCCGAATTTCGCAGTGTCGCCGTGCTCAGATTCACGCCCGCGATGTTGGCATCGCCTTGCAACTCATAGGCCGCGCCCGCGGCGTTGATAAAGCCGGCGGAACTGGACGTCACCGTGGTGCCAGCCGTTTGGATGATGGTTCCGGTGTTGGTGAACGCGTTGAGAAGTTGCTTCGCGCCGGTTCCCTCGATCGTCACTTGACCGGTGCTGGTAATGTCACGAAAGAACGTTCCGCCGATCCATCGAAACAGACCATCGGCAAAGTCGATGACTGCATCCGAGCCCACCGATTCGATGCGGCCACCGGTAAACTCGATCCGTCCATCGCCTGTTCCCGTCAATGTCGTGCCGGCGAGCAGATCAATTTCCGAGTTACCGGCGGTGCCATTGAATTCGACAACACCGCCCGCATCCACATCGATCGTGCTGGACGCGAATTGGCCGCCACGTTCGAGCAAGAATCGTCCACCGCTCGCCGCCAGTGTGCTGCCTTCACCGGCGACCAGCAGCGAATCCCAAACGATATTGCCCGAACGGTTTTTGATGATCGAGTTGTTGAAAGTACGCCCACCGATGATCGCGCTGGTGCCGACGTTTTCGATGATGCCACCGGCATCGTTGTGCAGCCACGTTCCCTGACCGGTGGAGCTGAATAGACTGTTGCCGCTGGCCGTGATCAGGATCTCGCCTTCGTTGTGGAACTCCTGCCCCCAAAGCGTTCGTTCGCCAGAGCCGGACCATGACATGTGTCCGGCATTGACCAGCGTGTCGCCGCCATCGTTGTCGGTGAAAATGGTACCGCCGGTCCAGTGAAACAAACCGTCGGCGAAGTCGAACACGGTTCCACTCGTTCCGGTCGCGCCACGCGTGTCGATACGACCTTGCGAGTGTTCGATGCGCCCGGCGCCAGTACCCGTGTAGGTGCCGACGTAGTACGACGTGCCCGAAGTGATATCCAAGCTTGCGCCGGCGGCCACGTCGAAATGGGCTCCTGTCGAAGGTTGCGCGCTCGTGCCCGAGATCGGCAGGAACAGGGTGCCACCGAGCACTTCGATACGACTGCCGGTGACGTGGGTCACGCGATCCGAGCTGCCGTAGAACGAAGTGCTTTCGGAACCCGTTTTTCGGAGCGTCCCCTCGTTCGTGAACGTGATGCTGAAACTGCCCGCGAAATTGAAGTCGCGATGCAGACTCCAAACACCTTCGGCTTCGTTCAGGATTGTCGATCCGCTCGATGGCGACGCGAACGGTTGCTGCTGGTCGACGATGCCGGAGTTGGTCCAGTCACCTGAGAAACGTTTGTTGGCTTCGGTTTCGACAATCAGCTTTGCGTCGTCTTCCGTCGTCAGGGTGCCCGTCCGCAGCCAACCGGCCTGCCAACGAAACTCACCGCCAGATAGCACGGCGTCGTCGTTGATTCGGAAATCGGCTTGCATCACGATCGACTCGGTCGACATCAGGGCGTCGATCTGAACAGGCGATGCGATGGTAATGGTCGGGTTCGCAGCGCCACGATCGATCGTCACTGTGTCACCGGTACCTGGAACGCCGACGCCACCCGACCAATTGGCGGGATCGCTCCAGAGTCCGTCGGAATCCGTATTCCAAATGAAGGCGGCGAGCAACTGCCGTTGTTCCAAGGCTTCGATGCCGCGTAGCGATGCACGGGTTCGCCGCGATCGACCGACCCTGTCGCTTTCTAACGGGTTGAACGAGCGATATACGAAGTTCAAGCGTCTTGTCACGGGTCGTATCCGGGCGAGAGCGGGTGAGCGACTGGCCCATTTGGGTCAGTCGAGCACGCCATCTTAGTCTCAGCGGGTGTCGTCTCGCCAGGGCGCGAGTTTACGCGGCCGATTGATGGTTCGTGGTAGCTTTGGGTGCATAAGGTCTTATCGACGCCTCATTAGCCTTCAAGACCGGGGAACGCTTCGCGGGGGTCAGGCTAGGTTTTCGGTTTTCAGCTCTAGATTGTACTCGATTTCTTCGATTGCTTGGAGATAATAGTTCGATTCATCCATTCGCTTTTTGGCGCGTCGAATGAGATTGGAGGAGCTATCGGGGTGCGACAAACCGAACCGCTGGGATATCCGGCTCAGCGGCTCACCGGTCCACCTTCGGCAAAGGTAGGCTGCGATCTCGCGACCGGCCGCTGTACTTCGGAATCCAACATATTCATCTTCCTCGACGTCATAATAGGCTGCCGTTTCCGTCATCACCTCATCCATCGAAATCGCTTTCATCCGTCGCGCCGTTCGGTGTCGCTTCTGGCTTTCTTCGCCACTGGCAAGCACGATCGCTCGCTTCAAGAATGATTCGCTGCCAAGCACCCAGCCTCGAAGGGCGCCCGAAAGCGGGTTCTCATTGACCTCCATCCCAGCTTTGACGTACTGCCGGTAGGCCAAGCCTGGATCCTTTCCGCCATTGGCAGCTTGCCAGTAGTTATGCAGGTCATCGTACGCGATCCAGTCCACGCGACTGGTCTTCCGCGCGTAGCCGGGGTAGCTACTGTGCTTCCATCGATCGGCGGTCGCACAGAGGGGCCGCAGCCCGCTGCACGGGTTCAGATGAATGTACCGGCTGAGCGACCAGAAGTAGCCGGCATCTTCGACCAAGAAGGACTTGTATCGACCTTGAAACAAATGGCCAACGCGCCGATTTCGTTTGGCGTACCAGTTAGCAAAACCTGACAGCCAGTGCTGCATGCCTCTGGCTAAGTTGGGCTCCGGTGTTTGCAGAAGCAAATGGATGTGATTCGGCATCCAGCAATAAGAAAGCACTTTCCAGCCAGACCGAGTAACTTCTTCCTTCAGTCCACGCGTCAGGCGCTCATAGTGGCCATCATCATGAAAAAGCACTCGTCGTCCATCGCCACGGGTGACAATGTGGTAGATCGCATCAGGAAATTGAACACGAGGCTGTCTGGCCACGGCGATTCTCGCGCGATAGGAAGAGCGGACAACACTCTCAAGAGGTTACCACATCGAAAACCGAAAACCAAGCCTGACCCCCGCGAAGCGTTCTGGCTGGATGCCAGCCAGAAATGGGCAGGGAGTTTGGGATAAGCCGGGTTGGAATAGCCATTGAGAGTCGTTTGCGAAGTGCGAAAAGGGTTTCTCGAACGACCTATGTCACCGCCAGTTTTTCGATGAAGGTAACAGCATCGTGCTCAGTCTCCGGTCCAATGGAAACGTACACCGGCGAACGAACTCCCCCGTCGTCATTGGGCCTGTCGATATTGAATTCAGGTGGTGGTTTACCAAGTCCGCCATTCCGTGCGCGTCAGTGAGATCTTCGATCATCAGATTGGTCGGTCCGAACGCTCATCCCGACCGTTCCCAGTTTGAAATTTGCAGACTAGAGCCAGCTGGTCGGTCACGTCAAAGTGACGCAGAATCGCGCGGGTGTGATCTTTCGCGGTAGTTTCCGCAATCCCCAGCATTTGAGCAATTTCCGAGCGTCGTTTTCCATCGAGTAGATGCACCAATACGATGCGTTGGGTCGGCGTCAGCTTGGGTATCGATTGCTGTTCAATGCCTGGTAAACCCGCTGAGTGAATCCATTCGACGTTCGATAGAATGATGTGGGCGAGTCGGCGGTCGCGAGGCGAAAAGCGATCGCGGCCAACGTGGCGGAAAAGTCCAATCGCGCTACAGCTTGTATTGCTGCCGAGCGGATAGAGACTGTAAAGAAAGTCGTCGATTCCGCGTTCGATTCGGTACTTCTGAATCGTTGGGTTGCTGTACCAATCGGCGTCCGAAACGAGTTGGTCTCGAGTCCGTGTGGTGTGTTCCCCCTTGATCAGCTCTTGTGTCAGCGGGGCATCTTCAGGAGGCGGCGGGGAGGCAACTTGGCTCGCTTCGACCCAACCACCGAATTGCTCCTCGGTCAGTCCCTCGTGGATCACGCCGACTGAAATGGGCTGATTCCTGCTATGGTCGGAATAGGTGATCGACCATAACCAGCCATCCGCTCCGGTCAGCTCGCCAAGTCGCCGCATCAGCAAACGCTTGCGACTCGGAGTATCCGCGTCCAATCCAGCGACTTCACCGAGCAGCTTGGCGATCGCGATGGCATCCGTAGTCGGAATCATTTCGGACGATGGGCTCATTGGAACAGGTTCTTCTCAGGCACTCGAGTTGGCGACGCTCGCGGGCTCTCGCATCGGCAGAGGCTAGAACATCCGGGGGGGCAACGCTACGGGTGTCCTGCAACCACCTGGATCCATTGTTTAAGTGCCAGATCCATCGGAAATCCACCCTCCCTAGGGATGATGTCGGACCCGTCTGACGAGGATACAATAATCGGCTTTCGACGCCTCGAAATATCCAAGCGGAGCTGATCGCATCCCCAGGTCGCAAACGTTTCAGTCATCGCAAATCGCTCTGCCAGCACCGGTTTCGCTAGGCATTTGGGTCGATCTACAAGCGACAAATCACCGTGGTTTACATCCTGAAAGTTACAAAAATGTCAGCGTTTGATCGTTTGAAGGCAGTTCTGCGCAAAATTCCCTCGCCAGCTTCCAGCACAAGCCTAACCGTAAGCGGGTCACGTGGAGCTTACCGGACCGCTCGCGGCCAAAGCACGCGGCGACATCGCCCCCAAATGGAGACGCTCGAACGCCGGAATCTATTGGCGGCTGCAATCTGGGATGGCGGAGGTGGTACCGATCTGAAGTGGAGCACTCCGGCCAACTGGGTCGGCGACATCACCCCCGCCACCGGCGACGACGTCACGATCAACGACCCCCGCGATATTGAGGTTCTTTACGACCTGACCGATCCGCTGACGATTACCTCATTGAATGCTAGTGAAAGCCTCAAGCTTACGACGGGCGAACTGACTGTCAGTGGGGCGATGGTGATGGCCCCCAATGCAAGGCTCACTGCCCAAGCAGCAGAGTTCCAGGCAGATGGTGCAACGACGGTTGACAACGCGCATCTCTACGCAATTGCTGGTGGTCAAATTAAGTTGGCCGGTGTGATCAGCTACACCAGTACCACGACCAGCAACTTCGATCGCTACCTACGAGCCGATGGCGTTGGCAGTGTGTTGTCGCTGCCGAACTTGGCTTCGCTGACGGGTGCCCGAAACGGCAATGATGAGGTCCGGGTCAACGCTCTCAATGGCGGCGTTGTCGAACTCGGAACGCAAGTCGATTCAATGGTCGTTCCCAGCGGCGCTGTTCAGTTCCTGGCCGATGGAGGTGAAGACGACCTCGCTAGCCTGATCGACATGCCCAACTTGACCAGCTTTCAAGGGTACTTCGACTACTATTTCGCCACGACAGAATCGGGATTCTTCGCAAAAAATGGGGGAGCGATCCACTCGCCGAAACTGACCTCCATTTCTCATGCCGACATCACGCTCGATGGCAGCGGCACCATGGATACGAGGCAGATCGTTTCATACAACGGCGGCTACTATGGCGACCTGACACTCAGCAATGTTGTTCCTGACTTCAGTAGCATGGAATCGCTCACATGGGCGAACGTCCGGGTCGACGGATTGTCCGTTCCGTTTCCCCTGTTGACCAACATCGACACATCCTCTTGGTACTTGACCAACGCTGCCACCGTGACGCTCGATGGTGTGACCAGCTACACCAACTCAAACACCAACGATGGTGATCGCTACCTACGAGCCGATGGCGTTGGCAGTGTGTTGTCGCTGCCGAACTTGGCTTCGCTGACGGGTGCCCGAAACGGCAATGATGAGGTCCGGGTCAACGCTCTCAATGGCGGCGTTGTCGAACTCGGAACGCAAGTCGATTCAATGGTCGTTCCCAGCGGCGCTGTTCAGTTCCTGGCCGATGGAGGTGAAGACGACCTCGCTAGCCTGATCGACATGCCCAACTTGACCAGCTTTCAAGGGTACTTCGACTACTATTTCGCCACGACAGAATCGGGGTTTTTTGCCAAGAATGTGGGAACACTGAAGGTTGGAAGTGAGGTTTCGCACAGCGCTGTTAAGTCTGCATTTATTGACATAGGATCCAACGGGACCTTGCAGACAACTAGCCTGACCGCGGTATCTGGTGTGTCGTTTCGCGGTGGCGGAGCAATCACTGGTGACTATGAAAATGGCTCACAGATCAGTCCCGGTCCAGGCGATAGTAGTTTGACTTTGCAGGGCAATTTTCGGCAATCAAACTCTGGTCAAACACGGATTGAAATCGGCGGAAACAACGCCGGAATGGATTTTGACCAACTTGCCGTCGGAATCGAAGCGACTCTTGGTGGCACTCTCGAGATCGTTCGGACCAACGGGTTCTTACCAACTCTGCGACAAGAGTTTCATGTGCTTGTTGCAGGAAGTGTCTCCGGGTCGTTTTCCAATGTCGTGGGTGCTGCAATCGGTGATGGCATCAAGCTGCAACCGGAGATCCGTAGTGATGGGGTCTATCTGGTGGCGGTCGCGGACCTGGGGCCGAAGTTGATTGGGACGATTCCGAAAATCGAGACTCGACACTCGCTGAACTTTGTCGATGTGGTGTTTGATGAACCGATCGCAGCGGATTCGATCGATGTCAGCGATATGGTGCTCAGTGGGCCCGGTGGCGTGATCACGATCGATGCGGTTTCGCAACCGACGGCTTCTTCCGTGAGGTTCGAGTTCGCCGATCAAACGGCGCCCGGTACCTACACGTACTCAGTTGGATCGCAGATCACCGATGCGGCTGGAAACTTGATGGATCAGGATGGCAATGGAACCGGTGGCGAAGCGGGTGACGTGTTCACCTCATCCATCGAGTTGGTCGTCCCCAATGAGCCGGTCGTATTCACCCAAACGCCCAGTGGACTGGTCACGACTTCGTCGACCACGATCGACCTGGGATTCTCAGTGCCGCTTGATGTTGCATCGGCGACCGATGCAAATAGCTTCGTGCTGACGCATTTGGGTGCGGACCAGCGTGTTGGCGGCGGGGATGACCAAGCGTTTGCCATAACGCCGACGTACACCGCAGCGAGCCTGGATGTGTCGCTCGCCGCCGATGATTTCGCGACTGGCTTACCCGATGGGCACTATCAACTCCGCGTGCTCTCCGGTGCAACCGGAATTAGAAACGTGGTGGGGGGTCAGCTCGATGGCAACGACGATGGAACGCCCGGCGACGACTACGTGGGACAGTTTCAAGTCAGCACCTCGGCGGCGACCGCCGAGCTCCGTTTGGCGGCTATTAGTGATTCAGGCGTTTCGTCCTCCGACGGCATCACCAACATCGCTGACATAACGTTTGAAGTGACCGTCAATCAAATCGGACGGATCGAATTTGATGCGGACGGCAATGGGGCTGCCAATGAAACGATGTTTGCCAGCCAGCCGGGCACGTATTCCTTCACCACCACGTTCACGCAAGACGGCAACCATCAACCCAAGATCGTTTTTCAACCGGCGTACGGTAGCCGACTGAACCGGTCTGCGTCGGTCACACTCGATCGCACGGCGCCCACGTTTGTTCTAGGCGAGACGACTCAGCAGGCACCGGTGCTTTCACGTGTCGTACAGTTTAGCGAAACCGTCACCAATACCGACGGAAGTGCGGCTGCTGGAACGCTGATGGCAACTCTGACCGGCCCCGCCAACCAGCCGATCAATCTGCGTGGACTCAGCGGTGATACTGACACCTACGTGTTGACGTTTGATCCGCTCTTCGTCCCCGGTGACTACGAACTGGCGGCAACGACTCAAATTTTTGACGTCGCTGGCAACAAAATCGCTGCCGCTCCAGTGGACCCGTTCGTCGTGCTAGCCGATGTGACGAAGCCCTTTGTGACTGAGTTTTCACCTCTCGGAGAAACTAATCAGGACACAGATCGATTCGTTGTCACGTTCAGCGAACCGATGGATGCGGCAACCTTGACACCGTCAGTAATCACCGTGCAGACGCCGGCTGGTATCCCAGCGATCACTGCCGCATCGGTTGCCGCGGTTGCAGGCAGCGATACCCAATACGAGATCACGTTGGCGGCTCCGATCTCAGTGGCGGGCGAGTACTTGATCACGATCGCTGCTTCGGTCGCCGATCTGTCTGGCAATACGCTCGGAACTGCCTATGCGGCAGCGATCACGATTGACAGGACGGGATCACGTATCACAACTGCCACACCCGCAGGTACTTTGAACCGAGTGGTTAGCTTCGTTGATGTCACTTTCGATTCACCCATCCAGTTGGCTTCCTTCCGAAACAATGATGTGACGTTGACGGGACCTGCCGGCGCGGTGTCGATCGGCCAGCCCACGCGATTGTCGGGCAACGCGTATCGAATTCCCTTCACGCCCCAGCGGGCCAATGGCGATTATCAACTGACCGTCGGCCCCAACGTGCTGGACATCGCGGGCAATCCGATGGATCAGGACAGTGACGGGACGACTGGCGAAGCGACCGAAGACGTGTTCACACATGCATTTGCAATCTCGCTCCCCGATTTGAACATTGTCGATTCGGTCGGCCTGACGGATCTTGGTGGCGCGGCGATCACGGAGATGCCGTTTGGAAGCTCTTTGCAAATCGCTTGGACGACGACGAATTCGGGAACCCTTGCTACCATCGGCGCGAATCGTGATCAAGTCTGGTTGTCAAGCGACGCCACCCTGTCCGCAGGCGATGTCCTGCTTGGGGCATTCGAATTATCCGGAGCAAATACACTGGCTACCGGAGCTGAGTACAGCGGACTGCTGTCGACCAGTATTCCGCTGACCAATGGTAGCGTCGCGGGCGACTACTTCATTCTGGTGCAAACCGATTCAACGGGCGGTATCGTTGAAGCGAACGAGCAAAACAATGTCCGTGCTGTTCCGCTGAGCCTGACTTTTCCGCCCCTACCCGATTTAGTCGCCACGGAGATCACGCCGCCATCGGAGATTGTGCCTGGAACGACGACGACACTGGGTTGGCAGATCGACAATATCGGTGATGAAATCGCAGTCGGGCCTTGGATTGAACGCGTTTTCCTGGCCAATGACGCCGGAGGAGACAATCGGCAATTGGTTGCATCCTTCAATCGCGTTGGTAGCTTAACAGCCGCAGACGCTGCACGGATACGCACCGAGCAGATTTCATTGCCCCAGCAGACGCTTAATGGCGATGTCTACTTCCTCATCGAAGTCGACTCGGGCGAGGCGGTCTTTGAATCCGACGAACAAAACCTGTTCGCCAGTGCGACGACCCTGAATATCCCCGCCAGCTTGACGATGGCACTCGGTGGTAACCAGGTGACCGAAGGCGGCAACGGCGTTCGCGCGACGCTGACTCGCAATGGTGACGTTTCGCTGCCGTTGGTGGTTTCCCTGTCAGCCAGCGCTTCCGACCAGTTGTCTCTGCCCGAAACCGTCACCATTCCTGCTGGCCAGTACTCGCGTCGCTTCACGATTTCGGCGATCGACGAAGCGGTTATCGATGACGATGTGACGGTGCTAGTGTCGGCGAACGCCGATGACTATCCGGCTGCCTCGGGGCTGATCACCGTCGTCAATAACGATCAGCCGACATTGACCCTCAGTTTACCAGCGACAGAAATCGTCGAAGGTGGCAGCCTTACCGCGACGATCACTCGAGGGTCGGCCGCGAGCACAGACATTATCATCTCCGTATTAAACGCCGATGCAAGTCAGCTCGACGTTGTTTCAAGCGTAACCCTGCCCGCCGGTCAGACTAGCGTCACGTTCGGCATTACGGCAATTGATGACCTTTTGATCGAACGAGCCACCCAGCACAGTATTGCAGTCTCTGCGGTAGGGCATCTGGCCAGTGCCGGCGACTTGACGATTCTTCAAAGCGACGTCCCGGCCATCACATTGCAGATGCCCCAAACACTTGCGGAAGGTTCCTCGGGCCCGACGCTGCTTGGCCGAGTCACACGGGATGCGGTCAGCAATGTGGCTGTCCAAGTCGAACTGGTTTCCGCTGATCCGACGCAAGTTGTCTTACCGGCGACCGTCACCATTCCCGCCGGTCAAAGCTTTGGACAGTTCCAGTTTCAGATTGGAAATGATGACTTGGTGACCGGCGATCGGTCGGTGGATGTTTCGGCTGGAGTGCTGCCCAGCGATGGTGGCGCTGCGTTTACAGAAAGCCTGACAAACACGTCGGTGCAGATTCTGGAAGACGACGGACAGTCACTCAGCGTTACCTTTGCCAGCGACACAGTCGCCGAAGGCCGTGGCATTCAGGCGACGATCGCACGCAACACCACTGATCTTTCTCAAGCCGTCACGGTCACGTTCACATCGGATGACGTGGGTGAGCTGATCGTACCGACACCGGTGACCATTCCGGCCGGCGAATCGTCTGCTACTGTGACTTTGTCAGGCGTCCGCGATGGCGAAGTTGATGGTGACCAAGTCGTGACGGTCTTGGCAACGGCCGACGGTTTTTTGACGGGAACGGGCACGATTGTGGTCGCCGATAGTACTCTGCCCGATTTGATCGTCACATCATTGCAACCCTCCAGCGTGACGGCCAGCACCGATGCGTCGATCGATGTTTCTTGGACGATCGCCAACGCTGGCTTCGCACCGGCCACGGGCACTTGGACCCAGCGAGTGTTCTTGTCCGACGATGCGGTCATCGGCAACGACGTGTTGGCGGGCCAGTACACGTTCAGCGGACCGTTGGGCAAAGGTCAATCCTATGATCGCACGGCCCCAGTTCGGTTGCCCAGCCAATCGGGTGACTACTGGATTGTTGTCCAAACCGATATCGCCGATGTCGTTGGTGAAGGCTTGGAGACCAACAATGCGACCATCACCGCATCCCCGATCAGCGTCGAAGCCGCCTACACCGCAACGGTATCGACCGATGTCGAGATGGCACCGGCCGATACATCGGTGCTGCTGACCGGCACGGCGACCAACACTGACACCACGCCTGCCGCGTTTAAGCAGGTCAGCGTCCACGTCTCAGTCCGTGGCACCAATCGAATCTTCCCCGCGATCACGGACGCGGCTGGCAATTTCCAACTGACCTTCAACCCACTCCCCGGCGAAGGCGGCAGCTACACCGTCGGTGCAGCACACCCAGGTGAAGCAACGGCCCAAGCACAAGACACGTTCAAGCTAGTCGGCATGCGGGCCGAACCACCGCAAGATTCCCTCCGCATCAAAGAAGGCGATCCGGCCACCAGCGGCTCAATCACCATCCGCAACCTCGCCGATGTTCCGCTGACGGGCTTAGCCGTCGAGATCATCGACGCTGCGAGCAATCTGCAAGTCACCTCCGCAGTTGAAGGCGAAGCCACCACGCTGAACGAGCTTGCGACGCTGGATGTCAACTACAGCGTCGCGGCCCTGGACGCGACGAATCGTGATGCCAGTTTCGCGATCCGCATCACCAGCAACGAAGCACCAGCGATCACCGTCCCGATCGACGTGACGGTCATTCCACTGGTTTCGCAATTGATTGCCAGTACCGAACGACTGGACAAGGGCATGTTGGTTGGCGACCAGACGTCCGTCGAGTTCACGATCACCAACGATGGCGGCAGGGAAACCGGCGAGTTGCAAGTGCTGCTGCCCGGCGGTGCCGATTGGCTAACGTTGGCAACTGACTCGACACTCCCATCGCTCGAACCCGGTGAATCGGCCCCGGTCACGTTGCTGCTGACCCCACCAAGTGATTTACCTTTAACGGCGTACAACGGGAACCTCATCGTTCGAGGCAGCGATTCCGAACTATCGATGCCATTCAGCTTCCGCGCGGTGTCTGAAGCGACCGGCGATCTGCAAGTCACGGTGACGGACGAGTACTTCTACTTCACCGACGAAAAGCCGTTTGTCAAAGACGCGACAGTGCGATTGCTTGACGCAATTACAGGAGAACTGGTCGCCACCAGCGAGGCCGCAGCCGCTCAACCAGCAGCGGGCTTTGCGTCGCTAGCCGAAGGCGAAGCCACGGTCACGGTCGACAGCGAAGGTCGCGTCACATTCCTAGGTGTTCCAGAAGGTCCTTACACGCTCGAAGTTCGCTCAGAAGACCACGAGTCCTACCGCAACAACCTGCGAGTCGAATCAGGCAATCTCAACGAGCGACAAGTCTTCGTCTCGCGTAACCTCGTCGAGTACACCTGGACCGTGGAAGAAATCGAGATCGAGGATCGGACGCGAATCACGATCGACGCCGAATTTGAAACCAATGTTCCCGCACCCGTGGTCACAATCGATGGCCATATCGACCTTGCAGACCTAGTCGTAGTCGGCCAGACGCAGCAATTCGATTTCAAGATCACGAATCATGGATTCATTGCGGCGGAAAACGTAGCACTCGAATTCGGCGAGCACCCGTACTACGAAATCGTCCCACTAATCGATGTCATCGGTATCTTACCCGCAAAGAGTGAGATAACGGTTCCAGTCATTGTCAGAAGAATCGGTCCTGCAGCGATCGCATCTAACGAGCTGCTCATGAGAAATGCCCTCAGGCCAGAGGGTGAATCCGTGGACGTCCCGTGTGTCATTGCTGCAGTGCTTGTGTGGACTTACGAATGTGAGGGTACAGTCGCAAAAGCTACCCCTATCGTGATCATTAACGTCAGTGGAACTTGTAGTGGAGCTGGGGGGGGTGGAGTGTACAGGCCTAGCGGCGTCGGTATCGGCGGGCCGGGATCCGTCACTCCGATCTCGATACAAAGCGAGCCAGATTGCGCCGATTGCGTAGAGGATTCATGGAAACTGACATTAAAGGAGAACGGATTCGTCAATCAAATCGTGCAGGCAGCAGCCGACTTAATAACAAAAGCACCAGTTGTCGACGAGATAAACTTTGGTCTTGAGGGAGAGGCGTCCTGGACCACATGCTGCGAAGACAATGTGGAGGTCGGGTCGAAATTAGTGGCAGAGGGAAGTGGTGGTGGCGACCTTGGTTTTAGCGTCCCAATCGTGGGAGGCGAATTAGACCTTGGCGAGAATGTCAGCTTGCCGTTTCCGTTGCCTGGAGATGCGGTCCTAGATTTCGAGCTTAAAGCGGGCCTGTTTTTCGAAGGACTCGTTGGCCTTCGGGCGTTCGGTAAAATTGAAACTGATTGCGAAGACTGGACAGACTTCACGGGTGCTGCCGGGGTGAAAGGACAGGGACAGATTGAGTTAAAGGTTGCCGCAGGACTTGAAATCGACATCGAATTGCCAAGCGACGACGATTTCCTTCAAATCGAAGCAGTCGTCGAAGGCGGGATACGGGGTTCTGCCAGCGGTGAAGCAAGCTTCGACACCAATGGAGATTTTAATTGGGAGGTCACTGTCGGAAAGGTTGAACTTTATGGTTTAGCAAGGTTCACCGTTGGACAGGAAGCGGCAGAACTATTTGGAATCGAGAAGGGTATTGAGCTCAGTTTTGAAATCAGTACCCCAATCTATGAGGGCTGCACTTGGAGCAAGAGTAATCCAGAACCAGTATGTGGAAGTCCGGGTACCGAGACCCAACGGACAGCGACCCAACGAGCAGCGAGTAGCCTCGAGAGTGCTGACTCGATGGATGACGGAATTCTGCGTAACCCAGTCACGGGCCAAGCTATTGAAAGAACGATCGGGAACTTAATCGACTTAGATGCATTCGCCGGTGATATCGACTACGCAAACGAGTCAGAGTTGGCGAATGCATTGGGCGAGTCCTCCATCGACTTAGCAACGATTGAGCAAAGCGAGTGGACTCAACTTTCACGAGACATCTTAAAGACAATCGAACCACAGGAATCGATCGGTGGCACCTGTGCAACGGTCCGTATGCAAATCACGCAAGATGCTGTTCAGGAACGTCAGGCATTTGAGGCTGGATTAGTGATTGATAACGGACAGAGCGACTCACTGACCGGCATCGAATTCAATATCACCATTACAAACGCAGCCGGAGAAGATCAAACAGATCTATTCTTGGTTTCCACCCCAACTCTGACATCAATCGATGACATTGACGGCTTCGGTGTGATCCTAGGGAATGAGAGCGGATCCGCAGTTTGGCAAATCGTTCCCAGTGCTGAAGCCGCGATAGGCACCCAAGAGTACTTTGTAGGTGGTGAATTTTCCTACCTTGATGGAGTCACTAAAGTCTCAACTCGGCTGGCACCAACATCCATTCTCGTGCTTCCGCAAGCCGAACTCACCTTAGACTACTTCCTCCAGCGTGACGTGCTCAGCGATGATCCTCACACTGCCGACGTCGAGCCAGCACAGCCGTTCACACTTGCTGTTCAGGTTCGTAACGATGGAGCGGGCGCGGCTCAAAATCTGCGGATTGAATCCGCTCAGCCAAAGATTATTGAGAACGAGAAGGGGCTGTTGATCGACTTTGAGATCACCGGGACTCGGGTCAATGGAGAAGAGAAGAACCGTTCGTTAACAGCCCAGTTTGGGGATGTTGGCCCGGGTGAGCTGGCGATTGCTGAGTGGGAAATGGAGTCGACGTTGCAAGGATTGTTCGTCGAGTACAACGCGACCTTTGAACATATCTCGGGACTGGGTGATGAACGGTTCAGTCTGATCAAGGATGTTCAAATTCATGAATTAATTCACGTCGCCAATGCTTCGCAGGTCGATGGGGATGATGGGCTTCCCGATTTCTTGGTCAATGATCTGCCCGATCCGCAAGACTTGCCTGACACGCTTTACTTGTCCGACGGCAGCGTCGTGGAAGTTGGTTTGGGTTCAGGAGCGACGATCGATACGGCTCCGGTGATCAGTGATTTGCGAATCGACGTGACGGCAACGATGGAGGAGGGTTGGTCATACTTGACGATGGATGATCCGAGTCTGGGTGACTTTGTTTTGTTGACGGTCGAGCGTAGTGACGGCACGACGCTGCCGCCCGAAAACTTCTGGCAAACCGATCGCACGTTTGTCGGTGGCGGGCTGCGGCCAGTCCTGGAAGACAAGATTCATCTGCTCGACTTCAACAGCACCGGCAGCTACACGTTTGTATTCTCTAACGGCGATTTGGTCGGTCCCGAAGTGGTTTCGTTCGCGGGTGTGACTCCTAACCCGACGACCGAGACGATTGACGTGGTCGATGTGACCTTTGATGAATTGCTCAACAACAGCACGTTTGACGCCGCCGACATCTCGCTAACCAAGAATAGTGTCCCTGTTAGCACCAGCGGGTTGTCAGCTGCCGCCGCCGGTGGCACGACCTACCGAATCAGCGGCTTGGCGGCGTTCACGTCCGATGATGCGGTTTACGAAGTGACGATCGATGCCTCGCAGTTGACCGACCAAGTCGGCAACCCCGGCGTAGGGCTCGCGTCTTATCGCTGGGTCAAGGGCGAGGCTGCTCCGGCGATCCTGGATCTACTCGGTGCCCCGTCGCACCTGACGACAACCTCCACCAACTCGATCAATGTTGTGTTCTCCAAGCCGATCGTGCCCGGCAGCTTCGGACTCGATGATGTTTCACTGACACGCGATGGAATCGAAGTGATCGACGCGGAAGTCACCATCGCCCAAGTCGCACCGACGACTTATCGCGTCGGGAATCTCAGCCGGTTGATCAGTAGCGATGCCGACTATCGGCTCGTTGTCGATGCCACCGGCGTCCAAGACGATGCTGATTTGGCTGGTGTCGGTGACGCGACCGCAACGTGGACGCTTGATTCCACCGCACCGGTCGTCGTCGATGTGGTCGATCCGCCCACCAATCCGCGTAACATCGTGGTCCAGCGAATCGACATCGACTTTAGCGAGCCGATCGACCTGACCACGCTGGACGTCGGCGACCTGACGCTGACTCGCGACGGCGGCACAGAGAACCTGTTGGCTGGCGACGCTCGCGTAACGTTCGAGGATCGTGGCGACAACCGCTATCGCATCGGCGGGATCAATTGGGTGCAAGCCTTCCTTGCTGATCCGCAAATCGCCAGCTTCACGTTGACCATCGACGGGGCCGGTATCACGGACCTAGCCGGCAATCCGTCATCGGGACTGTCGTCGACGACTTGGACGATCGATCTGGATAACCCCGTCGCTCCCGCCGACTTGACCCTTTCAACGTTCACCGGCGAAGTCACGGACGCTCAGGTCAATTCCCGTTTCGCCAGCGTCGCGGGAACACTGGCCGAAACGGGACTGACGGTTTCTGTTCGAGACATGACCACCAACACGGAATTGATACGAGAAACGATTGCTGGAACATCATTCGATTTACCGATTGAGTTTCCTTCGGCCGGCCAGCATCGCTTGCGAGTTCGAGTAGTTGACCCGGCGGGCAACGTAACGGACGCCTTCATCGAAGACCTGTTCGTCAACGAAACCGCTCCGTTGGTCGAGTCGGTCGCCGGAATCCCATCGGGTTTCACCAATCAACCACTTGGTGATGTCACGCTGCTGTTTGTGGAGCCCATCAACCCGGCCACGTTGACTGCGTCAGCGATGACCTTGACGCGTGATGGGGGTGTGAACCTGATTGATGCCGGTGTGACAATCACAGCCGAAGCGGGCGGCCGCAGTTTTGTCATTGGCGGGCTAGCCAGCGTAACGGCCGGCGAAGGCATGTACGATCTTTCAATTGAACTATCCAGCGTGACCAGCCAGTCCGGGCAACCGGCAACGGGGCAACTGCAGTTCACCTGGACGACTGATACGGGTGCGCCGACCAGCCAAGTCAGTTCGTTGCCTACCAGCCAGGATCTGCCCAACTTCGTGATCGGCATCTCCGGCAGTGACCCCGCGATCACTTCGTCGATCGATGGTTCAGCGATCGTGGCCTATGACTTATTCGTGTCCGAAAACGATGGTGACTACACGCTGCACGAAAGCTTGCCGGCAGACGCCGCCTCAACCACTTTTATCGGGCAAGAGAATTCTTCATACCAGTTTTACAGCGTTGCTCGGGATGCGGCCGGAAACGCTGAGGCGGCACCTGAGATCGCGGATGCGGAAACAACCGTGGCCCGACTTGGTCCCGGAGTCGATGCGACGGGAATCCAGGGCGTGATCACGTCACGGTCTTACGTCGACCGAATTGAGATCGAATTTGCCGGGCGCACCAACCTAGACGATTTGATTGCTGATTCGTTGATCACAGGCGCCTTCAAACTGACTCATTTGGGGGTCAACGCGAACACCGATACGCCGGCTGAGATCGCGACCAGCACTGATCAGTTCCAATACAGCTTCGATCCAGACTCCAATACAGGATTGCTGACTTGGTCGTTGGACAGTTTTGCCGATACCCGGGCCTCGCTCGCCGACGGTATTTACGTAGTCGAACTGGACTCGTCGCTGGTAACGGATGTTGCCGGATTCGCGCTGGACGGCGATGGAGATGGCTTTGGCGGTGGGACTTATCGTTTCGAGTTTCACCGTCTCGCCGGTGACGCTGACGGTAATGGCGCGGTCGGGCCGACTGACATGGGAATCGTGCTGGATTCAATCGGTGCGACGCCTGGTTCGGACCGTTGGAATGAGAATATTGATTTGGATCGCGATGGCCGAATCACGGTTCGGGATCGAGTGCTGATCGCGAGAGCACTGAATAACAAAATCGTTCCAGCGACGCCCGGCGTCGCACCCGTGGACACACTGGCCAGATTTGACACCAGCATTGATGGTGAAGTCACGGCACTTGACGCATTGTTGGTTATTAACCGAATCGCAGTAAACAACTCGTCCGCAATGGGGGAGGCTGCCGGGCAAGCTGATTCAGAACCCCACCGTCATCTGGATGTCAGTGGCGACGGACTCGTCAGTGCGCTCGATGCGTTACAGATCATCAATCAACTGAGTCGGTCGCTGTCGACAGTGTCGGTGGCAGAAGCAGGCAGAAATCTGGCGGGAAGCTTAGCGGACAGCGCCATGGCCGAGACGATTGATTACGCTAGCGTAATTCAGTGGATGGGTGAAGAAGACGATGATAAGCAGCACTCGGACACACTGGATGTCCTTGCCTATGACTTAGCTACACGTTCACTTAGTTAGAGAAACCTACAACCAGAGACAAATAGAAATGAAATGTTTTATAGCAACTGTGTTCACGCTATTTGTGAGTTTGTCGCTACCCGCAAGCAGTTTGGCGGCAGGCGTTCGAATCATTGACGCCCCTGCGACTTATCAGCCTGGGCAGTCATTCACTTTTGATGTGATCGTTCCTTCGATGACCAGTTTGTCTTCCTACAACATCGACGTCTTGATCACGGGCAGCACTGGCGTGGTGCTCAGTGACTTCCAGGTCGAATCGGTAGTCCCTGCAGTTCCGGCCTCCGGATACGTTTTTTCGTCGAACAATGACTTCTTTGCAGCGACGTTCCAAACTTCCGCTGCTACCCAAACAGTTAACCTGAGCGACTTCGACTTGACGGGGGTTAATACCGTCATTGGCGTGAATGACCGTATTGCGACAGTTAGCGTCTCGACGTTGGCGAGCTTTCAGGGTGACTTGCAGCTTTCCATCGATCTAAACGCACTTATTTTGGACGGCCCAGAAAGCTCCCCCACTCCGGTTCCTGAATTTGCAACGATTCTAAGCGACACAACGAATCAACCACTCGCAATCGTGTCCGCGGCGGCAGTTCCAGAGCCTGGAACTTGCCTGCTGTTAGCGACATCGTCGCTTTTGTTGTTTATCCACCGACGACGGATGGTTCGCAATAAAGGCCAGTGACCCAAACCGAATATCATTTAGGTTGTGTGCGTTCAATTCCGGTGACCCCCATCAAGAGTGTATCGCCGAACCATCAGTTTACTTTGTCAGTCATTTGAATCAAAGTCGGCGATATCCGAATCGACGAGCCACGAGCGGCTAGGTGCGAGACTCACGTAGGTTGCATGACACCGATTTGAAGATTGCTATTCGCCGTCGCTCAGTACGGCCATGAAGGCCTTTTGACTGATTTCGACGTTGCCGACGGCTTTCATTCGCTTCTTGCCTTCTTTTTGCTTTTGCAAGAGTTTGCGTTTTCGGCTGATGTCACCGCCGTAACATTTGGCGGTCACGTTCTTCCGCATCGCCGATACGGTTTCGCGAGCTATGACGCGGCTGCCGATGGCGGCTTGGACGGCGACTTCGAACATGTGACGTTCGATTTCGGCTTTCAGTTTTTTCACCACTGCCCTGCCCCGTCGATCGGCGTCGGCTTTGTTGCACACGATGCTGAGCGCATCGACGCGGACGCCGTTGACCATGATGTCCATCCGGCAAAGGTCGGCGGCTTCATAGCCGACCATTTCGTAGTCCAGTGTTCCGTAGCCGCGGGTACAGCTTTTGATCTTGTCGTGAAGATCGTAGACGACTTCTGCCAGCGGGATGTCGTAAGTCAACATCGCACGATTGGCGCCGAGGTATTCTTGGTTTTTTTGAATGCCGCGACGTTCCTGGCACAACTTCATCACCGCGCCGATGAATTCGCCGGGAATGATCACGTTGCAACGCACGATCGGTTGACGGAATTCGTCGATGTCGCCCGGATCGGGTACGTCTTGTGGCTTGTGAATGATGATCGTTTCGCCGCGTTTGTTCACGACTTCGTAAGTCACGTTGGGCGCGGTTTGCACCAGGTCGATATTCGATTCGCTCTCCAACCGCTGCTGGATGATTTCCATGTGCAGCAGACCGAGGAACCCGCAACGAAAACCGAATCCCAGCGCGTCGCTGGTTTCCGGTTCGAATTCGAAACTCGGGTCATTGACCGCCAAACGCTCGAGCGCATCTCGTAGGTCCGAAAACTCTTGTCCGTCGCTGGGGAACAAGCCGCAGTAAACCATCCGCTTGGGTCGTGCGTATCCGGGCAGCGCCGGTGCGCCTTTATCGCCCACGATCGTTACGGTGTCACCGATGTGAACGTCGCCGAGGCTCTTGATGTTGCAAATCAAGTAGCCGACTTGGCCGGCGGACAACGTATCGCAGGGATGACGTTGAGGCACGAATTGGCCAATCTCGACAACTTCGTGAACGCTGCCGGCGCGGACGAACTGGATCTTTTGTCCCTTTTTGACGGTGCCTTCCATGACACGAACGTAGGTGATCGCGCCACGGTAATCATCGTAGTTGGAATCGAACACCATCGCCTGGAGTGTTGCGTTGGGATTGCCCGTCGGTGGTGGAACTTTTGCGATGATGGTGTCAATCAATGCGTCGACACCAATGCCGGTTTTGGCGCTGACGCGGATGCAGTCCTCGGGGTCGGTGCCGAGTGAGTTCATCATCTCTTCGGCAACTTCTTCTGGCCTTGCCATCGCCAGGTCAATTTTGTTGATGACCGGCACGATGAACAGGTTGTGCTCCATCGCCGCGAAAGCGTTGGCGACGGTTTGAGCTTCGACGCCTTGGAACGCGTCGACCAGCAACAGTGCGCCTTCGCAACACGCCAGCGAACGCGAAACTTCGTATTGGAAATCGACGTGGCCGGGCGTGTCGATCAGATTCAGTTCGTACTCGACACCGCCTCGCTTGAGACGCATTTTCACGGCCCGCGCTTTGATCGTGATTCCGCGTTGGCGTTCCAGATCAAGGTCGTCCAGCATCTGCTCTTTCTTGTCCCGGTTCATCACCGTGCCAGTATGCTCGAGCAAGCGGTCCGCCAGCGTGCTCTTGCCGTGGTCGATGTGGGCGATGATGCAGAAGTTGCGAATGTGGGTTGTCATAGTGTTTGTGCGAGGAGAACTTTCGTTGACTCTTACTTGCTTTGGCTTTCTTTACGGGCGTATCCGGCGACACCAAGGTAGCCCGCATCGGCGCCCAGTGACGCGAAATGGATCGTGGTTCCGGCAAAGACATTCTCAAAGGTCCGACGTTGGAACTCGTCCGAAATGCCTTTTAAGAATCGTTGTCCGATCGGCGAGTCCTTGCCGCCGAAGTTCATCGCGCCGCCAAGAACGACCGATCCAGGATCGATCGTGTGGACGATCGACGTGATACCGATTCCAAGCCATCGTGCAGTTTCATGAATGATTTCGAGTGCAAGTTCGTCGCCTTCAACGGCGGCTTCGTAAACTCGCTTCGCCGTCAGTTCGCTGTCGTGACCGTGAAGGTGGCCACTAAGGAGGCTCTGTCGACCTTCGGTCAACTTTGCGCGGGTGCGATGTACGACGGCGCTGGCCGAAGCGTAGGCTTCCAATTGTCCTCGGCCGCCGCCCCAAACACAAAGCTGTGCGGTTGGCGATGGGTCGACCAAGATGTGTCCGCACTCACTGCCGAAACTGTTGACGCCATTGACCAGCTCGTCTTCCAGAATGATGCCGCCGCCGACGCCGGTTCCCAGGGTCAGTAGCAGCATCGAACGGTCGGTTTTGCCGGTGCCGAGCCAAAACTCGCCATACGCCGCAGCGTTCGCATCGTTTAGGAACGTGACTGGGCGACCAAGTAGTTTTGAAACGGTGTCGCGAATCGGAAAATCCCACCAAGACGGCAATTGGGGTGGAGCAACCAGATAACCGCGTTTCAAATCCATCGGCCCGGGGGATCCCAAGCCGATTCGACGGACTTGGCCGGACACGCCCAGTTGTTCCTCGACATCCTTAACGACTGCTGCGACTCGCTGCATCGCGGCGGTTGCGCCCTCGCTTTCGCGAGTTGGTAGAGTCTCGAAAGACAGCGTTTGGCCGATATCGTCGACTAAACCGATCTTGATGCCGGTGCCGCCGATGTCGATTCCCCAAAAATAGGGTGGCTTCGATTCGGAAACGCTCGTGATGGTAGGATTTTGGGCCATGGGCCGGTTTACGGTGCAGCTAGAGTAGAATCGCGAGCGAGAAAATCAACGCGGAGTATAGGAACGGTCCCGAATTGTCACAACGAGCATTCTTTTACTGGTTGCCAAGTGTCCGCAATCTGCGACGAAGGGGCGAGGGGGTGGCTTGCCACCTTGATGTCCGTCGGGTGATCGGGGGCTGTCGATGAAAGCGGTGTTTTTGACGGCCGGAGCCGCCGGAATGTACTGTGGCAGCTGCATGCACGACAACGCGATGGCGCGAGCGATGATCGCCAACGGCGTTGATTGCTTGCTACAACCGGTCTACACGCCGATTCGCACCGACGAGGAAAGTGTAGCGTCGAAGCGGGTTTTCTTTGGTGGGATCCACATCTACCTGATGCAGCAGTTTCCATGGCTGCGATGGGTTCCCGATCCGATCCGTCGAACACTGGATTGGACGCCGCTATTGAATCTGGCGACGCGAAAGACACACACCACGGACGCAGCCATGTTGGGTCGGCTGACGATTTCGATGTTAAAGGGGCGCGATGGTCAACAAGCGGGCGAGGTTCGGCGGCTGACACGGTGGCTGTCCGACGAGATTCGCCCGGATGCGGTGCTGTTGAGCAATTTGTTGATCGGCGGTTCGCTGCCAGCGATTCGCGAGTCGATGCCCGACACACGGTTAGCCGTATTGTTGCAAGGCGATGACATCTTCTTCGACTATCTGCCTTCGAAATACCGTGAAGAAGTGATCAAGTTGTGCCGTCATCTGGTCAAGTCGGTCGATCGCTTCATCGTCCACAGCCGATTCTATGGCGACAAAATGGGTGCGTTGTTGCAGATTCCCGACGAAAAGATTTTTGTCACCCCGCTGTCGATCGACGTGGGCCCTTTCAAGTCGGCGGCGAAGCCGATCCGAACGGATCGTCAATTTCGGCTTGGCTACATGGCGCGGATCGCGCCAGAGAAAGGGCTGCATCACCTTGTCAACGCGTTTATCGAACTCGCGAAACACCCATCCCACGACGACCTGTGCTTGGAAGTTGCGGGGTGGTTGGGCGACAACAACCAGCGATACTTCGACGACCTTGGGTCACGGATCGGCGAAGCCGGGCTGACGGAGCGTTTCATCTATCACGGCAGTCCTTCGCTGACCGAAAAGGTTGCATTTCTGCAATCGCTCGATCTGTTGTGCGTGCCGACGGAATACGAAGACCCCAAGGGGCTGTTCGTATTGGAGGCCTTGGCCGCGGGTGTCCCCGTGCTTCAGCCCGACCACGGCGCGTTCGGAGAACTGATCGCTGCGACGGGCGGCGGCCAAACGTTTCGGCCCAGAGATGCCGACGACTTGATTCGCTTAGTCGAGCAGATCAAACACGACCCAGAAGGTCGGCGACGTTTTTCCGAAGTCGGATCAGCGGCAGTTCACGCGAACCACTCGACCGAGCACGCTGCAAAGCGACTATCGGAAATCTTGTTCCAATGATGCGTGCCGATTCGAGTTCGATTTGACGGGGCCTGACAAACGCCGAACTTGTTTCAGTCATCTTGAAAGAGATGATGAAATCCGTGGTCATCGTCAAACTTTTCAAAATCACGAACTGGGTAACCGAAGTCGTGCAGCGTTTCGGCTGACCACGTCGGCCACGGCGACCATTTGCTTCGCGATGACGCCAACGCGTTGACCGGCAGCCAAACCTGGCTGATGCCGATGGTTCCCGTGATCAAGATCAACATCGCAAATTTGGGACGATGTCCGGGACTTCGTTGCATGTGTGCCGCCACCGTCACCAGTTGTTCGCTCCGCCGAACGAGCGCACTTTTCGATCGGCCGAACGACAGCACACAAGTCGGCGATCCGTTGCCCCGTTCGGCAATTTTGGCCAACGTTCGCAAGTACGATGAAACCTTGCCACCCGCAACGGCGGCGTACTCATCGCACAAAAATTCGCGAACCAACTCTGCCCGCCGACTGGCCATCCAAATCAACGGGTGAAACCAAAAGAGCGAACCGCAGATGCCTTGCAGAAAGTGTTGCAGCGGATGATTGGTTTGCAAATGCTCTCGCTCATGCAGCAAGATGTGGCGTTGTTCCGCCGCGGTATCTGAAAGCATCGAATGCGGGATCACGATCGTTGGATGATGGAACTGCCAACAAAACGGACTGTTCGTCGATTCGCAAATCAGCAACCGAACGGAATCGTCGAACTCCCCCGGTTCGATCGGCAGCGCGGCACGTTCCGTTTCGGTAATGGGCCGGCAATCTCGATTCAAAAATCGATTCAAACGCAGAAACGCGATTCCACGCCGCAAGATCATCCATGCAAAGCCCGTCATCCAGATCGTGCAAAGCACGCGAACGATCGTTGGTTGGCGAAGCACAATGTCTGCTAAAAATGAGTCTCGTCCAATTTCGGGCATGCCGAAAAAGCGAAAGTGGGGCAGCGTCAACCCGACGATTGTCAGCATCAAAACGCTGACAAAGCACGCAGTCCACAAGCGACATGTCGCGCGAGAATCGGCCATCCATCGATCGAGACCGAACGTGATCGCGATGATCGTCGACGTTTGAAAAATCAAACCAGTGGCGACTTCGCTCAACAGCATCTCATTCATTCGGATGATTCCAGTTTCTTTGCCGCCTCGCGGAGTGCTTCGATATCGTCCTTGGAAACATGGTCGGACTGCATCAGACTTAGTACCAGTGATCGGACGGATCCGCCGAACAACAGGTCCGTCAATTCGGCCAGCATGCCGACTTGAACTTGCTCGCGCGTCACCGATGGCAGGTACGTGTACGCGCGGCCGATCTTTTCGCCACGATGAACGATGCCTTTTTCTTCCAGAATTTTCATCGTCGTCATGACCGTCGTGTAGGCCAGATCGCGATCGATGGCTTCGACGACGTCGCCCACCGTCACTCGTCCTTGCGTCCAAACGGCATCCATAACTTCGGCTTCGCACTTCGTGATTTGAATTCGATTCATTGGAGCGTTTCTTAAAGTTCAGTCGTTGAATTTGTTGCGTAACAATCGATGCCAGGCTATTGCATTCTCAAACGTGCCAATTGGTGGTACTCGTGTAGGTCAATGTTCTCGGTAATGAAGCTGACGTGGCCGTCGGCCCAAAGGAAGTTTGCGCCGCCGGGATGGCGACTAGAAAATTCGCACTCGTCCGCCACGGGGCTGTTGATGCCTTCCAGTGTCGATCCGACCAACCGCGCGGCTGCGTCCTCGCCATTCAGGTCCACACCCAACCAAGTCGAAGGAACGAACGCCATCGTTCGCTCGCCGACCGCAAGCGTCTCGCTCAGTCCTCGTTCGAAGTCCCGAAACCGAACGCGGCGGTTTTCTAAGAAGGCCCCGTCACCGATCGGTGCCGGAATCCCATCGTCGGGTTCGATCGTGCCGAATACGCCGACGTAGTTCGCAGTCGGCAGTTGGATCAACGGCATCGCAGTAAACGGCAAAATGGTCCGGTAGCCGGACAGGTCGTTTTCATCTTCATCATCGTCGTCTTCGTCCTCGCTAAAAAGCGTGAAGACAGGTTCGGTCAAATCAGATGGGCAAAGCAGCGTGGCGATCGGCGTGCGTCTGGCTGTTTCGTGGCGCGGATGATGGATGGAGAGGGTTACATCGATCGTTTCCATCAACGCCGGTTCGCCCAAATACGGCAGCGTCGGCACGACCCATCCGTAGGCCGACTGTTGCGATTGATCGAACTGCCAACCGACGGGGAGGCTGCCGAGAGTTTGATGGTGGTTGTGCAGCGCGATTCCGATTTCTCGCATGTGATCGACGCAAACGACTCGCCGGGCTGCCTCGCGAGCCGAACCGATCGCAGGCAAGACGATCGCGACCAGGATGCCAATGATGGCAATCGTGACCAACAGCTCCAGGACGGTTAATCCTGTTCGTTTCTGTGATCGCGGGGTCTCAGCAACCGCCGATTCGATCGAATTGGCCGATCGCCAACCGCTGTGGCCATCCATTCGTGAAGCTCCGTAGTCCGTGCGAGTATTTGTCGATACTATTAACCTTTTCGTTTTTAAGCAACGGCATCATCGAATGCCGTTTTCGGTTGGGTGCAGGCACGCCCCGTACGGCATTCATTCGAGATTGGGATGATTCGGATTCTGTGCGATGGTTACCGCGTCGATTTGTTGGATCAGATCCACGACCTGCTCGTGAACGGCTTCGATGGACGATACGACCAGGACCTGTCCGACCACGGTGATCGTGCTGGGGCCGCCAAGAAGATCCCAAGTGTCCGGAACAACGGCGCCATGAATCGCTTCGACCAGTTGTTCGGCGTTGCCGATGATCGAGTCGGGAATGGGGTACACCCGAGCGATCAAGTCCATCTCGGCCGCCTCGATGGTCGTCACGATCAGAATTTCGTTTTTGATCATGTAGGTCAGTTCAAGGTCGCGCAACATCAGCGTCAAGAAACTCCGTAGCGAAACCCCCGTCAGGCTCAGGTTGACCGGTTCAGTTGCGGAAAGCCCAATCTCCTCGAGTGATCGGACGTCAACCAAAATGGGGACGTCGTAGGCTTGGGAAAGTTCGGCGACCGCTTCTCGAAGCGGTTTGTCGACGAACGCTCCCTCGCCAACCAAGGACAGTTTCTTTCGGATGGATTGTTCGGCTGTTAGACCTTCGGTCGTCTTGCCGGTGACCTTCGTCGTTCGGACAGTTGGTTTTGCTGCCTCCGCACCGCCGCCAAACGGATCCGAGCCCGGAGCACCACCAAACGGATCTGAGACCTGAGCCAATAGGGTTCCGCAGAAGAACAACGAGCCCACCAAGCTTGTAACCAGTCGAATTGCCATGTTCATCGCCGTCGAAAAGAGGTTGAGAAGAGAGTTCAGTCGTGAGCTTCGAGCGATGGGTTGCGTTCAACCGTCGCCGAAACGGACGCTTTGCTAACATCCCATTGTCGCGGATCCTCATGCGCGGTGCAATCGAATCTGTGCCGCTTAAACGGATCCATCACCTGACGCCGACTTCGTTCATCCGGTAATTTGGGCGATGAATGTTTTTCCGTTACCGCGAGCCGGTCATGTTTGTCCAAAAGCCAGTTTCCAGCGACGACGATCGACCCAATATCGTCTTCATCATCACCGACCAGCAGCGCTACGACACGATTGCCGCATTGGGTTTTCCGCACGTCGAAACGCCGAATCTGGATCGGCTGGTTCGCGAGGGTGTTTCGTTCGACCAGTGTCACGTGACCGCCGCCAGTTGTGCAGCCGCACGCGCCAGTTTGTTCAAAGGCTACTACCCGCATACGACGGGGATCTTGAAGAACGCCGATGCATGGCGACGTAGCTGGGTCGAGCGGCTGAACGAGGCCGGGTACTTTTGTACCAACGTTGGCAAGATGCACTCTTGGCCGTTCCAAACGGAACTTGGATTTCACGAACGCTACGTCGTCGAGAACAAGGACCGCTATCTCGAGGGCCGATACTTCTTTGACGAATGGGACAAGGCACTGCGTTATCGTGGGTTGGTCAAACAACAGCGCGAGTTTTACCGCCGGCGGGAGGACTACGCGTCGTGCCTGGGCGCGTTCGATTGGGAACTTCCCGACGACACGCACCCGGACATGTTTGTCGGCGACATGGCGACTTGGTGGATCGAATCGAAACCCATGACGCGGCCGCTGTTTTTGCAAATCGGCTTCCCCGGGCCGCACCCGCCGTACGATCCGATTCCTCGGTACGCAAAACCTTATCTCGAAAAGGCGTTGCCAATGTTGGGGGTCACGCGTGACGAGCTCGATTCCCAGCCGGCGGCGTTGAAAGAGCTTCGTCAACACAACCAAGTTGTCGATCACGATTCGATCATCATGGATTTGAATCCGACGGACGACCAACGCCATCGCCAGCGCGCCTACTATTTGGCCAACGTCACAATGATCGACGAGAAAGTCGGCCAGATCATGTCGGCACTCGAATCGAAAGGCTATCTCGAAAACACGATCGTGATCTTTACCAGCGATCACGGCGACTGCTTGACGGATCACGGGCACAGTCAAAAATGGACGATGTACGATCAAATCACGCGAGTGCCGATGATCGTTTGGTCCCCGTCACGATTCGGCGCCGGCCGTCGCATCGGTCCGCTGGTTCAACAAATGGATATCGGGCCGACGATTTTGCAGTGGGCGGGGGTCGAAGTTCCAGCCGATTGGGAAGCCCAGTCGCTAGCGGCGGCATTCGATCCCGCAGCGGACTTTGCCGGTCGACCGTTCGTTTACTGTGAACAAGCCGGCGACGCGGTGTTGACCGGTGCGACGTTCATGTCCATGGTTCGCGATCGAACCCACAAGCTGGTGCATTTTTTGGATCAACCCGATGGTCAATTATTCGACCTCGTGTCGGATCCGGATGAAGTGGTCAACATGTGGGACGACTCGGCGGCCGGGGCCGACAAAGAGCGATTACTGGCGGAACTGCTGCAGTGGCGAATTCGCAGCGGTGTGCATACAAAAGATTGGTGCCAGGATTGGCGCTAGAACAATCATCCGAAACGACTCAGAAACATCCCAAGGAACCGAGATGAAATCGATTTATATTCTAACTGCCCTTTGGGTGGCTACGACCGTCGTCGCCCAGGATGCGACGTCACCATCCCCTGCGAACAAAGTTGCAGTGACCGATGTTGCAGTGGTCGATGTTGCCGCAGGCGAAAAAGTGTCCGGGATCGACCAGTCGCTGCTGAGCGATTCGGTGCCTGCGGGCGAGAACTTTTACCTGTACGCCAATCAAGTTTGGCTCGACAACACCGAGATTCCGGGTGACAAGTCGAACTACGGAATCTTTACTGTGCTTGACGACCAGACGCGTGAACAAGTGCGAACGTTGATCGAAAAAGCCGCCGAAGCGAAGAGCAAGGCTGGGACGGCGGCGCAAAAGGTCGGCGATCTGTATCGCAGCGTTCTCGACATCGACGCACGCAATCAGGCAGGCGTTGGGCCGATCAAACCGATGCTCAAGTTGATCGATGCGGCGACGACCAAAGCCGAGTTGGCTTCCGTGATGGGCCAACTGAACCGAATGGGGATCTACGGTCCGTTCGCTCCCTATGTCGATGTGGATGCACGCGACAGTGATGCGTACACGGTCTATGTCACGCAAACGGGGCTGACGCTTCCCGACCGCGATTATTACCTGGAAGACGAGGAACGCTATGTCGAACTGCGCGAAAAGCTAAAGGCTTACATCGCCGACATGCTCAGCTTCCTCGATCCTGTCGACAATTCGAAGAATGCAGAAGCAATTTTTAACGTCGAAAAGGCAATCGCGACGCATCACTGGACCAAAGTCGACAATCGCGATCCCATCGCGACGTACAACAAAAAGACAAGCGAAGAAATTCAGGCGATGTTGGGGGCCTTTGATTGGTCCGCGTATGCGAAGTCGCTAGGCATCGACAAGGCAAGCGAGTTTGTCGTTCGCCAGCCGAGTTACTTGGAATCGTTTGGGCAGATGTTCGACGATACGTCGCTGGGCGACCTGAAGGATTATTTGCGTTTGCGAGTGGTTGATTCGTACGGCGATAACCTGAGCGCGACGATCGAGAAACGGCATTTCGATTTTCACGAGACGGACGTCAGCGGTGTTACCGAGCAAGAACCGATGTGGAAACGGGGTGTCAACATCACCGGCAGCGTTTTGGGTGAGTTGGTGGGGCAGCTTTACGTCGAAAAGCACTTTCGACCCGAAGCCAAGAGCCGCATGAACGAGTTGGTCGAAAATTTGAAGATAGCATTCGCCGCTCGGATCGAAACGCGCGATTGGATGGGCGAAGGAACTAAGAAACAGGCTCTCGAAAAACTGTCGATGTTCACGACCAAAATCGGTTACCCCGATGAGTGGAAAGACTATTCAGGTCTGCAAATCAGTTCGCCGATACTGGCCGTCAATCTGATTGCGGCATCGGAGTTTGAAACGATCCGAGAACTGGACAAGCTTGGTGCACCGATTGATCGAAACGAGTGGCACATGACACCGCAAACGATCAACGCGTATTACAACCCGACGATGAACGAGATCGTATTTCCGGCGGCTATTTTGCAACCGCCGTTCTTCAACTTGGCGGCTGACGATGCCGTCAACTATGGCGGTATCGGCGCCGTGATTGGACACGAGCTGTCGCACGGTTTCGACGATAAGGGAAGCGAATACGACGGCAAAGGCAATTTGCGGAAGTGGTGGACCGATTCAGATCGCGAAGAATTCGAACGACGTACCGCGGGACTGGTCGATCAATACAATGCATTTGAACCGATCGAGGGAAACACGGTAAACGGCGAATTGACGCTTGGCGAAAACATCGGCGACCTGGGTGGTTTGAGTGTCGCCTATCACGCTTACCAACTCTCGCTCGACGGTAAGCCGGCCCCTTTTATCGATGGTTTGACCGGCGACCAACGTTTCTTTCTTGGTTGGGGCCAAGTTTGGCGACGTTTGTACCGAGAGCCTGAATTGTTGAAACGGTTGATCACCGACCCGCACAGTCCCAGTGAGTATCGGGTCAATGGAATCGTCCGCAACATGGACGCGTGGTACGCGGCATTCGGGATCAAGCCCGATGATGTCTTGTATCTGAAACCGGAAGATCGCGTTCGCATCTGGTAACGGCTAGCTCTCTTCCTCTCACCGACGAAACGCTCTTTATGACGACTGCCGAAACTGAGATCAACGAACGACCCTGGGAAGAGCTCGCAAGATCGATCGAGACGGGTGATGCGGCGATCGTGAAGGCGTATTTAGATACGCTGCCAGCGACCGACCAGTCGCTGGCGTTGGACCGGTTGAGTGACGAGAACAAGCAGGCCGTCCTTGCGATTCTTGACCCCGAGGACGCGGCGGATCTGGTTTCGCTGCTGCCGGACGTCCAGGCAATCGAATTGATGGAAGACTTGCTGCCCGAAACGGCCGCATTGATCATTGATGAACTTCCTAGCAACCTGAAGGCCGACTTGATCGGCGAGATGGAGCAGGAAGACGCGACGGCGATTCTGAACGAGATGGAACCGCAGGCTGCGGCGGACTGTCTGCGGTTGTCCAAGTACGAGGACGACGAAGCTGGCGGGTTGATGGTGACCGAGTTGTTGAAGTATCCGGTCGTATGGACCGGTGCCCAGGTCATCTCGGATCTAGGAGATCACGCCGACGAGTATCGCGACTACGACGTCCAGTACGCGTATCTTGTCGACGATGACGATCGGCTGGTTGGCGTTCTGCGGATGCGAGACTTGTTGTTGTCGAAGCGGGGCACACCGCTGGCTGAGAACATGATTTCGAACCCGTTGTCCGTTTTCGATACGACGTCGATCGAAGACTTGATCGATCTTTTTGATCGTCATCATTTCTTCGGCGTTCCCGTCGTGACGCAGGAACATCGCTTGATTGGCGTCGTTCACCGGGCGTCCGTCGAAGAGGCGCGTGCCGAGCAACATGACTCGGACTTTTTGAAGACTCAGGGCATCGTCGGCGGTGAAGAGATTCGGTCGATGCCGTTGTTGGTTCGGTCACGCCGCCGATTGGCGTGGCTGAGTGTGAATATCGTTCTGAACATGGTCGCCGCCAGTGTGATCGCGGTTTACCAAGACACGCTTTCGTCAGTCATTGCGTTGGCGGTATTCTTGCCGATCATTTCGGACATGAGCGGGTGTAGTGGCAACCAAGCCGTCGCGGTCAGTTTGCGAGAGTTGTCGTTGGGATTGGTTCGCGAAACCGAATGGAGGCGAGTTTGGTTAAAAGAAGTTTCCGTCGGCATCATCAACGGCATCGCGCTGGGTTTGTTGATCGCATTGGTCAGCTACGTCTGGAAAGGCAACGCATACCTGGGTTTCGTAGTCGGCTTGGCACTTTGCCTCAACACGATGGTCGCCGTATCCATCGGCGGGTTGGTACCGTTGGTTTTGAAGCGATTCAAGGTTGATCCGGCGATCGCCGCCGGCCCGATTCTGACAACGGTGACCGACATGTGCGGCTTCTTTTTAGTGCTCAGCATCGCCAGCGCATTGCTGGACAAGTTGCAGTAGTCGTCGTCGCATTGGTGAAGGCGCCGAACGCTTCGCTTAGGTATAGTCTTCCATCGGTGGGCACGAGCACACCAGGTTGCGATCGCCGTAGGCATTGTCGATTCGTCCGACCGTGGGCCAGAATTTGTTGTCACGTAACCACGCTTTGGGCCACGCCGCTTGCTCGCGTGAGTAAGCGTGTGACCAATCGTCCGACGTCACGACACCGAGCGTATGCGGTGCATGTTTCAGCGGGTTGTCTTCGCGGTCGGCGGTCCCATTTTCTATGGCGGCGATTTCCCCGCGGATGGCGATCATCGCATCACAGAAGCGATCCAATTCATCTTTGGATTCACTCTCGGTAGGTTCGATCATCAACGTACCGGGCACCGGCCATGACATCGTTGGACCGTGGAAACCGTAGTCCATCAATCGCTTGGCGATGTCTTCGATCTTTAGGTTCGCGGATTTTTCAAAGTCGCGGCAATCAATGATGAATTCGTGGGCAACGCGTCCATCAACGTCGGTGTAAAGCACGTCGAAGTGTTTCGACAAACGCTGGGCCATGTAGTTGGCGTTCAAAATTGCGACTTGAGTTGCCTTTTTCAATCCGGCCGATCCCATCATTGCAATGTAAACGTAGCTGATCGTCAAAATGCTGGGGCTTCCATAGGGTGCCGCCGAAACGGGACCGATCGCGAATTCACCCGCGGTGTCGGGGCGTTGAACCGGGTGACCGGGCAGAAACGGTACCAACTGCTCCGCGACACCGATTGGACCCATCCCGGGGCCGCCACCGCCGTGGGGAATGCAGAACGTTTTGTGCAGATTCAAGTGACAGACGTCGGCGCCGCACTTGCCGGGACTGGTCAGTCCGACCTGTGCGTTCATGTTGGCGCCGTCCATATAAACTTGACCGCCGTTGTCATGGATAATGTCGCACACTTGTTTGATGGTGGCTTCGAAAACGCCGTGCGTCGACGGGTACGTCACCATCAGCGCCGAAAGATTGTCGCGATGCGATTCTGCTTTCGTACGCAAATCGTCGACATCGATGTCGCCTCGTTCGTCGCATTTGATGGCGACCACCTTCATGCCAGCCATCACTGCCGAAGCCGGGTTGGTTCCGTGTGCCGATGTGGGGATCAAACAGATGTCGCGAACGTTCTGGCGTCCTTCCTTGGCGGCAACGTGTTCGTGATACGCGCGGATCACCAACAGCCCCGCGTATTCCCCTTGCGCGCCGGCATTGGGCTGCAACGACACCGCCGCAAAACCCGTGACTTCGCAAAGCCAACGTTCAAGTTCGCGAAACATTTGCGTGTAACCGCGCCACTGCGTATCGGGCGCGAACGGGTGAATCCCGCCGAACTCGGGCCATGTGACGGGGATCATTTCGCTGGTCGCGTTCAGCTTCATTGTGCACGATCCGAGCGCGATCATCGAATGAGCAAGCGACAGATCGCGTCCCATCAATTGGAAGATGTAACGCAACATTTGCGTTTCGCTGCGATGGCTGTGAAAGACCGGGTGCGTCATGAACTCGCTCGTCCGGGCGAGTGATCCGAAGTCCATCATGCCTTCGTCGGCTGCTTCGGCAACGAGCGCGTCTACGTCGAATCCGGTGTAGTGTCCGAAATTGAATGCGGCCAACAGATCCGCGACCAAACCGCGATCGGCGGTCTCGTCCAGCGTCACACCCAGCGTGCCGTCGTCGTATTCTCGCAAATTGATGTGGCGTTCGCGGGCCGCGTCCGCAACTTGTCGTGCTGCATGGGTGCGGCCCTTCCCAAGCGTGATTCGGATCGTGTCGAAGATCGGTCCGTCACCGATGATCGTATGACCGAGTCGGCTCAAGCCTTTGGCAAGGGCGCACGTGTAGGCCTGGGTCCGGCGTGCGATTTGTGTCAAGCCGTCGGGACCATGGTAGACGCCATAGAACGAGCTGATGATCGCAAGTAGCGCCTGAGCGGTGCAGATATTGCTGGTCGCCTTGTCGCGCCGAATGTGTTGCTCGCGAGTCTGGATGGCCATTCGCAAAGCACGATTGCCGTTGGCGTCTTTTGATACTCCGATCAAGCGACCGGGCAACTTACGAGCGTGTTTATCGTGCGTCGAAATGAATGCGGCATGAGGCCCGCCCAAGCCCATCGGCACGCCGAACCGTTGTGCGCTGCCGACACAGACATCGGCACCCCATTGGCCCGGCGGCTCAAGGATCGTCAGCGCCAACAAGTCGGCTGCTGCGACGACTAGGCAACCGTGATCAGCAGCGCGGGCCGTCAGTTCACGGTAGTCAACGATGCGACCATCGGTCGTCGGGTACTGAATCAACAGTCCGCATAAACCACCAGCATGATCAAAGTCGATATCCTCGATCGGTCCGATCTTCAAATCGACACCCAACCCGCGTGCTCGCGTTTCCAACAGTGCAAGCGTTTGAGGATGGCACTGGTCGCTCGCGTAAAAGCCGACTTTCTTGTGATTGTGAATGGCCACGCACATGCCCATCGCTTCGGCGGCCGCGGTGGCTTCATCCAACAGGCTGGCGCCGGCGAGGGGCAATCCCGTCAAGTCGGCGATCATGGTTTGGAAGTTCAGCAGTGCTTCCAATCGTCCTTGCGAGATCTCAGCTTGATAAGGGGTGTATTGGGTGTACCAACCGGGGTTTTCCAAAACGTTACGAAGGATCACTGGCGGCGTAACGGTACCGGTATAGCCCATGCCGATACAGCTTCGATAAACCTTGTTCTTACTCGCGATCGACTTGAGTGCGTTAAGAAATTCAGCTTCGCCACGTGGCGCTGGGATATCGAGTTCGCGGTCCAAGCGAATCTCGGCCGGCACGGTTGCCGTGGTCATTTCATCAAGCGTTTTGAAGCCCAGGCTGGACAGCATTTCCGACAATTCTGCATCCGAGGGGCCGATGTGGCGGCGGATGAATCCGTCGGCAAAATCCAGCAAACTTTGCGGATCGGCGTCACCTAGATGGACGGTGTGGAGGTCGCGAGCGGTTGAGACGGTGCTCATCGGGGGCATTCCAAGACTGTGCCGAAAGGATATTGGGTTTCTGAACGGATATCCTAGAGGCGTCGCCCACGATTTGTCACTGGGCTAATTCGTCACAGCGATCACTGGCACAGTCATCGCGGTCGGATCTAACACCACAATGACTGGGCGGCCACTACGGCGTCGGGCCCACTGTTTCAGCTCGAAACCCGTGCACCAAGCCGCATGGCGCAGCCGTGGCAGCAACGTCGGTGCAACGGCTCGGACGCGGAACAGACGATGCGACTCGGTCGCAAAACGAGACTTGTACATTTCGTCGCCCCGCATGAAGTCCAGGCCCTTCAGCCCGCGAGCGTACAGTTCCATAATGCCGTCGATGCACATCAATCGTCCGGGTTCCATGTCGGCGTATTCGATGTCGTATCCAGCGCTATAGCTATAAAGCACTCCATTGTTGCCGATCATTTTCAGTTCACCGGCGATCGGGACGCCTTCGTGTTTGATGACGGCCAGGTAGAGTTGTCCGCGGCTTAGAAAGTCTTTTGCCGACCCGAAGATGAATTTGCAGAAGTCTTCGTTCGCAAAGCTGCCGCATTCACCAGCCGCAACCCAACGGCGTTGGTGCATGTCCATCACGAATCCCAGCAGTTCGTCCACCTGGGCGTCCGTCTGGGCAACGACCTTCTCAAGTGTTTGCAGTTTTTCAGACCAACGTCGCATTTGGCGTCGTTGCGTCTTGCCGTGACGTTTCAAGTGGTCGTCCCAATTCGCGTCGGCCGGGCGATACCAAACGCTCATCCGGCTTTGCGCGTGCAACGTGGCACCACCTTCTTTCAATCCCGATGCGAATGCCGCCATTGGTTCGTCGCCTTCGAGGACCCCGTCAATATCCAGGACTTCCCAACCGTGATCCGACGATGCGGCTTCCTTCGCCAAATGCAGCCCCATTGCGCGAGCGACTTCGACGGCGTCGGCTTCGCTTGCCAGCACCGAAACATGGTCCGTACAAGCTTCGCCGTCGCCGATCATTGACAGCACACCGCCGCCGACGTGGTACAGCGGCAGCAACCCGCGAAGGTTTCCGGCTTCGTCACGTGCCACGACGACGTGCGCCGTTTTGCCTTCGCCCAGTGATTCCCACCATGGCCCAAGCCACGAAGTTTCGCGAAACGGAACGCCCCGTGACAACCGGTTCCAGGCGTCCTTGTCGTTGAGCAAGCTGGCGATATCGTGGGTAGTGTCAATCGTGAACATAGGAAACGCCGTGGCGCCGGTTGAATTTTGGGGCGGACCGAGGGATTGGTTGTCGGATGAAAAAACCTAGGCCGTGGTCGAACGATGTATCGATGGGAAGTCGGCATTCCTATTACAATGCCAGCGGTCCCGAAGCCGCCGTCGCTGCTCAATCGGTGCAATCGGCACGACCCGCACGAACTTTCTGACCCTTTGATTCGAGATTCGCTGGCATGGCATCCTTCACAAGAAACCGATTCGCGTCCTCCCTTTTGATCGTCGCCACAACGGTCGCCGCGTCGGTCGGCGTCGCCGATTCACCGGTCGCTTCAGAAACACCGGTCGCTTCAGAAACACCGGTTGCTGCCGCCCCTTGGGCGCGTTTCCATGGCGTCGACGGACTGGGGCAAGTGGCCGACGGAACCTTGCCGGCCGTTTGGACGAACGATGACTACACGTGGACTCGTAAATTGGGATCTCGCGATGTTTCGTCGCCGATCGTTTTCGAGGATCACGTTTTCCTGTTGGTATCGAAGCCTGGTGAACAGAAAATTGCCGTCGAGTCGGTCGATCTTGGGACCGGTAAGTTGCGATGGTCGAAGTCGTTTGATCAAGCACCTCACCATCTGCACGCGCGAAATACGCTTGCGGCCAGCACTCCCGCGGCGGATAGCGAATTCGTTTTCGTTGCTTGGTCCGATCCGACGCACACGATGTTGAAGTGTTTCGACCACAACGGCAACGAAGTCTGGTCACGCGACTTTGGCGCGTGGCAGTCCCAACACGGTTTTGGTACTTCGCCCGTCATCATTGGTGACATGGTCGTGCTTCACAATTCGCAACAAGCCGACCAGTTGCAGCCCGGCGAAACCGCGGGCGAGTCGCGCGTGATCGCAGTGGATCGTCGCAGCGGACAATCGATTTGGGAAACGCCATTGGTTGCGACGCGATCGTGTTACGGCGTGCCGGCAGTTTACGGGCCCAGCGGTCAAGTCCAGCAGATCATCGCGACCGATACGGGCAGCGGGATCTTTGCGGTCGACCCAAAAGACGGTCGGATGTTGTGGTCGATTCCTGTTTTCAAAGAACGGTCGTGCAGCACGCCGCTGGTGATCGATGACATTGCTATTGGAACCAGCGGCAGCGGTGGCGGAGGCAACAACCAATTGGTTGCCGTGCGCATTCCCACGGACGGAAAGAGTAAGCCGGAAGAACTGTATCGGATCAAACGCAACGCACCTTACGTTCCGACGCCGGTGGTCAAAGACGGACTCTTATTCATGATCGACGACCGCGGCATCGCGCAGTGCGTCGAGGCAAAAACGGGGGAAGTGAAATGGTTTAAACGGATCGGCGGAAACTTTGGTGCATCGCCGATCATCGTTGGCGACGTCATGTTGGTTGTCAGCCTTGACGGTAAGGCGACGATGATTCATGCCAGCGACGAATTCAAAAAGCTAGGCGACGTCGACTTGGGTGGTCCCGTGGGCGCGACGCCCGCTTATGCGGAAGGGAATCTTTTGTTGCGGGTCGACGACGAACTGCGATGCTTGGGCGGAACAAGGCTGTAGTGGAACCGGAAGCAGTTGTTCTTGTCTTCTTCGTGTTCAACCGTTTTTTAGCAGCTCGATCGCGTCTTGCAAGTTGGCGGGTGCGTCGTGGATCTCGAATACTTTTCGCCGGTTTGTATGGCCGCTAGTCAGTTCGATTTGCGAAGCGGTGATGCCCAGCGTCTTCGCAAGCAGTTTCGTGATCGCTTGGTTGGCTTTGCCCTTATCGGCAACGGCAGTCACCGAAACTCGCAGCGATCCGTCGTGGCAGCCGCCGACATGATTTCGTCTGGCCGACGCGGTGGCGTGGACCACGATGCGAAGTTTGGCGCTCAAGTCGTTCAGTGTCCAATTTTAATGACGCCTTCGTACAACCTTGAACCGATTCGCACCATGGTGGCGCCCTCGGCGATGGCTTCGACAAAGTCGCCACTCATGCCCATCGACAAGTGTGGCAGCGGCAAACCGAATTGAGTCGAAAGCTGGTCACGGAAATGGCGAGTCGCCGCGAATTGGCGTTGGGCCGCGTCTGAATCGGTGCCCCATCCGGCCATCGCCATGATACCGACGACGCGAACGCCGGATTGCGGGATCGTTTCGAGCAACGAACGGATTTCGTCGGGTGACATGCCGGTCTTCGCTTCTTCGTCGCTGGCGTTGACTTCCAATAGCACGTCGGTAACGAAGTCTTCGGCAGCCGATTCCTCGGCGATCGTCGCCAGCAATCGCGGACTGTCGACCGAATGAATGATCGGCCGGTGACGCAGCGTGCGGCGAGCCTTGTTTCGTTGAAGGTGACCGATCACGTGCCAGCGTACGTCATCGTCGAACGCGAGTGATTCGGCTTTTTGCCAAAGCACTTGCGGACGATTCTCGCCCAGGTGTTTGCAGCCGGCATCGACAAGCATCGCCGTGACGGACGCATCGACGTATTTGGTCACGCCGATCACCGTGATGTCGTCGGCGTCTCTGCCCGCCTTGGCCGCTGCGTCCCGAACCTCGCCGGCGACGGTGTTCCAATTCTCGGCGAGACGGTCGACGGCGTTCGAATCCATTTCGTTATAAACCTCTTTGTGATGACCGTTATTCGCTTGAACCGGGCTCGCTATCGTCGACGGTTACCAACGCATCGTGATCGCCGTATGTCAGGTCAAATCGCGAAGCGAAGAAGTCGGCGATCAAGTGCTTACCCAGCACGCTTCGCGTTCGGGGTTGCCCCAGTGTTCGGTAAACCATCCATTGTTCGGAACCGACTTGGATGCGATATCCGACGGCTTCGTCATTTCGACACAGTCGCAGTTCATCCACAACGGTCAGTTGACGCCAAGTGCGTTTGCGTTTGAAGCGACGCTGAGAGCAATCGATCCAAAGTGGGCTGTAGAGGCGGCCCTTGCCTTCCGATGTGAAGACCAAGTGGCCATCTTCCGACGATTTCAAGGTCGCCGCCGTCGGTCCGACTCGCCATTCACACGCAGAAATCGGCAGTACCATCGCTGCGCGTCGACCGTCGGATAAAAATACTTCGCGTGTTTCCGGTTCTGGATCTGCGGCAATGGATTCGGCCATCGGCAATCGTGACATGTAACGAATCACTTGCGACGACGGTGCGCCCGATGCCTCTCGGATCGCCTGATCGGTGGGCACGACTGCATCGGCTGCCAAGATGCAGCGGTCTTCGCGAACAAGCATGATTTGTCGCTGCAGCAGGAGTCCGCCCGTCCATGGCTGTTCCATCTCGATGTAGTGGACATCGTCATCGCTGTATTCACAAATCTCGGTCCAAGGCCCCGTCGGCTGTTGTTCGTCGCCATCCAATTCGATCATCGTCTGCCATTGGCCGTCGATGACCTTGGTGCGTCCAGAGAAAATTTCGATGGCCACGTTTTCGCCGGAATAGTCCAAGCAGACGCGACTCTTTTGAACATCCCATTCCGGCAACATGACCGCCAGTTTGGCGTCCGGTTCGTGCCACATCGATTCGGGCAAAGAAACTTCCCAAGCCAAGCGTCCGCCCGTTTGGCTTTCGCCCAAGACGGCGGCGATCGCCGGTTCCAGTGTATCGGAGTCGTAGGTGACCGCACGATCGAAGAGTCCGCCGTCGATCAGATCGTCCATCGCATCTTTGCGAGTCGCCGAACTGAATACGGATCCGCCTTTGCGAACGGTCAAGGCGGCGACCCAGGTCGCCAATACGTCGGCGGCGCGAATGTGGACTTTCTTGAACTTCTGTTTCGCGGTCACTTGCATCAATGATTCGCAGCGAACGACGGAAGCCAAAACGGCTCGCGCATGAACCGCACCTGCCACCGCATCCGCGACGGAATTTTCGGACTGTTCGCACCACGCCGTCATCGCGGCGACCGCGGGCTTCCGCAAAAGTAGGCATGATGGAACATCGGCAAGTCGCCACGCCAAAGTCAGGCCAAGTTCGCCCGCCAAAATCAAGTGGGCGGCGGACGTGACGTTGGCACGAGCGACCACCGCTTCATGTAACTGACGAAGCGAAGTTACCAATCGCCAGCTTAGTTCGGGTGCCAGTTCGCGACAGAGTTCCGGAAGTGCTGCTGCCCAAGTGACCACCTGCGTAGCCGTCAGCACATCGAAGACGTTCGTCGATTCCATCGAATCGATGAACGTCTGAGTCTCGGCGACCAAGTCGAACTCGGGTGACTTCTTGATTTTCGCCAGCAACCCGCCGCACGCCAGTCGGCTGATCGTCTGGGTCACCGGGTCGCATGGGCCGCTCTTAGCAACTGCGATTCCCCAACGGTAAACCGAACCCGATTTAGCTGCTTTGCCGAAAACCGTCTCGGCCGATGCCGGCCCGCCGCGGCGCATTGTTTTTTGTCGCAGGGACTCCCACTGCTCCAGCGAACCGCCATCCGATCCGTTCAAGCTGGACAATCCTGGCACCGAATTTCGCAGCGCCGGCGTCAGTGTCTTTGTTTTTGAACGCTTCGTTCTGGCCGCCCCGGCATCGCCAGGTGTAGGAGAAAGTCCGAGAGACTTGGGAGATTCGGTCGACATAGTCCATACCATCAGGGCAAAAACACAGGGAATGCGACGATACCATAGCTGTTAATTTGGGCAATGCCACCCGGTTTTGGAGGGCGTATCCGGCGGACCGGCTTTCGCGGATAATCGGGGTTCGCTTTTCGTTTTGACACCGTTAGGGATAGAGTCGTGAAAGTCCAGTCCGCCGCCTGTTTCGGCACTGCAGTATTGATGTTTGGCATCCTCAGCGTTTCTGGTCGCTCCTTGTTCGCTCAAGACGAATCTGCGACGGAGGTCGCCCAAGGCGAAACTTCGACTGGTGGCGACAGTCCCTCGTCGGATCAGTCCGTCGAACCGGCGATGGAGCGAACTTTGCCGGCGATTGGCGATCCGTTGACGGAGGAAGAGCGGGAGCTCATCGTTTCGGACGACTACGTTTCGCCGTCCGACATCGCCGCCAAAGCGTTCGCGCCGCCACCGGGTGCCAAGCCGATCAGCAAGCGGAACTTGTGGATCGATGCCAAGAACCAACGCGTTTTCGTCGACGGTTACGTCGCCATGAATGACGGACCGCTTGAAATGTTCGCGTGCCCGGCGGGTACTAAAGAACACGAATCGATCGTTGCCACGATCGCTAAGTCATCGGAAGTTCACGCGGCGTTGTTGGCAGTCGGTGCCCAGACAGGCACAACGGTTCGCTTTCTGCCCCGGTATGTACCGGCGACCGGACAACGAATTCGCGTCTGGATTTGCTACCAGAACGATGCCGGGAATTTCAAAGTCGTCGACGGGCGGCAATGGGTCCAGGTCGCCGAGACCGAAAAAACAATGGATGTCGATTGGGTGTTTGCCGGCAGCGGCTTTTGGAAGGATCCCACCGACAACCACGAATACTATCGCGCCGACTCGGGCGACATGATCTGTGTTTCAAACTTCAGTACGGCGATGATGGACGTGCCGGTCGCCAGCAGCGCAGACGCGAGCGAATTAGAATACTCGCCCATGACGGCGAACATTCCCAAGCGTGGCACGCCGGTGCGAATGGTGCTGATGCCGATCCCGTTAGCGACGGACGCAAATCAAGGCAACGCACCGGAGATTCAAAAGCCAACCGAAGAAGTGCTGCCCCTGAACAAGCAGCAATGATCGCGTTAACCCGTCTCTAAAAGATGCCTTCCCCGAATGCATCTTTGTCGTCTTTTTCAACACCCGCCGATTCACGAGACTTCTGCGGATCGTCGATGAAGTGTGGGCGTGGCGGTCCGGATTCGGCGCGAGTCTTCGGCGAATCGACGATTGCCTGTGGATAGTCGACGTCGGCGTCGTCAAAGTCGTCGTCATAGCGAGACCGGTAACCCGGTTGCTGACAACGGCTGAGTTCGGATTCAAATTCTGTGATGACGGCATTCTGAATCAGTTCGCGACATTCACTGTTGATCGGGTGGGCAACGTCCGCGTACAGCTTTTGCGGCGAGTCGTAATTGTCAGCGTTTTCGGATTGCAGATGCGTGCCGCACTGGTTGCAGTAGCTTGCCCGCAGATGGTTCTTGTAGTGGCACCGTTGGCAATGGCCGCTCAACTTTCGACTGGGCATTGCGACGAACGGTCCGCTGGTCCCGTCGATGATTTTCAAATCACGGATGACGAAGGCGTTATCGATAGTGATTGAACAGAATGCCCGAAGTCGATCTTCAGAGCCTTCCATCAACTTGATTCGAATCTCGGTGATCTCCACGTTCCGACCCTCCTTAACCGGCGGATTTGCCGCGATAGGGTTCGCGACTCGTCTGCGAGTCCGTATTGTTATTGGATACTGATGGTCGTCGGCACTTGCGTGGTGCGAGTGCCAACAATGACCGCGCCGCTTCCTGCGGACGACGTTCGGCCGAGCGTGGCTTGCAGCAAATTCGCAAGCCGCCTGGCTTGAACGGGCGAGCGGACGATCGCAAAACACGCTGAACCGCTACCTGTCAATTGACACGTTATACCGGACGTCCGCCACACTGATTCTATGATTTCGTCAATTTGTGGTGCAAGTATTCTCGCCGGTTCTGACAATCGGTTGATCATCCGTCGGGTAATCGCCCTAAGATCGCCTCTTTCAAGCGAACGCACGATTTCGCTGCCGTCAATCGGTTCGTCCGGCACTTGCGAAGCTGCGTAAACTTTGCCGGTTGATAGGCTGACGCTCGGATAGATGACGACGACATGCAGCGGCTCGGCCAGATTGACGGGTGATAAGCATTCGCCGCGACCGGTTGCGCGAATCGCTGACATCGGATTGATACCAAGCCCCAAGAAGAACGGTACATCGCTGCCAATCGATGCTGCGATGTCCATCAATTTTGGATGACGCGAATCGATACCGCATAGCTTTGCTGCACAAGCGATCGCCGAGGCTGCGTCGCTGCTGGCACCGCCCATGCCCGCGCCCGCCGGAACGCTTTTCCGAAGTTCACAATCGAAACCACCGACGATGTTGAATTCCGCGATGAATCGGGATAGCGCTCGGGACACCAGATTTGATTCGCCGACCGGTATTGAAAGCAGATCATTCGACCGTTTGGGGTCATCGTCGATGCCCAGTCGTTGGGCGACGACTTTCCGCGACGGCAACCAATCGATCGTTAAGCGTATGCCCGGCTCGGTGCTGCGGCGGATTCGCAGTTCGTCGCACCAGTCGATCGGAACCATCACCGTATCGATCTCATGAAAGCCATCGTCGCGACGCGCTTTCAATTCCAAAAACAGATTCAATTTTGCCGGCGCCCGCGTGTGGGCAACCGTCCCGACGGGATAGCCGCCGATTTCGGGTGCGTTCTTGGAAGCGAGGCCGTTCATGCCACACGCCGCGCTGCGGTGTGCATGCTCCGGTGCAATTGTTCGTCTTCGATTGCGATTAGGGTTATGCCAGCCGCTTTCGCATCGGCAAACGTTTTCTCGCGTTCGACAACGATCGTCTTGTCCGCTTCGACTACGATCGCCTTTCCGCCCGCGGCACGAACTTTCTCGATCGTCTGCGGGCCAATCGTGGGAACATCGAACCGCATGTCTTGGTTTGGTTTGCTGACCTTCACCATGGTCCATCCGCCGCGTTTGCAGAGTTCGCCGGTCCTTTGGATGCAGGCGTCGGTTCCTTCGATCGCTTCGACGGCGATGATTGTGCCGTCTTTGATTGTGATCGTTTGCCCGATGTCCATGCCGCCCATCTGTTTGGCGACGGCCCAGCCCGCATCGATGTCGTTTTGTAGCGTCGCCGAAGGAGCAACGCCCGCTAATAGTCCGCAATTCACAAGCAGCTCCGGAGCAAAATCGGTAGCGGCGCAAATCTCAATGCCGCTGCGCGTGTAGGTATCAGTGACGGCCAATAGCAAGCTATCGTCGCGAGCATCTCGGCGGCGTCCGAATAGAACCGGTCCGAATGTGCGGATGCAAGTCAGGTCCGGAAAATGTTGTAGCCAGATCGAACCGCTGTAAAGTAGGTCTGCTTTGAACAGCTTGCCCGCCATAGTGACATGTCGGACTCCGTTACGTCGAAAATATCGCAAGTGCTTGCCGATTTTTCCCACGCCGGACCAAAGGACATGGTCGCAAATGGATTCCAGCGAGCTGCTGGCGTGACCCTTGATCGCGATGCAAGACACCGAATGGCCGCTGCGAACAAGTTCTTGCGCAACTTCAACCGGAAAGTTGCCCCATCCGGCAACCAAGCCAATCGGCGGCAAGTCGTGTTTGGCATGGTGATGGGCCAGGAGCGTTTGCGAACGTGCCGGCCGGTAACCGAGTCGATCGATCATGCCGCACTGCGGTCCGGATGGTCGGGGAAAGTCTTCGAGTCGGCCGAATCGGATGAGCTTGATTCCGCGATCCGCGATGTCAATTGATCAAGATCGCGGCGAAGCTGTTTGACCTCACGACGCATCTCGGGCAATTTGCGTTCGACGGCCATGATTTGCATCTGTTCGCGTTGGGGAGTGGCGGGTGACCCAAGGTAGACTTGGTTGCCGACACAGTCGTCCATGACACCGGCCTGGGCACCGACGATCGCGTGATCACCCAGCGTGACGTGATCTTTCAGTCCGACTTGACCGGCAAGGATGACATAGTCGCCGGTTCGCGAACTGCCGGCGATTCCGACTTGGCTGCACAACAAGTTGTGGCGTCCGATTTGACAGTTGTGAGCGATCATTACTTGATTATCGATCTTCGTGCCCTCGCCGATTCGCGTCGCACCGTACGTGCCCCGGTCGATCGTAGCACCCGCACCGATTTCGACGTCGGATTCAATAGCGACGTAACCCAATTGGGCCGTCGGAACGTGGCGGCCGTTTTGTTGGCGATAGCCGAATCCGTGCGCACCGATGACGGTCCCGGCGTGGATGATGACTCGATCGGCAAGTTCCGTGTACTCGTAGAGCGTCACATTGGGATGGATCACACAATCGGCGCCGATCTTGCATCGCGGCATGATGACAACGCCCGGTCGGACTCGCGTACGAGGACCAATGACGACGTCGGCGCCAATCGTCACACCGGGGTGTACGGTCGCCGTGGGGTGAATGGTCGCAGTGGGATCGACCCCGTCGGCGAGTGGAGTGTCGTCGATCGCGGGTCGAAAGTGGGCAACGATTTTCGCGAAGGCTTCGTGAGGATCGGCGACGACGATTTGGGCGCACGAAATTGCTTCAGTCTCGGATGACGTCACCACCGCAAGAACTCCGGACGATTCGATCCGCGGCGCGATCGCGGCGGCTTTTTTGGGGTCGTCCAGCATGGTGATCTGGCCCGGTTGGGCTTGATCGGGCGGATTGGCACCGGTGCAGACGGTGTCTCCGACGCCACTTTTGGTGACAAGGCGACCACCTACGATTGCGGCGATTTGTGACAGTTGCATCGTTTTCCCCGCATTCGGTAGCTGACAGTAGTTCTCGACTTGCCTACCTATACAAACTGGCATCCGACGGGATCAAGGTGAAAAAACACGATGGTTGAGTCTGAGTTGGGCCAACAATCAACGATTCGGGCAGCCCTTGTGACCCCGCGGGCGGGGATCGAACTGAAAAGCAGCTCGGCACCCTGCCCTGCACCTCCTATTGATTCCTAATTCCCTTCTCCGTCCGTTCGATCCGTGTTCACGAAGGTCCGTTTGTGCTTAATTACTGACCCAGTTCTTGTCGCCCATCGCCTTCCGAGTCTTCGATGCTTCAGCCGATCCCTGTTCCGGAAAATGTGCTTGAGTACGTTTTGTCGCGTGAGGCCGCGCGGTTGCTTGATGATGCGGACGTGCGGATCACGGACTTCACCAGACGCCAGCGGCCGGCGATCGAGAACTTTGTCGTCTGTGATTTTCGATTGGTCGACGCCGCGCTGGCCTGGATCGACGATGCCGACTTGGCGTGTGGCCAACGGTTTTGCGAATGGGGAAGCGGATTCGGTGTTGTCGCGATGTTGGCGGGCCTGCGCGGTTGGGAATCGTGTGGGATTGAAGTCGAACCCGCGTTGATCGACCAAGCGCACGACTTGGCGGAGGATCACGACATTGATGTCCAGTTCGCTGCCGGAAGCTTTATCCCCGAAGGCGCCGATGAATTGCTGGACTTTGTCGAAGACATTTCTCACATCGACACCGATTGCCCTAGCGGTTACGACGAATTGGATACCGACATCGCAGATTTCGATTTGTTTTTCGCGTTTCCTTGGCCGGGCGAGCACGGGTTTTGGGAAGCGGTGTTCGAACGGTACGCGGCAACGAACGCGTTGCTGTTGACGTACCACGGCATCGAGAGCATCAAGCTGCAGCGGAAAGTTTCTTAATCATCAATTCCTCAATCTTTGGCCGTTCCACTCATGTCATCTGAAGCCCGTTTGGATCGATTGGCTCAACAACTCGCTTCGCTAGAAGTCGATGCGTTCTTGGTTACCGACGAAACCAACGTTCGTTATCTCAGCGGGTTTACCGGCGACAGTTCGTCGTTGTTGATCACGTCGGCGGGGACAACGGTTTTGTCGGACGGTCGATACGAAACTCAATTGGCCCAACAGTGTCCGAAGTTGGCCACGGCGATTCGGCCGCCCGACCAGACGCTGGTCGAATTGACGGTCGAAGTCCTGGCCGCTTCACCGCAGCGACGTGTTGCCATCGAAGCCCATCATTGGACGCTTGCTGGATTCGGCAAACTCCGTCAAGCATGCGACAGCGTCCAGTGGTCCGAGACGACGGGCGTCGTCGAAGAGTTGCGGATGATCAAGGATGCCAACGAGATCGCGATCACGCGTCGCGCGGTCGAGATCGCTCAGCGCGCGTTCGCCTCGGTACGGCCGATGTTGACCGACGCGATGACCGAGCGGTCGGTGGCTCACGAATTGGAAGCCAAAATGCGATCGCTCGGTGCCGAGGGTTGCTCGTTTGCGCCGATCGTTGCGGCCGGTCCGGCCGGTGCCCTGCCACACTATCGACCGTCGGATCTAAAACTGGGCGACCGAACGATGGGCGGCGAGCCGACTTTGTTGATCGATTGGGGAGCAAAGTATGAAGGCTACGCCAGCGACTTGACGCGGACCTTGCACCGGCCGGGCGCCAGCGATCGTTACCGACGCGCCTACGAAGCGGTCTTGGAGGCTCAGTTGGCCGCGATCGGCACGATCGGGCCAGGCGTCAAGGCCAGCGCCGTCGATGCCGTCGCCCGGGGGGTGCTGGCACGGCATGGCATGGTTGACGCTTTCAAACATGGTCTGGGGCACGGGACGGGGCTGCAAATCCACGAATCTCCGCGAATGTCGGCCAGTAGCACTGAAACACTTGCCGCCGGCATGATCATCACGGTTGAGCCGGGGGTGTATTTTGCGGGTGAATTTGGCGTTCGTATCGAAGATGACATCCTTGTGACGGATTCCGGATGCGAGGTACTGAGTGACTTGCCAAAGGGACTCGAAGATTCTGTCTGGTTGTTGTAAAACTTTGGCAGCAAACAAACGTCCCGATCCTAGAGAAGGGATATTTCCCATCAATACGAATCTACCCGACCGCGAGTCCAGCATGAGCAAAGGCGGAAAGCCAAAGGATGTGTTCGACGTCGAACGTATCCGCCAGATCATTCAATTGATGGAAGAACACGACTTGTCGGAAGTCGATCTGCAGCAAGGTGACGAGAAAATCAAGCTCGGCCGTGGTGCAAAGAACGTCTATTCACCACCTCCGGTCGCGGCCCCTGCGTACGCGGCATCTGCTCCCGCGGCGGCCGCGGGCGGATCACCACCCGAGGATGCCGGCACGTTCACGATCAACGCGCCGATGGTCGGCACCTTTTACAGCAAAGCGACTCCGGAATCGCCTTCGTTCGTGAAGGTCGGTGATCATGTCGGGCCTGATACGGTGGTTTGTATCGTCGAAGCCATGAAGGTCTTCAATGAGATTCCCGCCGAATGCAGCGGAACGATTGTGGCGGTCTTGGCAAGCGATCAAGAGCCCGTCGATTTTGGCAAGCCGATGTTCCGCGTGAAGCCGGACGCCTAATCGGTGGCCGCGAAAGCTGAGAATCCCGTGTTCAATAAAATTTTGATCGCCAACCGTGGCGAGATCGCTTTGCGCATCATCCGAGCCTGTCGCGAGATGGGCATCGGTTCCGTTGCTGTTTACAGCCAGGCCGACGCCGAGTCGATGCACGTTCGTCTGGCGGACGAAGCCTATTGCGTCGGCGGGCCGCGAAGCAGCGACAGCTATCTGAAGATCGATCAGATCATCGCCGCGGCGGAAGTGTCGGGTGCCGACGCGATTCACCCGGGATACGGCTTCTTGGCCGAGAACGCGCACTTCAACGAAGTTTGCCGGTCCAGTGGGTTCGAATTCATCGGCCCCAGTCCGACCGCGATGGAAAAACTGGGTGATAAGAACACCGCGCGCTCGATGGCGATCGCCAGCAAGGTGCCCGTGGTCCCCGGCAGCGACGGGTTGATCGACGACGACTCGCAGGCTCTCGAGATCGCAAAAAAGATCGGTTTTCCCGTGCTGATCAAAGCAACCGCAGGCGGCGGCGGCAAAGGCATGCGGGTTGCCGAGACGGAACATTCGTTGATGAAGGCGCTGGACCAAGCCCGCACCGAAGCGCAAGCAGCGTTCGGAAACGGTGGTGTTTATTTGGAACGTTATGTCGGTCGGCCAAGGCACATCGAAGTGCAAGTCATCGCCGATTCGCACGGCAATGTTTGCCACTTGTTCGAACGTGATTGCAGCGTGCAGCGCCGTCACCAAAAATTAATCGAAGAAGCGCCTAGTCCGAATCTTCCGCCCAAACGCCGCAAAGAAATTTGCGAAGCAGCGGTGCGAATGATTCGCGGGGCCGAATACACCAATGCCGGCACCGTCGAATTCATTGTTGACCAAGACGACAATTTCTACTTCATCGAAGTCAACGCGCGGATCCAAGTGGAACACCCGGTATCGGAAATGATCACCGGCGTCGATTTGATCAAAGAGCAGATTCGGGTTGCGGCGGGTTTGCCGCTGTCGTTCAAGCAGAAAGATTTGTCGGTTCGCGGGCACGCGCTCGAATGCCGGATCAATGCCGAGAACCCCGACAAGAATTTTCAACCCAACCCAGGCAAGATCACCGGCTTTTTCGCGCCCGGCGGTTTAGGTGTCCGTTTCGATTCGCACGTTTACACGGGCTATACAGTTCCGCCGCATTACGATTCGATGATCGGCAAACTGATCGTACACTGTCCGACGCGCGCCGAAGCGATCGCCACGATGCGTCGGGCGTTGGCCGAATTGCAGGTCGAAGGAATCAGCACGACAGCGGCATTTCATGACAAAGTCCTGAAGCATCCCGAGTTCGTCGCAGGCTTACACGACACGAAGTTCGTTGAACGTGAATTTTTGAATTAACGGGACGCCGTGTTTTTTTTCATCGACCCGTTCGCGATCCTGCTCGCATTGGTTCCCTTGATTGGGTACTTGATGATTTTCAGCTTCATTCGATTGTCGGGTCGGGCGTTGGTGACGACGGGCGCACGCGACATCGCAGCGCTGGCGGTCGGAATTTCTGGACTGTTGGCGGTTGGCCCCGCCGAGTTGTTTTTCCCGTCGACGGCGGCGACGCTGTTCGGGCCAGTCGTTTGGTTAGCCCTGATCGCGTTCTATTTGCTGGTCGTCGCGTTGATAACGCTAACAAGTCGGCCAAAGTTGGTCGTCTTTGGACGCTCGCCCGAGGACGTCTACCCCGCCCTGGCCCGTGCTTGCAAACGAATCGATGACAGCTCAGTCGGCGATGACCGAGCATTGCAAATTCGATTGCCAAAGTTGGGAATCCACGTTCGCGTCGATGGACAACGCGGCATGGATTACACCCGCGTGATGACATTCGAGCCCATCGGTGATCCCCGATTTTGGCAAATGTTGCTTGGGAATCTTCGCTTCGAGGTCAAGCAGGATGTCGTTGCGACGCCGCGTCGAGGGTTGGGCATGTTGGCGGTTGCCGTGTTGCTTGCCGGAGTCCTGATGTGGCAAGGATTCGGCAACCAGGAATTAGTGGTCGAGGGCTTCCGCGATTGGCTTTGGCGATAGAGAATCTGCCCCACCATTCGGTGCAGTGCCACATACTTATTCGTCCTCGACTTTCCTGTGTCGGAACCCAAGCGATGCTCGCAAAAGATATCAAGACCGGAACGGTTGTCGTCCACGACGGCAATCCCGTGATCATCCAAGGCATCAACGTCCAATCGCCGTCGGCGCGCGGTGCAGCGACCTTGTACAAGTTTCGTGCCCGCAACGTTTTGACCAAGAACAAGGTCGATATCGTTTTGAAGGGTACGGACAACTTGGACGAGGCAGACTTTTCGCGGCGTGACGTTCAGGTCACGTATAGCGACGCGACGCATCTTCATTTGATGGACAAGGAAGACTTTCAAGACTACGAATTGCCGCTCGAGGAAGTCGAAGAGGAAATGCAGTACATGCCCGAGGGTTTAGAGGGCATCCGGGCGCTGATCTATAACGACGAATGTGTCGGGCTGGATCTGCCGCCGACCGTCGAGATGACGATCACCCAGTGTGACCCTAGCGTCAAAGGCAACTCGGCCACCTCGCGAAGCAAGCCCGCCACCATGGAAACCGGGCTGGTCGTTCAAGTGCCCGAGCACATCAAAGAAGGCGAGCGGTTGAAGATTGACACGCGAACAGGAATGTTTGTTTCGCGAGCTTAGCCAGTCCAAACGTCCTACCTTGGCGCTTCGTCCGCGGCCAATTCGATCCACATCGGCATTTGGCGTGTTACCAGCATCGCTGCTTCCGGAGACACCCCGAACTGGGCGGCAAAGTCAAAGGTTCCCGAGCGGCCAGTGAATTCGGCGGTGAACTTTGGGTCCAGCAAGATATGTTGGCGAAGCCCCTCGCGATTAACGATCGACTCGACACCGGGAATCATCCCCAGTTCGCCAAGTCGTCCCGGGCCGACGCCCAGATCGCCCACCATGATGCAGTCTTCATCACCCTGGGTTTCGTAGGTGAAGTTGCGAACGCTGACGAAGACATCGTCTAGTACAGCCAATTCGCCCGAAGGTCGGTCTCGCGATGGTGGTATCGCGCGTGCGTTGATCAATGTGAAGCGAAGTGGTCGTCGACCATCGGTAAATCCGATGCGTGTTTCGAACGATCCGTACATCGGTTCAAACAGCATTCGATCTGCTTCGTCATTCACCACACCGATTGAATCGGGTACCGCGGCGATTCGGGACTTGTCCCAAACAAACGCGTAGGATTGGAATTGTCCGCGCCGTCCGACTGGCTTGCTGATATTGACGCCGTAGTCGCCGCCCGACGCGGTCATCTTTTCGACCGCATCGCGAATCGGCGTGGCGTCGCCGCCATCGATACCTTGAACCGCAACAACATCGAATTGCGCCAAGATGCGGGCCAGCAACCGAATTTGTTCTGGTGCCACCAACGTGGCGTCCGCGAATCCTTCCAGCGCGATCGTTGCCACGCGAATGGTTTCGTTCGATTTGCCATTGTCGCCAAAGCCGACCGGCGTCAAGTCAACTTTCGAATCGGCGGCCAATGCATCGCTTGATCCGATCCCGTCCAGGGACGATAGGTTGATGCGCCCTGACATCAAAAAGCCAGCCAAGACGACGATTGTGACGACCGTCGCAATGGGGCCCAACCAACGCACCAGGGGGACGTCGATGGAAACGCTGCTGATTCGGCTTCGTCGTCGCCGACGCATGCTGCCGAAGATGCCCGTCACGCTGCCTCGCCGATCATTTCAAGGGCTTCGGCAACCAGTCGTTGCAACCGGGGCGGCGCGTCTTCGGCGGTTCGACGCAGCGTGATTGCGGCCGAAGCAGCCGAAGGACCGATTTGGCTGAGTGCCCAAGCAGCGCGTTCTCGTGCCGGCAAATACAGCGAGTCGCCGAGGCAAATTTCGAGCGCGTCGACGGCAACGCGAGTTTTTGGTGCGACATCGGGGCCGAGCCGGCCAAGCATGGTGGCGGCCCAGTAACACACTTCGCCTTCTTCGCCGCCCGCCAATAAATCGGCCAGTTCCTCGACATCCGACGCGACTGGTGCGATGGCGACTTCCAACAGTTCGGCCGCCCATCGGCGAACTTCGTCGTCACGGCATCCGGCAAGCCGAACGACGGCCGCGGTATAGCCCCTCAGCTCGGTTTGTTCTGCCATTTCTTGCAAAGCGGATGCCTGATCGCTGGCCGAGGTGCTGGTCAATCGTTCGGACCAAGATCGAGTTTCGGCTGACATATTTGGGCTCTCCGTCGCTTTGCGAGCAGTGGGGTGGTTTGGCCGAATGAGCGGACATACTGACAAATTCGCCAGCAGACGACTACAATTGGGTTTGTTCTCTGGTACGGAAAATTGAGTGTTTCACACAAGAGCTTTTCGATGAAACTAGCACTCGATTTTGCCGGGATTGCCGGTCGAGCGTGGAATGGTACTGTCCGCGGGGATTTTTTCTTCGCCTCGAATGCGGTCAAGTAACCAAAGGCGGCTTCGTTTGCAGGCTTCAGTTGGGCAATGAGCCGTCCATCCGACGAATAAACTGTTATTTCTTTAGGAAATCTGATGAGCCTTCTTTCACACTACAACGAATCGCGACCCGCGATTTCGTTTGAACTGTTTCCGCCCAAGACCGAAGAAGGCATGGAAGTGCTTTGCGACAATGTGCGTCAATTGTGCGAGTTCAAGCCAAGCTATTTCACATGCACGTACGGCGCCGGTGGTTCGACGCGCGGAACGACATTGTCAGTGCTCCAAAGAGTGCGTGAGATCACGAATTTGCCGGTCGCGTCTCACCTGACGTGCGTCGGTTCGACGGTGGCCGAACTGGAATCCTATCTTGCCGAAGCCGTCGCCCAAGGTGTGGACTACATCGTTGCGCTTCGCGGTGATCCGCCCAAGGGAACCGACAAGTTCGTCGCCGTTGAAGGTGGTTTGAATTACGCCAACGAATTGGTCGAAGTGATTCAAGGCAAGTTCTCGAATCTCGGTATCGCGGTTGCGGGGTACCCCGAAGTCCACCAAGAGGCGCCCGATGCGAAAACCGATTTGGAAAATTTGAAGCGCAAGGTTGATGCCGGCGCCGACATCGTCGTCACTCAATTGTTTTACGACAACATCGACTATTTTCGTTTCCGTGACCGATGTGTGGCTGCCGGTATCAACGTGCCGATCGTGCCCGGCATCCTGCCCGTAACGAATTTCAAGCAGGCCCAACGGATCGCTTCGATGTGCAAAGCCGGAATTCCCTACGATCTCGAAAAAGCGATGAATGCGACGGATGACCCACAATCGCAATTTGAAATCGGCGTCGAACATGCACGTCAGCAAACGATCAACTTGATCGAAAACGGTGTTCCCGGCATTCACTACTATGTGCTGAACAAGAGCGACGCCGCCAAGGCGCTTCTTGACGGGATTCAAATGGTCGGTTGATCCATTCGGCGATGAACGTGCCAACGCCTGTATGCCTTCCTCCGTTTCTTTGCCACACCTTGGATGAAGCCGAGGCGTTGGGACGACACGAATTCGTGTCTCGCCGTGACATCAACGCGTTCGTTGACGATGAATCTCAAGTTGACGCTTGTCGCCGAGCGTTTGACTCATCGGGCGTCACCGATATCGTTCTGGTCCATGGGACATTTGCGGGCAACGACTCGTTGGGGACGCTGCGTCGGTTGGCGAGTTTCTCGCCCGGCTTGGCCGATCAATGGATGGTGCAGATCAAGCGGGGTTTTGATCAGTTAGCGGGTGAAGTCGGTAACTTCACGCAAGACTATGCCGATCAAATGCTCGCGCGAGTCCAGCTTCCCGGCGGCCGCCACGTTCGAGTCGACCGGCTTCATTGGTCTGGCGAAAATCATACGCTCGGCCGAGCCAACGCAGTCATGGCGTTGTTCAGCCGGTTGATCAGCGAAGGTGGATGCGAACGCGTTTTGATCATGGCACACTCGCACGGTGGAAATGTCGTCGCGATGTTGTCCCACTTGATCGCGACGAACGCGGATACGCGGAAAGCCTTCTGTCGAAATCTGCGGCTGTCGCCCGGAGAACTTGATCGGTTTTGCGAATGTGAAGTCGGACGAATGCCCAAGATCGACGTCGTGAACTTTGGCACGCCACTGAGATACCGTTGGAACGTTTCCGCAATCGCGAATCTGATGCACGTTGTCCAACATCGTTCGCTCGATCCGTCCGTTCCGGCACGAGCCGAGTTTCCCACGTCGGTCGAAGATCTTCGCAGTGCGGCCGCGGGTGACTATGTCCAACAAATCGGTATCGCGGGTACCGACTTCCCGGCGGTAGCGGACGGGATCGGCGATTTGCGCCGCAATCGTCGATTGCGGAAAATGTTTGAATCCGACGGCGCTGGCCGTGACTTGGTCAATCGATTGCGTCGGGGGCGACGCTGTTCGCTCGACGGCGTAACGCTATTGATGGACTATCCCGATGATTCGGATAAGGGAAACCGCAAGCTATTTGGCCACGGTGTTTACACGGCGTCGAAATGGATTCCGTTCCATATGAAAATGATCGGCGATCGCTTTTACGGGCTCGCCGGTCGATTAGACGAGCGCGATCAAACCTGAGGCTCTGTCATTTTCCAAGGATCCAACGCTTCCGTGAGGGTATCCTCGGGCAGGATGCCTTTCTCGCGACAAAGTTCGCGAATCGTTTGACCGGTTGAGAATGCTTCTTTGGCAAGTTTGGCGGCTTGGTCATAGCCAATCAAGGCGTTCAGGCTGGTGCACATTGCCAAGCTTTGTTCCACCGATGCATCGCAAGCCTCTTCGTTGGCTTGCAAATCATCCAAGCAAAATTCGACGAACGCGACGACACCTTGCGAAAGCAGGTGGACCGATTCCAAGACTGTATCTGCCATCACTGGCATCATGATATTGAGTTGGAAATTTCCGCCGCTCGCGCCGCTGACCGTCATCGTCGTGTCATTGCCCATCACGCGTGCGGTCAGCTGCATCATCGATTCGCACATCACGGGGTTCACTTTGCCCGGCATGATCGAGCTGCCCGGTTGGCGATCGGGCAGAATGACTTCGAAGAATCCGCAACGAGGTCCGCTGCCGAGCCATCGAATATTGTTGGCAACGTTGAAGAGTGTCTGAGCGATGCATTTCAGTTCGCCATGCGAGTGAACGAGTGCATCGCGTTGGGCATTGGCCTCGAAATGGTTGGCTGCTTCCACAAAAGCGATCCCCGTTTTTTCGGCCAGCACCGCAGCGACTCTGGAGCCGAATTCTGGGTGAGTGTTGATGCCGCTGCCGACGGCGGTGCCACCGACCGGCAATTCCAGCACTGCATCGCGAGCCGATTCGGCGCGAGCGATCGACAACTCGATCTGTCTCGCAAATCCGCCGAATTCTTGGCCAAGACGCAGCGGCGTGGCGTCCATCAAGTGAGTGCGTCCGATCTTGATGATCTTATCCCACTGTTTGGCCTTGTCGGCGAGCACCACGTGCATTCGGCGCAATGCGGGCAGCAACTGCGTTTCGATTTGAACGGCGGTGGCAACGTGAATTGCGGTAGGAAACGTATCGTTGGTGCTCTGTCCCATGTTGACGTGATCGTTGGGGTGAATCGGTTTTTCGGCCGCCAACCGATCTCCGCCTGCGATCTCGATCGCCCGATTGCTGATCACTTCATTGACATTCATGTTGCTGCTGGTTCCGCTTCCCGTTTGAAAAACGTCAATCGGGAATTGATCGGCTAGCCCGCCTTCGGCGATTTCCATCGCCGCTTGCAACATCGCGCTGACCTGACCATCCAGCATCGGGTTCTTGCCCGTTCCTGTTAGTTTTCCGAGATCTCGATTGGCTACACCACAGGCGTATTTGACCCATCCCATTGCCGAAATCATCGCCGGTGGCAGCCGCCATCCGCTAATCGGAAAGTTCTCAACCGCCCTTTGCGTTTGAGCTCCGTAAAACGCGTTTGCGGGAACACGAACTTCGCCCATGGAATCGCGTTCGGTTCGGTAGTCAGTCATGGTGCTGTTGGCTTCTGTTCGAGGCGGAAAGGAAGGGGAAATGGCACTTGTCGGTGGTGCGACGTGACCGCGAGTCCATCATAAGGGGACATCCGCATTGTCGGGAGACGGCACTTGTCCCGGGCTGCTCTCGCATCGGCGTGAATAACCTGCACAGTCGCGAAAACCGAATTTTTCGTCTCGTTTAACACACACGGATCTGGGTGACTGTCGTTTCGGTTCCGCCGTGGTGGTCTTTTTCGGCCTACGCTTTTACCGACCATGGCTGTCACGTGGTACGACCTTGCATTCTGTCCTTTCCCAATCATTCACCCTCGATCGATCCATGCCAAACGAAGGTAACTCCGCATTGCCGTTCAACATGGCTTCGGCGGCGAGTTTTCCGATCATGGGCGGAATTGGATCGAGCGGAACGGCGATGGATCGGTCGATCGAGAATGCCCCCGACGTCAATGACGAACTCGATCGGCTGACCGAAGCGCTGTCTGTCAAGTTTGAAGAGCTCAGTTTGATCCATCAGCTCAGCGAACAGTTGAAGCTGGAGGACGACCCGTCGCAGCTGTGCCAATCGCTTCTATCGGGATTGGTGTCCTGTATCTCGGCCGGCACTTTGGTCATCCAACTGTTCGAAGACGACGAGTTCGGAATCAAGCCTCAGCACTATTCAGCCGGCAACGAAGTATCGACCGAACGCATCGCTGCGTTCGCGTCCGTGGTTACCGAAACGAAACGAGAAGCGTCGCCAAGCGTCTTTGTCGACAATCATGTTTCCGATGCCGATGTTGTTGCGATCAGCCATCAAGACGATGACGGCGGCGAGTTCGGTGCAGATCTGACGCATCGCGTGATCGTGGTTACGATTCGCCGCCAACGCCAAGTGCTTGGCCAAATGATCGCCATCCGTCGGTCGTGCGACCCCGAGTTCGGCAGTGTCGAGGCCGACTTGATGAAGTCGACTTCGATTTTGTTGGGCGTCCACCTAGTGAACCAGCGCCAATTCCAAGCCATGCAGCAGATGTTCGAAGGAATGATCGGTTCGCTCGCTTCGGCGTTGGATGCGAAAGACAATTATACGTCCGGTCACAGTACTCGGGTGGCCGACCTGTCCGTCGAGCTTGCCCGCGGATTGGGATTTGACGACGAAAGCATCGGCCGCATCCACATGGCCGGTATCTTGCACGATATCGGAAAGATCGGTGTGAAGGACTCGGTGCTGTGCAAGCCAGGACAATTGACCGACGACGAGTTCGAACAAATCAAACAGCATCCGGTCATCGGTTTCGATATCCTCAGCGGCATTCGGCCGTTTCGAAAAATCTTGCCCGCCGTCCGGCATCACCACGAATCATGGGACGGCACTGGATATCCCGATGGGCTGCTCGGATGCCAGATCCCTCGCGATGCTCAAGTCCTTGCGGTCGCCGATGCCTTCGATGCCATGACAAGCGATCGGCCCTATCGCAGCGGCATGCCGCTAGAAAGGGTCATCGAGATTTTTCAGCGGGGTCGCGGCATCCAGTGGGCTGCCGACGTTGTCGATGTGCTGTTGGCCAGTCCCGAAGTCATGCACGCATATTCCAAACGCGACCGAGTGACTGCATAATTCACGCTCCTCGGTTTCGTCGGAGTTTTGAATTGATGCGTTTTCTTTTGATCTGGTCGTTGTGTGCGTGTGTCTTATCGCTCGACACGGTGGACGCCGCGCCACCGGCGTCGCCCCAGTCCTTTGCCGGTACCGGAGAGCCGCCAAATTCAGGTTCGCCCCATCCCGACGCGACGATGCCCAAGCTTCGTAGCCAAGCGAAGCTAGGAACTCCGTTCGGGGTAGAAGTTGTCGAGGATCGATTCTGGATCACCACGATCGATGACCACTGTGTGTACCGAGGCTTGTTGGGCGGTGACTCGATTGAACGTGTTGCTGGAAACGGAATGGTTGGCTATTCGGGTGATGGTGGCCCCGCCCTCAAAGCCACCTTCAACTGGCCTCATGAAGTCCGATGTGACGACGCAGGAAACCTGTTTATCGCCGATACTCGCAATCACGTCATTCGCCGAATTGATGGGGTGACGGGGATCGTCATCACGGTTGCGGGCGACGGGACGGCTGGCTTCGCCGGTGAAGATTCTTCGGGCAATGAGGTTCGATTCAATCAACCCCATAGCGTCGCGCTCGATGGCGAGGGCGGATTGTTGGTCGCGGATACTGCCAACCATCGAATCCGACGCATCGACTTGTCAACGATGGCAGTGACCACCGTCGCAGGAAACGGAAAAAAGGAACTCCCGCCTGACGGATCGCCGGCGCAAGGCTGTTCGTTGTTCGGTCCGCGCTCCTTGGCGGTCGATAAGTCGTCGATTTGGATCGCAATGCGCGAAGGCAACAGTGTTTGGCGGATCGATCGTCGGGCAGGAACGATCCATCGAGTCGCCGGAACTGGAAAGAAAGGGTACAGCGGCGATCGCGGTGATCCGCTTCAAGCGACCTTCAGCGGCCCGAAAGGATTAGCAATCGATCGTCGCGGTCGATTGCTGGTTGCGGACACCGAAAACAACGCGGTTCGACGCATTGACCTTAGCAAGCAAACGATCGAAACCGTGATGGGAGGAAATGCGGCGCCACATTCATGTGAACTGAAACGACCCCATGGAATCAACGTGATCGACGGAACAGTCGTATTGGTTGCTGATTCTGAAAATCACCGTCTGATGACCGATGCCCGCTGACACGCTTTGACAACCTTTTCGATGGTCGCCTGCCATTCGCCGTGATCGGTGAACATGTCGGACTTCAGGTGAATGAATTTATTTGTGCCGCTTCGGCGCAGTGTGACATGCTGGTCGCTCTGATCAAAGATCACGATTGCGGGCCATTGAAACGATTCGTGAAAGTTGCCAAAGTCGGTGACGATGCCCTCGTCGGAAACGTAGCCGGCAAAGAAATGCAACAATTGGGGTTCTTTCTGCTGCTTGTGTCTTAGTGATATGAACCAGATTGCGCCCGCGACCGCGTAGCCGAAAAGGATGACTTCGGCGACGCCCGACGCCGGAAACACAAATCGAACCAATTCGAAAAAGATTGCGGCAACGGAGACCAGAATCGAGCATCGTACAAGATGTGTGCGCCAGGGACGGCGGTTGAGCGATACGTTGGATCCACCGCGGCGCATGTCGTGGTTTGTCAATGGACCGGCAAACGGTATCGAATCGGGCGGCGGCGTCACTTCGCGAGGTCGTTCGCGATTTCGTAGCGAAGCGCGTGCTTTGATCCAGGGGTCAGGGGAACCGGGCTTCAAGTGCATGGCTTGCCATCGCTTGGCTAAGGCAACCATGCGGTTCCAGCCATCGAGGTGAGTCATCATCGATGGATTGATCAGAATCACACGTTGAGCCGGCGTCGCCACCCTGACGACCAATAGATTGGTACCCGATAAGAAATCCAAAATGGATGCCCATCGGTATCTGGTCCTCACGTGCTCCTCTAGGATTGTGAGTCCGTCCTTGTGAAATTGAGCGGTAAGTGGAGTGTTCCAATCGGGGTGGCTATTAAGAAACAGTGATCGACGATAGCCGCGAGTCGAAACGGCCAGCACAGTCACCAATAGCAATGACGCGAATACGCCGATCGGAATCCATTCGCGACCACCGAATCCGATCGTCACCAACATGAACAGCGCCAAGCATCCGATCATCACCGCTGGAAATGTGTACCCCAAGTCACCGTCGATTTTCAAAAAATGCCCGAGGTCGGAATAATCCGCAGTACCGGCAATGTCGATTGTGTCGTCTCCAACGAGGTCGCTTAGCGACGTTAGAACGTTGGGATTCGTGTTCGGATTGTCGACCGGCGATGATTCGATGTTCGTCGGCGGTTGATACGGGTTGGCCTTCATTTCATCATCTTATCACGTGTCGGAAAGCTAGTCCCTCCAGCGAGCCCCCTGTCGCATTCAAATCAACCGGCATAGGCGGGCGACGCGTTGCGACCGAGAGTCAAAACTTGGGTCTTGTTCGATTTCAATCCGGTTGCACGCAGTTCTTGGGCAAGACTCGACGATAGCTAACCTTGAACACCTTTGAAATAAAGCGAAGGCGTTCAAGGCGAGCCACCACGAGGTTACCGAGTCACAGTCTTTACCGAATACGATCCTTCGTCCACGTCTGGATCTTGTTTGAGTGACGGCCTTTTGACCCTCGGTCAACACGCTACCGGCGAAGCCTTGCGGAACCTTCCCTAAAACTAACTCCATGGAGATATCACGATGCGTCGTGTTTTCGTACCTGCTTTGCTTGCGGTCGCTTTGGTCGCTTGTAGCTCGGTCAACGCTAGCGCGTTTGGCCTGTTTGATAAACTTTGTGGCAACAGCTGTGACAGCTGCTGCGACGTTGAACCCGCTTGCGGTTGTGAAATCGCTGCTCCAGTTTGCGGCTGCGAAGTCGTCGAACCTTGCTGTGATTCCGGTTGCGGCCCCAAGATGGGTTTGTTGAAGAAGCTGTTCAGCCGTAACAACAGCTGCTGCGATAGCGGTTGCTCGTTCGAGCCGGCTTGCGGCTGTGAAATCGCAGCACCAGTCTGCGGTTGTGAAATGGTTGATCCTTGCTGCGATGCACGCCCAGCGTGTGGCAGCAAAGTGAAGGGTCTTCTGTCGCGCTTGTTCAGCCGTGGCAACAGCTGCTGTGACAGCGGTTGCTCGATCGAGCCAGCTTGTGGTTGCGAAATTGCAGCTCCTTGCGGATGCTCGGCTGAACCAGCTTGCGGTGCAGAACCCAGCTGTGGTTGTGGCTTCTAATTCTTTTTCGGTTGCAACTGACGCTCGAATGAGTTGCTGACAGCGTTCAACTGCGATCCAAAAGAAGTTAAAAAACGAAAAATCCTCGGCAGCCTTCGGGTTGCCGAGGATTTTTTCATGGCGACGGATGTTGCCAATTCGCCGTCGCTTTGTTCGCGGTCAGTTTCAAGCCGACGCTTTGGTAGGTGCGATTGAATTGGTCGACGAAGTCACTCGCTCGCGAGATCGGCAGTCGGACTGGTCCGGTGCATCGGTCTTGGCTGGCCAGAACCGCATCGCATCTTGAATCGCCAATACGGTTACTGCTGCTGATCGGCGGTAGCGTCATTGCAGGTTCCCGCGGTAGACAACCGACGGATGCGGAAATCCTAGCTTCTTGTCAACTCGGTTGTACGGTTCTTGCCCCGACAGATAACGGCGCAAGTTGATGCACGCCAAATCCGTCGAATCATCCACGCGTCGGGATGATTGTGCGCCGACGTGCGGCGTGATGATCACCTTGGCGTCATCCCACAAAAGACTGGTTTCGGCCAACGGTTCGACTTCGGTCACGTCCAGTCCGGCGCCGGCCAAGTGCCCCGAAGCGAGCGCTTCCACCAGCGCGGATTCCACCACGATCGATCCGCGGGCAACATTGATCAAATAGCTGCCCGGCCGCATCTTGGCGATTCGCGCCCGATCGAAAAGCCCTAGCGTTTCTGCAAACAACGGCAACGTCAAAATGACGATATCGCTTTCTGAAAGCAACAGATCCAATTTGTCGGCGGGCCACAAGTGTTCTACTTCTTTGGGAGCGTCGACCGGGTAGTAGTCCGTGGCAATCATTCGGACGTCCCATGGCGCCAACATTTTCACCAGCATTCGGCCATTTCCACCCATTCCGACAATGCCCACGGTTTTTCCTCGTAAATCATCTGTGGGCAGACGAACGAACTCCCGTTTGGATTCGGCGCGAAAAAAGAGTGGCAGCTGTCGCAACAAGCCCAGCAGCAGCGCAAACGTTTGCTCTGCCACTTGTGGCGCAAACAGGCCCGATGCGCTGCTGACAACGATGTCTGATTCGATCACGCCGGGTACCAAGCAATGGTCGAGCCCCGCGGCCGAGGACTGGATCCACCGCAATCGTCCGGCCTCCAACACGCGATCCCAATCCACGGGCACCTTCGCATGGCCGATGAAAACTTCTGCCGTTGGCAGAAGTTCGTCGACTCGTTCTTGGCCCGCATTGACGATTTCTGCATCGGGCGCGGCGGCTTGGATCTGGGCGATGTGTTTATCGTTGACCGGGTAACAAAGGACGATGCGCATGTCAGTGGCGTCGGCTAAACTGGATAGTGAAAACAGGGGCGAAACGAAGGAATCGATTTCGTGCCGCCGGAAGCGGGATGATAGAAATGTAGCGACCGTCACGTGAATCGCGAAGACTGCCATCCCGGCCAAGATTGCAAACCAAGGGATCATCAATGTTTCGCTGGATCATTACTGTGTGTGCCGTTTTCCTGGTTTGTCCAGCATGGGCGGTTGATTCCGCGTTTTCACCTGATGATATCATCGCGGCAGTCACCGAAGCGGGGGATGGTTTCAGCACCGACGAGATCCTGGTGCGAGATCGGCTGAGGACGACATTCCTTGAGGTGATCGCGCGGCGAGTCGGACACACACTGACCGATGACGAGCAGCGCGATGTGATGCTGGCGATGCTGAAGTTTCGCAAGGCCGGAAAACTGGATGTTTCCGCGACGCATCGAAGTCCGCCGGCGCCGGATGACGTCGCGCCAGTCGCCGAAATCGCCGTTCGCGTGGTGACCGACCGGCACCGGGTCAGCAGCGATACGGTGTTGGCCGATCCCGCCCTGCGATCCGAATTGCAGTCCGAAGCGGTGCTGATTCGTCCGGGTATCGACGCCGACGATGTGCGCAAATCGGTATTGTCTCTTCGCAAGAAACGCGCGCTGAAGCCCGAATTGGTACTGCAAGTCGCTGATTGGGGCCGGACCATCGAAACCGTCTCGCTGTCCGATTTGAAACAGCAGTTAGAGGCCGGCGGTGTATCGACGGGACCGGGCGTGTACCTGTTTCGAAGCGAACGGGGGTACCTATACGTCGGCGAAGCGTCGAACCTAGCTGCTCGATTGACCGAACACGTCGGCGGCAGCGATCGAGTTTCGCTAGCCCAATACTTGGCGGGCGAAGACGGCGATGACGTGACGGTTGAGATGCACATCTTTCCGTCGGATTCACCGGCTCGTCGCGTCACAGTTCGACGCGCTTACGAAAGCGAGCTGATCCGCAGTCGTGACCCCAAGTTCAATGTGCGCCCCTGATGGATGAAATCGAAACTCCTGCGTCTTCCTCTACTTCGGCTCCGTCGGTCCAGCTTCGCGTGAAGTTCTTTTTGACGGGCGTGATCTACCCGTTGTTCGCTATCCTGTTGTCCTTTGATGGCCCAGCGGTCGTCGGAACTGTCTGGCAATCGGGTGAATGGGGCGACTACGCGGCGATGCTGATGACGTGGCCCGGGTTCGGGCCATTCTTACCGTTTGTCGGACTCTGCATGGTTGCGTTGTCCGCTTACGTTTTTCGTCCCGCTCTCAGTGAATCCGTGTATGTTCGCTTTGGAGTTTACGTCGGTGTCGTGATTGCATTGCAGTTTTTAGTCATCACGACTGTCATGTCCGGGCTGTTTACGTTTGTGTTCGCTGTCGTGGTGCTTCCCGTACAAGCGGCGATCATTTACGGACTGGGGATCGTCGTCAGTCGCATGGGGCGATTTACGATCCGTCACCTCCTGATTTTGACCGCAGCGGTGGCTGTCTTGATCGCGATCGTACGTTGGTTGCAAATCAGTCAAGAAGTCTATCTTGTCAGCGTTGCCGGTTTTTGCGTTGCTGCGTCGGCTCCGGTGCTTTGCTTGGTTACGTTTGTGCGTGCGGCGAAGCGAATGTTCCGCCAAGGGGCGGTGTCGGGTATTCATCCGATCGTTCGGTTCTGTGTTCCCTGGGCTTGGTTCGTCGCTTGGTTTTTCAGTTGGAAGTTGGCGATCGACATCATGTTCGACGAATACGCGAAACTGCCAACGTCTCCGAACTGCTATGTTTGCAGTGCAGCCGCCCACGGGCATGCGGTGTTAGTCCGATCGGTGCCACGAACTGGCGACCGCGTCCTCGTCAACGAACAGATGCAACAACTGAAGTTTTTGGAGTTCGCGATGGAGGCTGGGTTCCCCCGGTTTCATCGATTGGTTCGCAGGATCTACGACCGATTCGGTCCCCCGATCGCCCAAAGATGCAAACGCCATATCTGGTTGGCCGATGCCAGTTTTGTTGTGTTTTGGCCGCTGCAGTGCATCTCGCGTGCCGTCGCTTTTCTGACTCGTGTACCGCAAAGTCGGATCAAGCGGCTCTACATTAACTAGCCGCTAAGGCCCGAAGCATCAAAAGATTGACGTGCTGCTACGATCCTTAAAAATCCACCCTCGCAATTCAGAAACCATGACCTACCACCAGCATCAATTTGATCGCGTCGAAGACTATCTGCACCATCGCAGTCCCTATCTGCTGGTAAAGGCAATTGAATCCATCGCCCCGACGGAGATCGTCACCCGTGCGTCGGTGGACGCAGACGCATTTTTCATCACAGGACATTTTCCCGGCGCACCCATACTGCCGGGTGCGATGATGCAAGAAATGACGACCCAGTCTGCCGGAATCCTGATCGCGGCAAAGTACAACCCGATGCAGGACTACAACACACATGATCCGTTTTTTAACGAGTACGCACTGGGCGTGCTCGTCAAAATCAAAAACGCTCGATACAGAGGATTCGCGAGACCGGGCGACGATCTAAAAATCACAATCACTTTGAAAGAAGTCATTGGCGATACTTTTGATTTCGCCGGATCAATCGAGGTGTTGGGAAAAGTCGTTTTGAGGAATGCGTTTCAGTTGACGAACATTCCGTCCAAAGTCCTGCAGGGGCAGGCGTCGGCGGCAACGATTAACGAATCGTAGAAAGTTCTTCCGCCAATCGTTCACGGAAGATCTTACTGTTGTGGCGAATGTCCACCGGCAGAGGTTCATCACGGATGATGATTTCGTCGATTCGGCGCGTTAGCGGGTTGCGGGAGGCCAATTCGCGGAGTTCGGCTTCTAAGGACGATTTCTCTGGTGCATTGATTGGCTTGGATTCGGCGTGGAGTTCCACCATCATCACGGGCGTTTGATTCGGTCGCACGCCGCGACCGACCAACGCGGATCGGTAAACCGATGGGTGGGCGTTGAAAATCGCTTCACACTGGATCGTGAAAAGTGTACGTTTTCCCATTGTGACGCGGTGAGCCTTGCGTCCACAAAACCAAAAGCGATCGCGGTCGTCCAAATAGCCGACGTCGCCCATGCGATGCCAAATGCGCTCGCCGTCGGCGACTTTGTGCATCGCGTTTTGATCCGCTCGGACGACATACTGGGTCGTCACCATCGGGCCGGCAACCATCAATTCGCCAATCTTGCCCCGCGGCAACTCTTTCGTTTGCCAAATGTCCGCGATCGGACCGTCGTCGATTTCGATAACGCGCCAAGTAACGCCTTCGAACCGCGTTCCCACGCATACGCCCTTCCCTTTCGCACTCGCTGGGCCCGTCTCGGCAATGATCTCACGTGATTCGATCGATGCGATGGGAAGCGCTTCGGTCGCACCGTAGGGTGTGACGATGTTGGCGTCTGGATCGATCAACCGACGCAGTTTTTCGAGCGTTGCAGCAGGCACCGGCGCGCCTGCGGACAGGACGCGGCGTAGCGTTGGAAACGGGCGCTCGATCCGGTTGGCATCCGCCCAGCGAACGACGGTATTCCAAAGGGCTGGCGAACCGAATGCTTGGTCGACTTCCCATTGGTTGGCGGCTTCGACCAGCCGCTGGGGATCGACGTCCGCGGGCCGGGTCGGATCCATGTCAGGGATGATCGTGGTCACTCCCATCACGGCGTCGAACAAGCCGAACAGGGGAAAGCAGGCCAAGTCGCGCGAACCACGATGGATGTCGTAGCGCTGGCGAATTCGGTCGATTTGCGAATGGAAGGTGTTGTGCGTGTAAAGGACTCCCTTGGGCGGCCCGGTGCTGCCGGTGGTGAAGATCACAGCCGCTTGATCGGCGCGTTCGACTTTTGGAAGCTGTGTCGAATCGGCGACGGAACTGCCCATCGATTTGATTTGTCCGAGCGTTTTGCCGCCCCACAAATATCTTCGTCCAACGGTCACGTTCCATTTTGCATCGGGGAACTTGCGTCGCAGTACCGTCCGAATCGCTTGTGCCTTGGGGATGCCGATGAAGCCGTCGGGTTTCGCTTCTTCTAAGCAACGGACCAGGTGCTTGCGACCCATTCCGGGGTCGACCAAGACGACAACGACGCCGGCCTTCAACAGAGCAAACGTCAGTTCGATGAATTGAGCACCGAACGGGACCAGCATCGCGACACGCATGCCTGGGCGAATTCCCCAAGCGATCAAACCGCGCGCGATCGATTCGCTCGATTGGTCCAGGTCGCCAAACGTTGTCAGTGCGTAAGACCTTTGACCATCGGGTTGCGGCGGTCCGTTGGGCTGGGCGATCGCAATCGCGCCCGGCATCAATGATGCGACGATTCGAAGCCGGGCTGCGACGTTCCCGTCGCTGGGTTGGCTGGCCATCACGCCGCCTCGCGACGTCGGGCGGATTCGCGGCACAGCAGGCCGACCACGCGATCGGCGATATTCACGTCGGTCACTTGTTGAGCACCCTTCCAACCTGGGATTCCATTGACTTCGACGACACACGGCGGGCCATCCACTCGGTCGAGCAAATCAACCGATGCGAACTCGAGTCCAATCGAGCGGCAAACGTTGATCGCCAAATCAATCAAATCACGCGACAATGTGATCGTTTCGCACGTTCCACCACCAGCGACGTTGGTCCGAAAATCGATGCTATTGGTTCGTCGGAACCCAAACACTTCGTCTCCGATCACCAAGCACCGTGTATCGCGGCCACCCGGCGCGACGAATTCTTGAACGTAGGCGACCGCGCCCAGCGACTCGAGCGTTGCGAACGAGTACCACGCCAATTCTCGATCCTGGATCCGCATGACGCCCCGCCCTTCCCCGCCAAAAATTGGCTTGACGACACAATCGCGGCCAAGTGCGTCAAACGCTTCCATCGCTTCCCGCCGCGATTGAACCACGCGCGTAGCTGGCACCGGATAACCCAACGAGGCGACATGCGCGAGTGTGGCGAACTTGTCGATCGCAATCTCCAAAGCTCGCGGCGGGTTGACGATTGCGACGGACGGGTGTGACGCGGCCAACGCGTGCAGCGTCGACAACCGAAACGTGATCGTTTCCAATGTCCCCGTCGGCATCGTCCGAGTCAGAATCGCATCGAAGTCGGTCAACGCACCCGCGTCGCAGCGCATCATCGAACGGCCGCCCGAATCGATCGAAGCAGCCAGCGTCGGGTACGTCCCCAACGACAACTCGCACCCTCGCGAATGCGCGGCGTTTCGAATTTGATCAGCGTGCCAGCCTTCGCCGCCGCCCAAGAACAACAGTCGGTCGTCGTTGCTCATGCCAGAAACGACCGCCGAAGTACATCCGATTGAATCTCGCCGTGCGACCAAGTGCGACCAGAACGTAGGTTGTGAATCGTGACGACGGCGGGGCTGAACAACATTGGGTCGACTTTGTAGAAGTCGTATTCGTAACCTTTGAAAATCTCGGCAAAGGGTCGGCCGTGATCTTTCGACGATTGGCTAGGCACTTTGTCTGCGACTGCTGCGATCGCGTCATCATCGGTATCAACCCACAACACTACTTCGGCGCCGTAAAGCATCGCGTCGTTGGTTCGGCCGATCCCGCCAACGGTGTCGCCCGGCTTTGCGGGCGGAGGAAGCGGAGCCAAGCCGGTGGCCGAGACGATTGACGTGACGTCGAACTTCAATTCGTGCAATTTGTGCATGGCCGTTTCGACGCTGCGCGCGACGACTTGAATCGAGCCCGCGATCGAAGTGCTAGGCGCCACCGCTAAATGCACCTGAGCCGCGTCGACGCCACACTGCCCGGCGATCATCGCGATCGCCGATTCGGTCGGCAGCTTGTCCGATTCGACGACACCGACGACTCGATCGCCGGTTTCAGAAAGACTCAGTTCCTTTAGGGTTGCTTCGCGGCCGCGGAACATCCGCATCGGTCCGCTCCCCATTGCGAAGTAGTCATCCGTTTGCACGGGCCAACCCGCATACTGTGCTCCCAAACACGCTCGCAGCGGGTCATCGGTGCGAACGTACACCGAATTGGAAACCGCGTATCGATTCGCATCGGCCGGATGCAACGAGACGCTCGCTCGGTCCCCCAAGCACAATCGCGCCAGCACGATTCCGGCGGCGATCGAACCGGGGGTTTCGACACCGGCATCCAGAACGTGACCGCCGCCGATCGAAGCAACCCGGCACTTGATGTCATCGGCGTGAGCGAGAGAATCAGAAAAAAGACGATGGGCGAGTTCGTTGAGCATCTGGTTTTCAATGGAAAAGGCGAGTGACTTTCACCGCCAAATGGTCGTGCAAACCGGCGTGTATGTCTAGAACCGGTCGGGCCAGACTGGTGACCCGTTTTGCCGCGTCTACCCAAGCGGGCCTTGATCGATCATCCTAAGGGGAATCCGTCGCAACACTGCCATTAATATAGTAACGCAACCAATTTCGCCCGATTCGCCATGCAACTGAGCATCATCCCGTACCCGCATCCGACGCTTCGGGTTCGCAGCAAACCGATCCGTCGCGTCGACCAGCAGTTGCGAGACATTGTCGACCAAATGTTGGATTTGATGTACCAAACCAATGGTGTCGGATTGGCGGCCAATCAAGTCGATCTTCCCATTCGATTGTTTGTTGCCAACCCCTCGGGTGAACGAGGCGAGGGCGAAGAGCTGGTGATGATTAACCCTGAATTGCAACGTCCCAAGGGGAACGAGACGTCTCAGGAAGGATGCTTGAGTCTGCCGGGATTGTACGGGCAAGTGAAACGGCCGAAGTCGATTCGGGTCAGTGCGTTTGATCTACAGGGCAATCCGATCGAGCGGAATGTCGACGGCTTCTTGGCTCGGATTCTGCAGCATGAAAACGATCACCTAGACGGCGTGATGTTTTTTGATCGCATGAGCGAAGAGTCGCGACGTGATCTTGACGATGGCATCGCAGAACTAGAAACCGATTTTCGTTCCAAGCAACAATCCGGTGGCATTCCGCCCGATGAAGAATTGATTGCGAGGCTTTCGGAATGGTACGAAAAATACACGTAGGGCCATCCTAGAAACAAGTGTCGGACCCCTTTTGCCGGGAACCGGCCCTTCGGGTGCTTCGCACAAAAGGGGTCCGACACTTGTTTTCTGCTCATTCCTTAGGTCGAATCAGAAACTGTGACTGAATCTAAACGTCTTGTATTGATGGGGACGGGACCCTTTGCCGTGCCCGCCTTCGAAGCACTGCGCTTGGCGGGGCACGAAATCGCGTTGGTGGTCACCAAGCCGATGCCGCCCGTCAAAAGCCGCAAGGGTCCGCCGCCGTCCCCGGTACGATCATGGGCCGAGTCACATTCACTGCCCGTTTTTGATCCAGACACTATCAACGACCCTGCGGCGATCACACGCGTCGCCGACCTGCAACCGTGGTTGTTGGTCGTTTGCGATTACGGGCACATCCTGAAACCCGATGCACTTGCAACCGCAACCATCGGCGGCATCAATCTGCACGGATCCCTTTTGCCGGCATATCGCGGCGCCGCGCCGGTCCAGTGGTCGCTCCTAAACGGCGACGCTGAAACGGGAGTGTCGGTCATTCACATGACTCCGCGGCTCGATGGCGGCCCGATCATCGCAACGTCCTCCACCCCGATTCGTGACGACGAGACGTCGGGCGATTTGGAAGAACGGCTCTCGCAGTTGGGCGTCGCAGCAACCATGGATGCCGTGGCTCGATTGATCCAGTGGGACCAGACAACACCGATCGGCGAGATCCAAGATGCGGCGAGAATCACCAAGGCCCCGCGACTGTCCAAAGCCGACGGCGATATCGATTGGGGGCGTTCGGCCCGCGAGATCGATTGTCACATCCGGGGAATGCAACCCTGGCCCGTCGCCTTCACGCATGTTTTGGTCGACCCCGAGAAACCGCCGATCCGTTTGGCCATCAAGGAAATATCGATCACTGAAACTGACAGCAGCGATCGTTCGCCGGGCGAAATCCTTGCGGGTGAAGGTTTCTGTGTGGCGACGGGTGACCGCGTGATCGAGATCAAGCGGTTGCAGCCTGCGGGAAAACGCGAGATGCCAGCCGGCGACTTTCTGCGCGGCCATTCGCCGCCCGAAGGTTCTCGATTGTTCTCGCCTTGAATCGGTTTGGCGGAATATGCGATGCTTGGGCGACGATGAGTACACCGCATTTCGACGCTAGCAGCGATCCCAATCCGGATTCAAACCGATTCGGCTCGACGCCTCGTGAGACGAGGCCGTTTTTGGGTATTCAATTCAAATGTTGCCGTACCTACGGGCGAATCTACCGCAACAATAGCAACAACGCTTATGTCGGAAACTGTCCGATTTGCGCGGCAAGAGTCTCGGTCCCGATCGGCAGTGGCGGTTCGAGTTCACGTTTTTTCTCCGCTGGTTGAATCTCTCGACTTTGCGTCGCCAGACCGGCAGACGGACTTCCGCCACCTCATTTCGTTTTGGTACGGTGAACTGATCAGGGTGATGTGCCCCGGTTTCACGCGGAAAGTTTCATGATTGGTGAATACAAAGTCAATCGATCGAGTCGCCATTGCCATGCGTTGAAGCGACCGCTTCGCGAGGGCGAATGGTACTACTCCGTCATCAGCGAGTCGGGCGATGATTACGTTCGCCACGACTATTCCGCCGAAGCGTGGAAGGGGCCACCGGACGGTTCGATCGGCTGGTGGAAGAAACAGATGCCGAAATCGGACCAGCGAAAAATGGTGCTGGCGCCGCCCGAGGTGTTGATTGATCTGCTTCGACAAATGGATCAGTTTCCCGAAAAAGCGCAGAGTCGCTATTTGTTGGCATTGATGCTGATGCGGCGACGATTGCTACGCCCCGCGGCCGCCACCGAAACCGATCCGCCCGCGGAAAACCACATGCGCGTGGAAGTGGTCGCTGATGGCTCGGCGATCGACGTCGAGAAATGCAACATCTCGAAAAGCGAATCTGAAACGCTGCGAAACGAATTGAACGAGTTGCTTTACTGTGAAGTGACACCCGACGAAGACGACGAGCCCGTCTAGGTCGATCACGGCACTAAATCGACAACGACGGCCACTTTTACCTTTACATCAGGAAACGCAAGGATGCGATTTTTCGGCACGATCGCGATGGGATTCGTCCTATTCGTTTCTGGTGGGGCGACGTGTGCTCGTCGGCCTTCGACGATCCCTTATCCGCCACCGCCGGTCGTGTTCAACGAAACGCCAACGATCCAGCAAGTCGTCGAGGTCGTCAATCGAACGTCCGCGGTCACCCAGCTTTCAACGAATTCGGCGTCCGTCGAAATGCTGAGCATGCCGGGGTTGCCGACGCTTAACGCGACGATGAATCTGCAACGCGATAAGAATTTTCGATTGCGGGCAAGCATTCCAATCCTGTTGGGGATGGGAATGGACATGGGCAGCAATAACGAGACGTTCTGGTTTGAAGTTCCCGAGAACATGACCAAGACGCTGTACTATGCCAATCACAACCAATACCAACAACAGCTCGATCGCGCGATCCTGCCGGTGGACCCGACATGGATCATGGACGCATTGGGGCTAGCGCAAATCGATCCGGCGACCGTGATCGCAGGTCCGTTGACTCTTCCGGACGGGAAGCTACAGGTTCGTACGACGGTTGCGACGGCGGCCGGCAACTACAGTCGCGACTTGTTTATCGAAAAGAACGCCGGCTATGTGACCGATCAATTTCTCTACAACCCGTCGGGGCGATTGGTTGCACAGAGCCAAGCATCGGGGCACCGGTACTATGAACAACAACAGTGTGCGCTGCCGCATCGCGTCGATCTGAACCTTGTACCTGCCTCGGGCCCTGCGCTGACCATGCGGATCAGCATCAGCGACTACACCGTCAATCAATTGCTAAGCGGCGACCCGAATCTGTTTGTGATGCCAACATCGGCAACGAACTCTGTCGATCTGACAACATTGTCGGGGGCCCCGATGATCAGCGCGGTGCCTTCGCCCGGTCCACAAGCCTATACCGCCGACGCGTCCACGGCGTATCCGATTCGCGGAACGACGTCGTCGACGTTGCGTTAGGTTGATTCCAGTAGAATACTAACGCCCGCCTATCGTGAACCCCGCCCAAAAATATGGGTGGGCGGCGCCGTTGCGTGATCGACGCGATTCGATGCGTTTGATCTGCGCACGTCGGAGCGCTTCGTCTTTCGCCGTGCCTTCGGCGACCTCCGCGAAAAAGTCGCTCATCAATTTTGCCGTGTCAAAGTCGGGGATCTGCCAAAGGGTTGCGACTACCGATCCGGCGCCGGCGATCCGAAACGACCGCGCTAGACCGGCCACGCCGTTGCCATCTTCGACCCGCCCGATTCCCGTCTCGCACGCACTCAAAACCACTAGCTCTGTGCCACGAAGATCGATGTCCGTGATCTCTGTGCCTGTCAGCACGCCGTCGTCACCTGCGATGGACGATCGAGCGTCGTTGCAGCCGGACAGCAGAAGTCCGCATCGTTCCAACGGATCAAACCCTTTCGTTTCATCGTTAACGAAAAAGCCGTGAGTGGCGAACACCACGACGGGCGGCGAAACCATTTTCTTGGCGATGCTTTCCAAAGCATATCGACCACGGTATTGGACAGGTGCTCGCTGGAACCATCGTTCCAGACTTGGCAATATCGCGGCTGATTCGATTGCCGTTCCCGGCAGCGGCGCGGCTCGCAAGCGATCACGGTCCAGAGCCAGGCTTCGTTGATCCGAACCGGATGGCGGCGCGGCGCGAAAAACGGCTTCGTAAGCCGCACGTTTCTCGGCAATCGGTTGGTCGAAATTTGGGTTGGAGAAGACAGTCGGCGGCGTAGCAACCGCGTGTGATCGTCGTTTCGGTGCCGCTAATTCTCGACCACTTGAAAACAATGTGGTTGCATACTGCTGGACAAGAAGCTCTGAATCATCGTTCGTTAGCGCCGCCCAGGGCAGTAGCCGCAACGAACCATCGGGACTGAGTCGCAATCGTTTGACGCTATCGTCCAAACGGGTTTGAATCGGTTGCCAGACTGCTTTTGAGATGCTTGCGATCAGCGTGTTCATCGCTTCAGTGGCCGCCATTTCGCCGACCTGAGTGACGTCGCCTGCCGCACCTCCCGAATTGCCGATCGATTGCCGAAACTCTTCAACCATCTTGTCGATTGCTTTTGCGTCCCCCAGATCGACGCGTTGGATCGCACCGAATTTCGGCATAATCCAGGCGACGTAGCGGGGGTCCCCCAAACGTTCGGAGTATTTCGTCGCGTGGTAATGGATCATGTCTTGTCGAGCGATGTCGATCCACACGGATCCGTCGTCCAGCGATGCTCGCAGTTCGTTGATCGTCGTCCATCGGGGGGCTTCGGTAGCGATTCCACGCTTCGCATTCACAAAGGCTTCGGTCGCGATGCCTTTCCCATTAGCGAGCCAAACGGTCGTTGCTTCTCGCACGGCTGCGTCGTCGGGGAACTCATTGGCAAGCGACAGCGCGGTGAACAACGTCCACTGATACGTCGCCTTCATGAACTTTTGTTGCTCGTTGTTGGACAACTGAGGCAGCACTCGCCAAGCCGCTGAGTTTGCCAATCGACGACAGGAATCGAGTTGTCGGATTGCCTCGCGCGAGTCTGCGGCCGCGCCTTCCACCAATCCTAGGAAAGCACGTGCACCGGCAGCATCGCCCAGGCGGCTGTCGTCAAACGACTCGTACGAACGCGCAGCCGACGTCAACAACTCTCTGGCTTTATCCAATCGACCAGTTTCCAGCATCAGTCCGCCAAGGTTGTGGCGAGCGAGCGCAACAGCGACGTGGTCGTCGCCATAGAGTTTGGTCTTCCTGTCCAGTGCATCGGTCAAAAGCGGCTCGGCTCGATCGGCATCTCCAATTTCGGAATGCAAGTGGCCCAAGTTCCCCGCCACGGTCAAGGTTACGGGATGGTCGTCGCCGACGGTGGCGCGCAAGACGGACAATGCGGCTTCGTATTGGTCACGCGCTTTATCGTACTTTCCTCGTAAGACATAGAGCTTTCCCAGGTTCTTTCGCGACGTGGCCGTTTCAAAATGTTCGGATCCGAAAATGGATTGAGTCATTTTCAGGGCGTCGGTCAGCATCGTTTCGGCGGATTCCATTTCGCCAAGAGCCAACAAAATCTGTCCCAGGTTGTTGATGGCGACAGCCGTTCGCTCGCTCCGCTGCCCGAAGTTGCGGCGCATCAGGTCGAGCGACTTCTTGGCGTATTGCTTTGCTTTCGGATAGTCGCCCGTTTCCGAAAGCAGGTCGGCATAGTTGCTGTACGCTTCCGCCTTGTCGGTGCTCGATTCGTCGCCAAGCCTCTCGAGAATTTGAATCGCTTGTTGGTAGTTGTCCGATGCCGCTTCGTATTTGCCTTGCAAGCGATCGATCGAACCGAGTGTGTTGATCGCCGCGGCAGTGACGGCGTGCTGTCGACCAAGTCGCGACTGGCTGATACGAACTGCATCGGCGGCCTGTTGCCTGGCCTCGTCGTAATCGCCCGCCGTCCGAAGGAGTGCCGCTCGTTAAACGTGCATTCGAACAACGTCCGGGTTGCCTTCGCCCATCAGCCTCTCGGCCATCGGAATCAACTTCGCAGCGGTCGACGCTGCGGCTTTGTGTTGTCCCGACTGCACTTCCCTCATGAAGGTCTGCATGGACTGCTGCATCGCCGTGATCGCCGCTGCATCCTGGGCGGAGGTTGTCGCCGATAGCAACATTCCCAGCATGGAAACAATGACAGCGCAGTGTCGTAACCTTCTAGAATCCATCAGTCCCATCATGGTTTGTAGTAAACGACTGTTGCGGACATGATCGGCGTCGGGTCGGCATGGAAGGATAATGTTCGGACGGCGGACGCCATCCGATCGCCGTCGACAACGAGACCGCGATTCGCGTCGGCTAACAGCTTGGCCTTCAGGGCACCGAAGCTGCTGGAGGGTTGTTCGGGAAGCGTTGACGACTCTACCAAATCAGCTTCACGCGCGTCCTCGTCCAATTCCAACGTTGGCGCCTTTCCTTCGGCAAAGACGGTGATCGAGATGGTTCCCACATCGCTGCCATAGTCGATTTCACGTTGCCCGGATTCAACGCGACTGAGCACCCGGAAACGCTCGATCTCGGTATCCGAAACCTGGAAGCCTCGTATCGTCGTTGTTTCGCTCGGTTGCACAAGGATCCATTTTCGACACTCTGCGTCGGGAAGCTGTTGTTTGTTCAGCGTATTTTGGCCGTTGACTTTCAAGGCCACTTTATAGCGTTTGGACGTGGTGTCTTTCGTAAAATTGATCTCGACGCGTTGACCCGCATTCGGCTCGGGAATCATTGCCAGCCCGTCTCTCACGTCGATCGCGACGGGGACGCTGTCATAAAGAATTTGCATCCGCACGGGTGAAGACGGATCCAAGGCTGGGTGCGTCGACGAGTCGTTCTTGCGAATGGACGTCGCTGATGCGAGTGCCGTTGCCGATGCGGAATCGGCGTCGTTGGGATCAACGTCGGTAGGAAGATCATCCGGTGGCACGTTCGCGTTGTTCGTGACCACTTTTCCGCCATCGAAGGCACCTCGCGTCGAAAAACTCTCGCCCAATTCACTGATCAGATTCGTTGTCACGGCGGCCACGTGGTCACTGCCGATGCTTTCCAGATCGTCGCTATTCTTCGCGAAAATCAAAAGCGACAACGTCAGTCGCCGCAGATCGCTGCTGACTTCGGCAATGCCGGTTACCAATGCGTCTGGGCGAACGGATTGATTGCCCCACATTGTGGGATAGTCAGCGGCAAGCAGCTTTGTTCTCCCGCCGGCTGACATGTGATCGGCGCCGTCGATGGTCGATGCCGTTGCCGAGGCATCGTCGATCAACGTGATCGGATCGACCGGATCATTGGCCATCACCAATGCGACCTCGAATCGACGAGCGAGAAGCGTATTGATCGTGCCGACGCTATCTGAAAAGGACCGCCCATCCTTGACGACCAGAAACTTCAGCACGCCCAAAGAACCGATGTCATTCGCTTTGCAGTAGACGACGGTTTCTTTTGCGGCCCGGTGCAGGCACGTTGCCAGGTCATCGGCGTGACACCGTGACGATTGCCCAGCCACCCAACCGATGGCGCACGCGGCCAGCATCATCATGTAAACGGTTTGTTTTATCATCGTATAGCTCATCATTATCGGGTTTCAATCGTGATCGTTTTCTTGATCACGGTTGGCGTTTGAGATCTTCGCCTCTTGCCGTGTTCGGGCGAGTCGTAGAACGAATGGGTCACCCGGTCGGCAGTGTTTTTTCCGCGATAGATTCGACCGGCGGCGAAAACACCGTTGCTGGCAAACAAGACGATTTGTTCTCTGCCGATTCCGCCGCGAACCTCGATTGCCGCATCGGCCGATTTCGGGAACCGAAATGTCGATCGGGCGGCAAGCTTCTCCACGCCTTCGGTTAGTCGAACACGTTGACCATCGACGCTGACACCGACCACTTCGATGAAGACGTCTCGGTCAGAATCGTTGACCACGTTCACCGAAAGTTTGTCGCCGGGTTCAAAGAAGTTGTTGGGCTTATTCGTGCCGAGCGTGATCGCGTCGAGCGACTCAGACGAGACGTATTCCGATCGCAAGTTGCCATCAAAGGGGACAACGGGCACGCCGAGTCCTAGGATAGAAACTGCGGCATCGAAGTTGTCTTCCCAGGCGTCCCGGCGAATCACACCACCGCTGGACAACGGCGCAAGTCCCAGTCTCGCGAAACCGGGGGCAAGACAACTTGCCTTTAAAGTATTCGAATCGGCGCCAAGTTCAGCCGCAGCTTGATCGACCGTCAACGCGGATTCCAAAAAGACACTTGAAACGGTTGAAACCTGTTCCCTTGGACTGCCGTCGTCTCCCAAAGCATCCAAGGCCGCTTGAAACTTTGCACAATCGCCGGCAACAACCGCTGGCCAATGATCATTCTCTGGATAGAGTTCGATCGCCCGCCGGCGGTCAAAACCGGGATTGCCAGGCAGGGCAAGGACGATGTCGTAGACCGAGTCGCGGAACTCTTTGATCCCTCGCGAATGACATCGGATGCATCCGAGTCCGTTTCGCACCACTTTGTCAGACGCAAACTTGTCAACCACGATAGACGTCGGTGCAGCGTCGAGTCGGTTGCCATGGGCATCGCAAACGAAGTACGCTTGCAAGCCGTTGGGTAAACGGAAAATCATCTCCCCACCGCTGGCTCGAAAGTTGACCGGGTCACGCAGGATGTTCTCGTCACCAATGTTGCTTTGAAAGTCATAGCTCTTCCAATAGTCGCCGTCTCGATACGGATGACGCTCCACAACGCGGTTATTGCGACTCACCCCCGAGATCGTCAGGCCTGCCCGCTTCGCAATTCCGCTCGCCACGTTGGACTGCACATCGACGTCCAGGCTGGTTTCCAATTCGGTGATCGTTCGTGGTAATTGAAGCCAGTCGTGATACAGATCCGGGCCCAGTGCAACGCTGCAGAACCAATCGCCCCGCACATAGGCGATCGGACGAACTTGTTTCGCAATGTTCAAGAATTCTGCTTCGATTTGATCGAATATTTCCGAGTCCAACGGTAGGACGGCGTACGGATATTCCAGCAGTGCTAGGTCGAAGGAATTGAGACTGCGAGTTTCATCCTCGGTGTCATGCAGGACGGCACGATGCCAGCCGAGTTGACGCAAGTCGATTGCCAAAATGGTCCCGCCGCTGATCTTGTCGACAACGGTGGGTACGACGATATCACTTTGGCGCGACAAGTGATTGATGGCTTTGGCCACGGCAACGCGATGCACGGACAAACGCTCGGGCGTGATTCCGCCGTCGACCAAGTGTCGCAGCGAAATGAACCGGAGGAACGCTCGGTCGGATGGAGGCGTTTCGCGTACGTGGTCAAGGATCGTTTCCAAGACGGATAGATCCGACGCGTCCGACGGCGACTCGAGGACATCGTCACTGGGTTGTCGTTCCGCATCGATGACTGCATCGCTGGGAAATGCATCCGCGCCAGCCGAGATCCACTGCCGGATGGTAGCAATTTGATCGGCTGACAAGGTCGGCCGACTGGACGGCGGCATGACGTCGTCGTCGGTCGAAGTCATCAGTTGATACATCATCGAGTCATCGGGCTTGCCTGCCACGACGATTCCGGCATCGATCAAAGACGCATGATCAAAAATCGAAACGCCGCCCCGCGTGTCGGTTTCGCTGTGGCACTCGGCACAATGTCGTCGCAGAATCTCTTTCGCTTCGGATGCAAGCGTTGAATTCATTTGGGCGTGTGCCGATACGCTGCAAGCAACGAATGCGATCAAAGGGATGGCGTAGATTCGTGTTGTAAAGTTCATGGGCGAACCAAAATGAAAGTTCTAGGTAGCGGGGGTTTCGGCGCGGCCGATCAAAGCGGCTGCAATCTTGACTGCGGTTGAATCGACTTCGCCGCGGACGTCAAGAACCGGGCGACCGCTCTCGATCGCAACCAGGTGTCGGTCAAGTGCCGACGCCCAAGTCTCGCAACGTTGTCGCAACCACTTACGATCGGAATCAGGCAAGGGCCTATGTTCGGATAGTAGGATGGCTGAGCATCCCATACGAAATTGTCCGATGCGGATAGCCAATTCGGTCACCGTATCGGGACGTTTTGTCGACCATGATTGAGCAGCACTGGCGAGCTCGCGCAAGTAGCCTGCGCGGTCAAGCGGCGGTGCCAAATTGGCTTCGTCGGTGCGAAAGTCGGACGCAAATTTTTCGAACCCCCATCTGATTGGCGCTGTCGACGCATCCGCGACGGTCGGTGGGATGTCGGGTTTGGGAATCTGTGCAGTCTCGGTCGAATCACGGATCGCTGTGAAAACGAGTATCAAACAAGCAGCCGTTGCCAAAGACGCGATCGCCGACCACCCGAGGTTGGACCGCCAGGTAGATCGCGGGATCGATGTTGGGCCAACGGGTGTCGATGGGGCGACACCTTCACGAAGGTTCGACCTGACGCGATCGATTCGACGTTCTAGATTCAGATCCTCGGGCGGATCGATGGTCGACCAATAAGCTCCACCACTGACGAGCACATCTTGTTGGATGTTGAGCAGTGTCTGAGGCTGAACCAGCAACGATGTGAATTGGCTATTCGATAGAGCGGCGAGCCCTCGGTCGCGAACGCGAACGAGAGTGTCGGTGTCGAACGCTGTCGGGTTCAGGGGCTCGGTGTCATTGCTCTCCGATCCGGATAGCGATGCGAACTCGACCGCAAGGCGGTGCAACTCCGTGCCCATGATTTCAGATTCCAACCACGACGTTTGGTCTTCGCGTGACTCGGGAACGGCAAGGCTTCTCATGGGTTCACCTTGTTGTATCCCGAGGACAGGCACTGCGTCAGTGACTCTTTGGCCGAAAAGAACATGCGATGGGCGCGTGCGGTACTGATCGACATTTCCGTCGCAATCGAGTCGTATCCCAATCCTGCCAATCGTTTGCGGACAATCATGCGTGATGCCTCGTCAAGTCTCTGTAGGCAGGACTCCAGCTCACTGCGATATTCTTCGTCGATCAAAGTTTGATCTGGTGGCGGAATCGATGCTGCCGTCTGATCAGCAAGGGCATGATCGATTGAATCGGGACGCCTCTTCTTCATCATGTCGATGGCCGCGTTGCGCAGTATCTGAAATAGCCACGCGCGGAAGTGACCTTCGAATGGCTGCTTTCGAAGTGACTCGAGCACTCGCATCCACGCGATTTGTTGGACGTCGTCGGCATCGCTACCGCGGACGCCCATCGATGCAAGAAACGCAAATGATCGCCGCCCATATCGGCGATAAAGCGAGTCGACGTCCACGGCGCGGGCAAGTACGTTGTCGTCGTGATCAGAATCGGCGAGAGGGGCTGGCATTGGGGCGATAAGGAATCGGTGGAACAACGGTGCAAAGCACGATTCTAGTCGACCTGTCGTTTCGCAAAAGACTGCCATGAAGTGAGCACGATTCGGAGAGTTTTCGGCGGGTACTTTGCGTGTTTTCCCCGTGGGCTAGCGGTAAAACGATCCGAACATGCGGATCTTCGCATGGAGTACGAAAATAGTGAAAAAACGACGACTGACGATTCAGGAGACATGGTCGACAGGTGAATGGAAAAAAATTTTGAACTTCGCGAAGATCCGACGGCGACGGTCGTTCTGCTGACGATGCCGGGCACGACCGTCCCGGACGCTCCGTTCCCATCCAACTTTCTGACAACCGTGAGAAGTCCCATGAGTCACTCGAGAATTCGAAAGTTCTGTTTCGCCGCAATCCTCTTCGCCGTCGTTGCATCCGCCGCCGCGCCTGCCGTCGCCGCGTTTTTTCGTCGCCAGTACTACAGCACGTGGAGCTACCATCCGACGACACGCTATCACTATTGCCGTTATTATTACACGCCGACGATTGCCACCCCAACGTATCACCATCATTACGTGATCTATTATCCCAGTCGTCCGCGATACAGGTACTACTACAACCCGGTGCGTCGCCTTTACTGGGGGCGCTTCGAAGTAGACGAAGCCGGCAAGCCGATGGGTTATTCGATGTTGAAGCCAGAGGATCGGAAGTCATCCTTGGAAGCCATCGCTGAGTCAGCATTTCCCAAGCCAAGCGAGATGCCATCGATCCCGGAATCGGAAGAAGCAGGAGCCGAGAGTATCGAAAAGATGTTGCCACCACCCGACGTTGTATTTGCCGTAGAGCATGACGTGAAAGATAGCTGAATGGTTACGATGTAGCTGCCGTCGCCAGTCGGTGGAAACCCACGCTCGGGCGACCGTAGCCACGACAACAAATGTCCGCTCGTTCCTTGGTTCTTCACGCTCGCTGCAATTCAGCTTTAGGCTTTGCGAATTTGGTGTCGCGAGTCAAGGTTGGGTGCGTGGATCGGACTCAGTCCGCCGAAGGTTTCCGCCACACCGGTCGTGCGGCCTCGGTGATCTCTTGGTCGATCTTCTTCATCCGATGGTCCAACCGTTTCGTGATGTCGGGCTGTTGATCAATGACGTTTTTTTGCTCACTGATGTCATCTTCCAGGTTGAACAGCATCGTTTCGACCTTGCCGTTCTTGCCGACCGATTTCGACAAGTACTTCCATTTTTCGCCTCGGATCCCTTCGAGCACGCCTTGCGCTGAATAGAAGACGAAGTCGCGGCGGGGTGACTCATCACCGGTCAGCGTGGGCGTGATATCGAGTCCGTCGATTGTTCGATCACTTGGAAGCGGTTTGCCCGAAAGCGCGGCGATCGTTGGTAATAGGTCCATCGTTGTCACAAAGGCATCGGTGGACGTGCCTGCCGGAATCCGTCCGGGGCCCCACATCACACACGGCACTCGTTGACCGCCTTCAAAGGTCGTGCCCTTTCCATCGCGAAGCGGGTCGGCGCTGCCGCCGTGGTTTTTGAACCTTAGCCACGGCCCGTTGTCGGATGTGTAAATGATATACGTTCGATCGGACAAACCCAGTTCCCGAACCGTGTCAGCGAGGCGACCGACTTCGGCATCGATGTGTTGGATAACGCATGTGTAGGCGTTCTGTGGATCGGCGTCGTAGACGTCGTCGGGCACGTACAACGGAATGTGCGGCATCGAATGGGGAAGATATAGAAAGAACGGATTGTCCCGGTTGGAAATCACAAACTCGATCGCACGATCGGTGTACCGGCGAGTGATCGTTCGCTGGTCGACCGGCAATTCGACAATCTCTTCGTTTTCCATCAGCGGCGTGTTCCAAACGTTCACTGCCGTCGACTGGTCGGCCCATAGTTCGTCGGATGAAACTTTGGGCTTTCCTTGGTTGTCCGGATGATTCATGTCGTTGGAATAGGGAATCCCAAAGTACGAATCAAACCCATTGGCACGCGGCAACGTCTCGGGGTGGTGACCAAGGTGCCATTTTCCGACGCAAGCGGTTGCATAACCTTGAGACTTCAAGTGATCGGCGATGGTATATTCGTTGGGATTCAGTCCGTAATCGCTTTTCGGAAACAGCACATGACGGTGCATGCCGACCCGTTTGGGATAACATCCGGTCAGCAGCGCGGCGCGGGAGGGCGAGCATACCGAGCACGCCGAATAGAAGCTCGTAAACTTGCGACCTTCGTTAGCCAGTCGGTCGATGTTCGGCGTTTGGATCTTGTCGGAACCGAAACAGCCAAGGTCGTTGTAGCCTTGGTCATCGGTGAAGATGATGATGAAATTGGGTTGCGCTTCGGCGCGGACATCCTGGGCCGTGATCGCCGAGGTTGCCATCGCCATGAACGCGAAGCCGCAAAATCCGATTGCCGATAACGTATTGATTCTCACAAGTCACCTGTCAAGTTGATTCAACGTTCGGCATCCGCGATGCCAAGGCGATCAGTCTAACGGATGGCTAGCGACGACGTTAACGCGAAAGAACGAGAATCGCCGTTTCTGCGTTCAGGTTGGGGTTATCGTTGGGCGATATCTGAAGCTGTGTTTCGGAGTCAAAATAGATTTCGTTACGAATCTTGATCTCTTTTTCGCGGCACAAATCCATCACGTCGGCAATGCTGGGGAAACGCCGGTTCGGCGTGTCGTACCAGCAATAGTTGAACTCGCCGGGTGCCCGCGGCGATCTGCCTCGAACGACATAGTCTTCGCGGAGCGTGCGATAAGCAAAGTTGGGAAAGCTGACGATCACCTGTTTGCCGACGCGAATCATTTCGTCAAACAGTTCGGCGACATTCGCGACGGCCTGCAGCGTGGACGCGAAGACGACAAAGTCGAACTGGTTGTCAATGAAGGCTGGCAAGCCGGTGTTCAGGTCGTAGTCGATGACGCAAAGTCCGCGTGCGGCGGCCTTCAGTATGTTGTCCTGTGCGACTTCGACGCCGACCAGCCCTACGCCGCCGCGGTCGTGAACCGCCGCCAGGAAACTCCCGTCGCCACATCCGAGGTCCAATACCGAAGCGCCGGCGGGAACCAGGGATGCAACCAACTTCTGCACGGCCGAAAGAGTGACCGGTTGCTCGTTCAGTTTTCCCAAACGGGCTTCGACCAGAGGCGCGTACTGTTCAATATCGCGATCAACCAGAAACGAGTCATGGCCGGCCATCGATGTGATCTCGGCATAGGTCACGCGTTTGTCGAGCGCCGTGAGGGCCGCGACGATGTCACGCGATTGTTTGGGCGTGAACAACCAATCGCTGCTGAAGCTGACAACCAGAAAGTCACAGTCGGCGTCGTCAAAAGCTTCCATCAACTGCAATCGGGTCGAACCGAGGTCGAACAGATCCATCGCCATCGACAAAGTCACATAGCTGTTCGCATCGAAACGCGTCGTGAACTTTTCGCCCTGGTGAGCCAAGTAGGAGCCCACGCTAAATCGTTGCTCGAAACTGGATGCGATCTGTCTCGGATCATGCCGGTCGGGGTCAAACTTGTCCTCCATCGCTTCGCTAGACAAGTACGTGATGTGCCCCAGCATGCGGGCGATCGCCAAACCCGTGTCGGGGCGATTGGGTTGATCATAGTACTGGCCCGCGGCAAAGTGCGGATCCGTTTGGATCGCGTTCCGCGCGATCACGTCGAACCCGAGTGCTTGGCTAGTCAGTCTTGGCGAAGACGCGATGATCACGCAGGAAGTCGCCGAGCCGGGATAGCGGGTCACCCACGTCATCGCCTGGTGTCCGCCCAGCGAACCGCCGACGACCGCACGCCAACGAACGATGCCCAAGTGATTTGCCAACATGCGTTGCACATCGACCATGTCGGCGATTGTGATTCGCGGAAAGTCAGCACCGTAGGGCCGCGGCGGATCGGAAAGCGGATCCATGTCGCTTGGCCCCGTCGTGCCGCGGCATCCGCCAAGGACGTTGGGGCAGACGACGAACAAACGATTCGTATCGATCGCCTTGCCCGGCCCAATCAATTGCTGCCACCAACCCGGATCGTCGTCGGCGTCATGACGGGCCGCGTGGGAGTCACCTGAAATCGCATGGCACACCAAGACGGCGTTGGATGCGTCGTCGTTCAGCTCGCCCCAAGTCTCGAAGGCACACGTGACTCGCGGAAGTTGACCGCCGAGTTCCAAGGAAATCGGACCTTCAAAATCAACGGTACGAGCATATTTCAGCGGCGACGCCGATCGGACATCGTCGGTGCTTTCGGTCTTCGGTTCGGAACCGTCGGATGGAGCGGGAGCCTTGGTCATGCCTTCGCAGCGGCGAGTGCTTGTTTCAGGTCGTCGATGATATCGGCCACATCTTCGATCCCTACCGAAACACGTACGTACTCGGGGCGAACACCGGCGCGGGCTTGCTCTTCGGCCGACAATTGCTGGTGAGTCGTGCTGGCCGGATGAATGACCAACGTCTTCGCATCGCCGATGTTCGCCAAGTGCGAACACAGCTTGCACGCGTTGATGAATTTCTTGCCCGCTTCCATGCCTCCTTTGATTCCAAAGCCCATGATCGCGCCCTGGCCATGAGGCAGGTAGGATTGTCCACGTTCATAATCCTTGTGTGACGCCAGGCCCGGATAGTTGACCCATTCCACTGATTCATGCGATTCCAAGAACTTGGCGATCGCCAATGCATTCTCACAGTGACGCGGCATTCTCAGGTGCAACGTTTCGATACCCAATATTGTCAGGAACGCCGCAAACGGGCTCATCGCCGCCCCGGTGTCTCGCAGCCAGTGCGTGCGGATGTGCAACAGGTAGGCGATGTTCCCCATCGGGCGCAGGTGTTCCTCGAAAACCGCACCATGGTACGACGGCGACGGCGCACAAAACTCGGGCCACTTCTTGGGTTGATCCGCCCATTTGAAATTGCCGCTGTCGACGATCGCGCCGCCGATATGGACGCCGTGACCACCCAGGAACTTCGTCGTGCTGTAGATCACAATGTCGACGCCATGTTCAAACGGTTTCAACAGCATCGGAGTCATGGTCGTGTTGTCGCACAGCAGCGGAAGCGAACCATGCGGCGCGGTGTGGGCAGCTTCGGCGATCGCTTTGAAGTCCGGGACATCGTTCTTCGGATTGCCGATACTTTCCATGTAAACCAATCGCGTGTTTTCGTCGACGAGCGTATGGATTTGTTCGGGGTGATCTGGATCGAAGAAGCGAACTTCGATGCCCATTTGTTTCAGTGTCTGGGTGAACAGTGTCCAAGTGCCGCCGTACAGCGATGTACTGCTGATGATGTTTTGGCCACTGTGTGCAAGCGTCAAAACGGCTGCCGTGATGGCGGCTTGGCCCGATGCGAAGCACAACCCCGTCAAGCCGCCTTCGAGGGCCGCCAAGCGTTTTTCAAGGACGTCAACGGTCGGGTTCATCAACCGGCTATAGATGTTTCCAAACTCCGTTAAGCCAAATAGCGACGCGGCATGGTCGGTGTCGTTGAACGTGAAGCTGGTCGTCGCATAGATCGGAACGGCCCGGCTGTTGGTTGCCGAATCGGGCGAGTGTCCGGCGTGCAACGCGAGCGTGGCGGGACGTAAAGCACCTTGGGGATTGGAATCGGACATGCGAGCAGTTCCTGGTTGGCGGTCGTTGACGATGAGGATTGGGGCCCGAAAGGATAGAGGAAAACGCCCTTTGGAGCGACGAGGCAACGGGACGAAATCGCCGTTTCGAAAGATGTGGGCGCGAGGTTGTTGTCCGGGCCCGATCGAGTGACAATGGCGGTCAACGATTCAACCGATCTGCCAGGAATTTTTGCATGAGTGCCTCTGACTCCACCCCCAATGAATCTGCGGAAAACGCCGATCCAAACGTACCCGAACCACCCTCGAAAGAAGAGCTGCGGTTGGCGATGAAGGCGTTTCGAAAGCGGCTGAAGCTGATGCAGCTTGACGAAGAATCGAGTCTGGGCCACGGGCCCATGTCGTCGGGGCGTCGCTCGGAAATTGTCGCGATTCGCCCGCCGGATCAGTTCAGCAAAGCGATCTGGCGAGCTCTGGCCGAATCCGGGCAGCTTTATCACACCGGCAGCGGCCTTTACTCGTTGGGCAAAGACTGATTCCCGTCGAGGCGAACTCGGTTGGCAGTCAAAGCATACGATTTCTTACGGTAAAGGCGAGGGCGCGCGGGTGATGGCCGGAAATCTTTTCAGCGATCTGCCGACGCATCTCTTGAGCGAGCAAACCGACGCATTGGTTTCCAGCGAGCATGTTCGTGTCGAGAGGATCCTTTCGATGGCCCATCAAAGCCCCGACGGTTTCTGGTACGACCAGATCGACGATGAATGGGTCGCCGTTCTGAGCGGCGGTGAGGTCATCGAATTCGATGACGGCGGAGACGTTTCGCGGCTGGGCCCAGGGGACTGGATCAACATTCCCGCGCATCGACGCCACCGCGTCGCCTGGACGACGCCCGAGGAACCAACCGTATGGCTGGCCGTCTTTTCGAAACCCAATCCCACGTCGTCGTAGGGTTCCTGGTGCCCCGTTTCAGCGACTTCTGATGTGTGAGTTTGGGACGCGCAGGAAGTCTGCGTTGCGGGGTTTTGGTACTTGAGTGGGAGACTGGTCCGCGGATTGGCATAGATCTTTGAACCATCGGGATACTAATCTGCAGTCCTGGTTTGCACGGAAGCGTTTCCGGGGCGAACCGTCGCACATCCTCGGAATCGGCTTCGTCACACCCCATGAAGATCGCGCTTGCCTTCTCGGGCGGTGGCGTCCGCGCCACGGTATTTCATCTCGGCGTGCTGGCGCGATTGGCCCGCGAAGACTTACTGGATCGAGTCAAAATCGTGTCGAGCGTTTCCGGCGGCAGTCTGGCGACCGGATTGGTGCTCGCGTCGACTGGTTACCGCTGGCCAAGCAGTGCTGAATATTTGCACGATGTTGTGCCGCAAATTCATGACTTGCTGACGTCGAAGAATTTGCAGTGGAGCTACGCGCTGAAGTCGCTGATATTTCCATGGCGGTTGATGTCAGGGCGAGCCGCAGTTCTGGGGGATGCAATCGAACAGCAGTGGAAAATCCGAGGCCGGCTGGCCGATATGCCCATCTCGCCGCGTTTCATTATCAACGCGACCTGCTACCAGACGGGTAAAAATTGGCGATTCCAACGCGACCTGATGGGCGACTACCAGACGAAGTACGTCACCGACCCCGACTTCCCGCTTTCTCGGGCGTTGGCCGCTTCGGCCGCGGTCCCTGGTTTGATCGGGCCATTGATCGTGAAGTCAAGACGCTATCAATGGAGTGAGTATCAAGACGGCGATTGGCAATCGATCATGCCAAAGTACAAGCGTTTGCACCTGTGGGACGGTGGTGTCTATGACAATCTGGGCGTCGAGTCGCTTTTCAAACCTGGCGAAGGCCTTTGCGATGATTCCGATTTTCTAATCGTGTGCGATGCGTCGCGTCCGCTGGCCGGCGACTCGAAAGACAAAAGGTGGCGACCGGGATACGTGGACGCTTCGATGCGACTGGTGGATGTCGCAACGGACCAAGTGCGAAGTCTGCGGGCCCGAATGTTGATCGACTACTTCAAAAAGAATCCCGGCAGCGGCGCGTACTTGCGATTGGGACGGCAAACCCGGTACTACTACGAACGCCGCCGTGGCGATGGTCAACCGTCGCTGACCGATGACGAGGTTCGGGAAGCGGCGGGACTGGAAACGACGCTTCGCCGACTAACACATCTCGAATTCAGCAGGCTGTTTCGTCACGGCTACGAAGTCGCCGACGCAACCATCTCGACTCATTGCGGCGAAGTCCTCGATCGCGAACCTCGCAACCGCGTTCTGTTCAAAGCGGCATAGCGACGAAGGCAATCAAAGTCGTTCCGGATTGAACGGCGTCGTCGGAATCTTGCCTGACGCCTTGGAACGAAGCAACGGTCGAAGCCGATCCATGACGGCGTGCGCGTTGTCGTCCGCTTCGAGGGCAAGATTGTCGAATTCGTTGGGGTCGGCTTGATGGTCATACAACTCGGTCCCGTGTTTCCCCTCAGCCCATTCGGTGAACCGATACCGCGATGTGCGAATGCTGCAGCCCATCACCGGTTCGTTCAATCGGTTGTCCGCCGGACGCAAAACTTGTGTGATCGCGACTTCGTCCCATTCGGCGTCTGGGTTCTCAAGTAGGGGGCGAAGGCTGTGGCCGGCCAGTCCCGGAGGTGATTTGATGGTTGCCAAGTCAGTGAGCGTCGGATAGAGATCCACAAACTCAACAATTTTGTGACAATCACCGCACGCCGTTTGCCCGGGGGCGCGAATGATCAATGGCGAGCGGGCGGCTTGCTCGAACAGCGTTCGCTTCTGCCAAACGCCGTCGTGTTCGCCGAGGTGGTATCCATGGTCGCTCCACAGGACCACGATCGTATCGTCGGCGAGGTCCAAGTCGTCGAGCGCGTCGAGCAATCGTCCCACTTGGGCGTCGACGAAAGAAACGCACGCATAGTAGGCTTGCGTTGCCTTCAACAGCGTCATCTCGTCGAGTCCGTAATTCGGCACCGGGCAGTTTTGCGCAAATGCCGCGACGGGAATATCATCTCGGTCATGCGGCGGGGCGTAAGGAAGTCGCAACGATTCGAGCGGGTACATTTCAAAGTACCTCTTCGGCGCGACGTAAGGTGTGTGGGGGCGAAAGAAACCGACCCCAAGAAAAAACGGCTCGTCGCGTTTTTCTCGCATGATCTTGATCGCTTCGGTAGCGACCATTCCATCCGTCTGTTCTTCATCGGACCCGTCGGCTGCCAGCCAGCTTAGCGCGCCGCTGATTGCACGATGCGGTTCGGCATTGAAAATCATTGGCTCGTCGGCGACATCGCGACCTTTGGGATTGACGGTTCGATTCCACGACGGCGGATCGTCGAAACCGTCGGTGCCGATCGAAGCTGGGACGTTGTAATGATAGATCTTGCCGACGCGGGCGGCAAAGTAGCCCCGTTTTTGAAAGGCTTGCGGAAGCGTCAACACGTCGGGAACTTGATCGCGAAAGTGACGGTCCAGGTCGTAGACTTGGATCGTATCGGGACGAAGGCCCGTCATGACGGACGCACGCGTCGGATTGCACAGCGGCAATTGGTTGTAAGCCCGTCGAAAACATGTACCGGTCGCAGCAAGTCGGTCGATGTTCGGTGTCTTGGCAATCAAGTCGCCATAACAACCGACGGAACAAGCGAGGTCGTCAACTGCGACAAACAAGACGTTTGGTCGCCGTCTACTCGTTTCATCAGCGGCTGTCGCAACAGACGCAAGCGGGGCACCAAGATTCGCGACAATCAACAGAAGCAACGCAGTGCGAAGTTGCAAGATCATGTTGGGTAGACCGTCTCGAATCGGGGGAAAGTGAAAAGTTCGTGACTGTTCTATACGACTGAGCATGATTCATGTGACTCACAAAAGACTACACCGAGCTGACGGCGGTTTGCACGTTGTCGGGGTCCAGCAGGTAGTCGTTTGCATCCTGGCCGTTCGCCCAGACATCCATTTCGGTGCCTTGGGCATCGCCGCGTATCGTGGCAAATGCGACGTCGGCGGCATCGCGGCCGGTGCCGATTCGGACGAAGCCGCCCACGGGGGCCAGCCTTGTTGCATCAAACAGGTACCACTTTCCGCTCAGGTAGGCTTCAAAGAAGCCGTGAAAATCCTGCGGTTGCAGATTGACTGCGTAGCCGGAAACGTAACGCGCCGGAATGCCCATCGCGCGACACAGACTGATGGCGACGTGAGCATAATCCCGGCAGACTCCGGTTCGTTGCAGCAGCACGTCGCACGCAGTCGTCGTCGCGAACGTGCTTCCCGGCGTATAAGTCAAGTGTTTGAACGTCCAATTGCAGATGGCCGTCACTCGCGAGTAACCGGGAACCAGATCGCCAAATTCGTCGCCCGCAAAACGAAACAGCTTGTCCGATTCACAGTAGCGACTCGGATTCAGGTAGTTCAGCACGTCGGCAGGCAGTTTTTCGTATTCGACCTCACGCAAGTCGGCTGAATCGACTTCGGTGGCGTGAAGTTCAACGGTGGCTTGGTACTGGATCAATAGCTCGCCCGGTTCGGCGCTCAATCGCAGCAATCGGTTTCCAACCGCATTGATCGCGCACTCTTCCACTTTGTGGAACGGCGTGACTTTGATCGACTCGTTCGTCGTCGACTGGTAGTCATTCTGTACGACCGAGACGTTCAAAAGAAACGTGGATGGCGAGTTGACCGTGTACTTCATCCGGCAACCGACAAGGATTTGATTCATCTGAATGTACTTCGGGTACGTGGAAGTTTCGGCCATCTTAAGTTGCCCGTTCGCAATGGAGCCGGGTTCCAAGCAAACCAAGCCGAGCATCTAGCGCTCAAGGGTACTCTACCGGTGCCATTTCGATCCGACTTGCATCGGGAATCGTCTCAAATCGCGTTGAAACCTTTGCGAGCGTTTTTTTCGCAACACTACAACGCGGAACCGGAAACGACATAGCCGAGGTCGGCAGTCGAACCATTGCGTTTGCAATCATGCACTGGGGATTTTTTTCCATTCTGGTGAACAAAGCGACGCAGCGGCTCGTTCTCCATGTCGCGGTTTCATTGTTCCTTAGTGACCCCGAGAAAGGCCGCTGCAGCGCTGACAACTCGTCCAATGCGGTCAATCGCTAAAAACGCAAAATCAGAAAAGCTCAGGAAGGGTTGGCGTTGGACCGATCTTCATGGAAAGCTAAGCCGCAGTACCACGTAGCCGGGCTCATCTGCCGTACGGACTGAGCTCGATCGATCACTCGAAGTGTTTGGTCGACGCGGTCACTCGAATGTTTGATCATCGCGGAAAAGCAAGGTAAAACCGATGAAGCGTGTTCCGCCGAAGCTCAGGCGAAATGCTCTGTCGCAAAGGTGTCTGCGATATCGAAACCTACGGAACAAAGTAACGTTGCTTTTGGATGTGTTCACAATGACTGCGTCCTGGTTCGACAGTGCCGAATCGCGGATCGCTCGACGTCAAGTCAACCGCATGAAAAGCTCTCTTGACTTAATTCGGATGCGGACGCTACTTTAAACGGTTAGTTTGTTCACCTGGACAAGATTCCAGTAAGTGATGCAATTTAAGGACGACTTTTTAGGCACCCATAGATGAAAATTAACACGACGCGACTGATTCTTGCGCTTCCACTAGCATTCTTGGTACTGTCCTCCGCCAAGGCTGGCGTCATTTATGACGGAATTGATTTCCCGGGCGGCGCCGCAAGCTTTGCCGATCAAGTCATTCGGTTCAATCCAAACCACAGTGGTGGACCAGTACCCACACTTCCGAATTTCATGGATCCAAATGCAGCGTTGGGCGCTCCGGATTACCAATCATCAAACGGAATCGAAACCGCTTCGGGTGCATATTCGCTCGGTAGCGGCGGTCTGCTTGAGGTGCTTTTCTCGGACAACGCCCTTTCCAATTCAGGTTCGGGCATGGCGGACCTTCATATCTTTGAAATTGGTCAAGCGGTTGAGGCAACATTTGTGGCAGTGCGGCCGACGGCGTCGACCGCTGCTCTACTTGGTTCGGCGTTTGACGCTGATGGTGACGGGTTCTACGAGGTTGGGCGAATTGAAGGTGCGACAGCATCGGTCGACATTGATGCGTTCTTCCAAGGGTTTGCCGCGGGGCAACTTGTATTTGATGCTGTGCAGTTGATTGACGACGCCAGTGACGGCGGTAACGATCCCACCATTGGCGCTGACATCGACGCGATCGGAGCGATCGCTTCCGCGCCCCCTGTGGCTGCGGTGCCTGAGCCAACCGCTTTGATGATTTGGTCACTCGCCATTGTCGGCTTGGGAATGAACCACCGTCGGCGTCGCCAAGCCGCTTCCGCCAAGCTGAATGGTTAAGGGGCGGTTGGCCGATCGGTTTCGCTCTGCTCAAAAGCAACGATCAAGGCCCTTCATGTGACGGCTGTCGCGATCTAGTTCCGCATGCTCCCTCTCATCTCCAAGAGGGGTCGAGCTGCGGAGCTGCAAACGCCGATCGAGGCAGTAGCGGTATGGGATGTCGTTGGCATTGCCTTGCGCTACATCAATCGCACGTGTTCAAGCCCACAGCTTCACCGACTTGTTAAGCATCGGGAAGCTCGATTGGGCAGACAGCGGCATGGCACTGTCAATTTGATTGCTTTAGAACGCACGCGCTAGGCGTGAAACAGAATTGATGGCAAGATTTCCGGCCAACGAAGTTTCGGCGTGGGAGCGCGGTCCCCGTCGCGATTCGCTACTATCCAATGTACGAATCACTACTTCTTCTTCTTCTTCTTCTTCTTCTTCTTCTTCTTCTTCTGCGGAACCCAACGGATCGACGCTGACTCGCTAGGCCAGGCCGGGAAAGCGCCCGGTTCCCCTTGTTCCGTTCCGTCCGTAAACGGCGCTATTGGTGTAACTTCCAAAGAAACCACCAGGACCAACTCTTCCGACGAATCACGATTGTTTAGCGTAAAACATGGGGTTGAGAGCCAAATCTTGATGGGTGCTGAGGGGCGCGAACGACGCTCAAAAACAATATGTTTTGCCAAGCGAAGCGGAAAAGACTGGAGCGTGGGACCGCAAATGGGACCACGATATCGCAGAACTATTGTTGCTATGGGATGCGTTGGATGTAGGTGGAAAACGACACGCAATTCGCTTTATCGCAACATTTGTCCCAAGGGGATCCAAGAGTGATTGCCGGTGAGATGCTCTTGACGTTTGCGATGTCCGAATCAACAAGGCCGGGCAAAAACTCAGCACGTCTAGAACGGTCGGCTGTCGACGTGTCCAGAACTGTCGGAAAGTGCGTCGAGGAGCAACCCTCTCGTGACCAAGTGTCCAACGCCCGTTGCCGCGATTACAGTTTTGTTCGCTGTTCTTTTCTGAACGTCCACTCGATCGGCGGAAAACGATCAACGAAAATTGGCTTGTCGCGAAATCCGTTCCAAACAAAACCGAATCGAAGGGCTACGTTCGATCAAGTCACTGAGAGCTATAGCTAAATAGATGGAACGGCGCTGTCTGAATGAAGGAGATCATCAAAGCGAAGCTGGCCGCCGTCACTTTTCAAAAAGTAGCTTTTCGATCTTAGGAGCCATGACAAAAATGGCGGGCGACGCAGGCAAATGGATTTACCAATTCATTCGGAAAGCCTCGACGAAAGACGTCAGTGCGACTCCGTTGGTGGTAATTTCCAGCTTGATTGCGAAGCTGGGACCGTTGCGATATTGGCCCTCAGTCGGGTGACCGAAAGATCAAGGATCATCTCTTGACCGAGCTTAGGCCGAATGAATTGGAGCACTCGAAAAAGCGAGGCAAGAAGATTTTAAGCATCGGACGCGTGTTCAACTATCCGTATGCGTTCTGCGATCTGCTTGCTCGAGCGAACGATCTAGAATTAGATTCCAAGACGTGGCATCTGTTTTGGTCACTGCGATTGGTCAGCTTGTCGACGGGGTCACTTACCCACACGATTCTAGCCAGCTTTGCACGAGTCGCCGCTGCATGGATTTGACTTTCCTTGAGGGAGTGGTGCAGATACGGACACGAAGTGTGCCAAAAAGAGATTGCTTGGCTTGCCTCACCTACTTGCAACCGCTGTGCCGATGTCATCTTGATTGAGGGCGAATGCGTTTCGATTCAAACGACACTACAGGCAAAGCCACATGATTCTCCGTGCTGATACTCAATAGGAAAATTCATCAAGAGGCGGTCCTTGGCGAAAAGTCGCTTAAGTGTTGTGAGCGTCTAAATTGAATCACGCAAAATTTGCAGCGCGCCAAATCGTCAACTACGCAGTCATCGCAGGCCACTTCTTTCGGTGACAGCCCGCACGCATCTCGGAATGCACGCTTTTTAGACTTTTTTCGTGCCCAATCATGGGGATTCCGAACGGTCTTTCCCCTTTCCGTTCAATGGTGTGTACGGCAAGCACAAAGCGGTATTCGGTTTGCATACCAAGTGAGACGAAAAAACAATCGTCCGATTCAAAAGGTGGGAACCATGAAACGCTTGCTCATCGGCCTTGGCGCACTGCTCGCACTGTCAATGGCCGCCCCAAATGCAATGTCACAACAACGTCGAGGCAACGGCGGTTCGGGCCAAAGTCGTGGTTCAGGTGGTGTCGCGATCCAGACACAAACACGCACAGGCAGCCAAGGTCGCGGCCGGAACGCAATTGAAATGCATTCGCAATCGAATACTCAGACGCGAGCCGGCAACCAGGGCCAAGGTCGACGAGGCGATCAGAGTCGTCAACCTACTGGAAATTTTTCGGTGAACAGCGGCAGTCCCGACTTGCTTCGCATGCGGGAGGAGGAGAAGTTGGCTCGCGACGTCTACACCAAACTGGCAAAAACTTCCTCACTACCGATCTTCCGAAATATCTCGCGTGCAGAGAGCCAACACATGCAAGCCATAGATCGACTGGTTCGTGGTGGTGGAGGGAATGTTTTGAACGACATGCCGGGTGTGTTCGCGTTCGCTGACTACCAGCAGCTTTACGACTCTCTTGTTGCAACTGGATCGCGTAGCCCGCTGGATGCGGTGAAGGTTGGAGCGAAAATCGAAGAGATGGACATCGCTGACCTGAGGCAAATGTTGAATCAAACGAGTGACCCGCAGGTTCGCCAGGTTTTGCAACACTTGCTGCAAGGTTCGCAAAACCATTTGCGTGCTTTCGCTTCGCAGCTCGCCAGGCAAGGTGCAAGTTACAATGCCGAGTTCCTGTCCCAAGCGGACTTCGATCAAATCGCAAACCCTCCTGAACAAAGACAGCAATCCCGACGTGGTGGCAATGCCGGTGGGCAAGGCTCGCAAAATCGAGGGAATGGACTGGGGTTTGGATCCCAGGGACAGAGTTCCGTCGGCCAGGGGCTGGGAGGACATAGTCGAAGTCGTGCGAAGCAAGGCAGCGGTGGTTAGGGACGCGGTCGATAAGAGAGAAGAGACATAGCATTGCTTGGCTGACAACGTCGCCAGTCAGCGAACAATCGTGAGTAAGACAAACATTTCAGAAACCGAGTCTCCAACAGATTCCGAAGTCAAAGATAGTTGGAGTCGTTTCTCGTTTTGCCTTCTGGATCATGTTCGCCGCGTGGCAACGGACAGAGCATGTACGCCAATGCCGCCTGATACACGATTCGCTTTCATCGCAAGCGGAAGCACTGTCGAACGCCGTGGCCAGCGGCGTTCAATCACATCGTTGATTCGGTCCGTTTGTCCGGCAACAACTGCCAACCACGCTTGAGGTGCTTGCTAGGTCCAAGAACGTGATCGCGATTGCAGTCGTTGTGAAAGATGGATCTGACGATGCTTATTTCGCGGGCGACCGTGATCAAGACGATCTTGGATTGGCCCGTCGGTGGGCATACCAACGGAAGCAATCTTCAAGTCGTTGGCGGATTTTCCATGCGTAACAATCCCCTTGTGCATGGAAACCTGACTGAGTACGCGAACGCACCCGCAGATTTCCAATCCGTTGTTGTGTTGGACTGCACCACCATGATGTCGCAAGTCTATCGTGATGCCAGGAATCGAATTCTGATCGTTGCATTGGGGGACGTTGCATTCTCAATGCCGTGGGGCCGTTTGGCAATTCACCGTGCGGTTGGTGCAGTTCGAGGGGACCACGCGAGTGTTCCAGGCAGAAACAAGGCATCTTCGTGAGTTGGGACGAGCAGCGGCCGAATTGGCGCACGAAATACGTAACCCCTTGGGGCTGATCCGTGGTTGGACCCAAAGTCTTGTTGGCCCGGGTTTGCAGTCCGACGAGCAGCAGGAACAGGCCGAATCGTTCTTGGAGGAGTGCGACCGCGTGACAGCACGCATCAAGCAGTTCCCCGCGTTTGCACGTCAAGCGGAAGCAGACATTGGTGCTGTTGCAATGGACGAACTTGTTGCGGAATTGCAAACGCTCCGACTCAATCAAAGACATGCGATCCGGGCAGATCGAGAACCGTTGCGACAAGTGCTGTTCAATTTGCTGCAAAACGCGATCGCATTCGCACCCGAGGGCAGCACCATTACAACCTTGCTGAACGAGTCGCGACGGGTGTGGTCTCTTCAGGGCGCAGTTTGACGGTTGATTGAGGTGCGTCGGTTTCGCGGCATTGCGTAACCTCGGATTGGTGTTTCAGAACAAGGGCGTCCCGCGTCACACTGATGTTGCAAAACAAAAA
>NZ_SJPW01000006.1:543843-675021 GCF_007860125.1 Rubripirellula tenax
GTTATCAAGATCGGTTTGGTCGGGTGCGGCGGCCGGGGTACCGGCGCGGCGATCCAAGCACTGAACACGACCGGCGGCGAGACCAAGTTGGTCGCGATGGCCGACGTTTTCGAGAACAGCATCCAAACCGCTTACCGGACCATCAAGGGCAAGCATCCCGACAAACTGGATGTCGAGGACACGCGGTTCGTCGGACTCGACGCATTCAAGTCGGTGTTGGCGACAGATTGCGATTTTGTGATCTTGGCAACACCGCCGGGTTTTCGACCTCAACAATTCGAAGCCGCCGTCGAAGCTGGCAAGCATGTCTTCATGGAAAAGCCCGTCGCAACCGACGCACCCGGTGTGCGCCGCGTTCTAGCAGCCGGCCAGAAGGCGAAAGAAAAAGGCTTGGCGGTCCAAGTCGGATTACAGCGGCATCACGAGTTTCGGTACCGCGAGTGTATCGACAAACTTCAAAACGGCGGGATCGGTGACTTGATCTTCGGGCGCGCTTATTGGAATGGTGGCGGCGTTTGGGTCCGCCCGCGAACGGCCGAACAAACCGAGCTCGAATACCAAATGCGCAATTGGTACTACTTCACTTGGTTGTGCGGTGATCATATCGACGAGCAACACATTCACAATTTGGACGTAATCAATTGGCTATTGGGCTCGCGCCCCATCGAAGCGCAAGGCCAAGGTGGTCGCGAAGTTCGTAAAGGAACCGATCACGGCCAAATCTTTGACCACCACATGGTCGAGTACACGTATCCCAGTGGTTTCAAGCTTCTTAGCCAATGTCGTCACATTCAAGGATGCTGGAACAACGTTAGCGAGCATGTTCACGGCACCAGCGGATCTTGCGACATCAGTGACGCGTTGATTCGCGATGCCCAGGGCAAAAAGACGTGGCAAAGCGAGCTGAAAGAGACGAAGGGCGGGAAGGGCTGGCAACAAGAACACCACGACTTCTTTGCCGCATTGCGGAAAGGCGAAACACCGAACGAAGTCGAATACGGTGCGCACAGCACGATGACCGCGATCCTGGGGCGAATGGCGACGTACAGCGGCAAGGTTGTGAAATGGGATGACGCGATCAACAGCGACATCGCCCTTGCGGATACCGACGCGATGCAGACGTTCGACGATGCGGCACCGATCCAGCCCGACGCCGACGGCAACTATACGGTACCAGTCCCGGGCAGCAAGCAACGGTTTGTGTGAGCGGCCTTTACGCCTTGTCGAGCAACTTATCGACGACGGATTCAATCGTTTGATCGGCCGTTGCGCCCTTCCAATTCAATTCGCCGCTCCACCAGTGTCGGATGTAACCGTTTTGGTCAACGACATAGACGGTGGGCCACATCGTGTTTCCCCAAGCGGCCCAAGTCTGGGACGCTAAGTCGATCTGAATCGGGAAATCGAGAGCTTTCTCCGTTGCGGCCGCTCGAACGGCATCGGCATCGCGCTCGCGACTCGTTTCAGGTGTCTGGATTCCAATCAACACAACGTCATCGGACGAATATTTCTTGAACCAACGGCGATAGATGTCAAAGTTGGCGTGACAGTTGTGACACTGAAACGCATAGAAGTGGACGATCACGACTTTTCCCCGCAGTCCCGACATGGTCAGCGGTTCGGAATTGATCCACGGTTGCCCCGAATCGAATTCCGGCGCCATCGCGTAGATTCGCTGTAAGCCACTGGGGTCAAACGGTACTCCCAACAGCGCGTTCAACTTCGATCGCTGTTCGGGGCGAACGATCTTGCCGATCGCCGCGCGTTCTTCACGAGTGTTCTTTTCAAGCTCGGCCTGAAGCGACGCAATGGCCGGATCACCGTATTGAGTGCGCGACAATTTCGTCTGTGACTCCGACGTCGCCGCCGCAAACTCGGCCAGCCGCGATTGTTGTTCTTTGGCGAGACCGATTTGTTTCGCGACGTCCGTACGCAACAAAATGCGGTTGCCCTGCGCGAAGTACTCTAATTGGTTCATTCGCTGCTGTTGGGCCGTCGTCGTGTTGTCTCGAAACCATTGCCGGACGCGTCCTTCCAAGCGATCGATGACCGCCAATTGTTCTTCGCTCGCCAAGTTTCGTGCCGGAAACCATTCCACATCGGTTTCGGCAAACAGGGCTTCGAGTTTAGAAATCTGGTCGCTGTCCAATTTCAGCTCGGCGTGGACCTCTGACGCGTGGACAAGCCCCAACAAGAACCGTGGAACCAGCCGATGAATCGATGACGCCGCATCGCCAGAGTCGTCTGCGGCGACCGCGGGAATCGTGCCGATCCACAGTGACGCCAGCACTATGGATGATAAAAACGGCTGAAACGGGGTTCGACTCATCGTGGGGGCCCACCAACGGAGACATTGTCATTCGAGGGCTTCGGATGCCCATTCGCTATGGTAACCGATGCCCAAACCGTACTTTGATCCGCCAAAGCGGACACTTCCACGGTGACGGTTTTAACGATTGCAACGCGGCCAATCTGCTGGACGGATACACCATGAAACATTGACTTTGACGGCAAAACCAGTAAGCTGAATCGTCCTACCTGAAAAAATCCCACCCACGAGATCACTACGAAGGCGTCGATCGATCCGTAGACCATTGGTGCGGCTCAACGACGAAAGCGATTTGTCGACTTCGGCAAATCGTTCGTAGCGTTCATCAGTCCGCGTTCCCACCTCAACCGATCGACGTCCCCAGTCGATCGCTGGTCGCATGAAACGAAATACGCAATTTGGTCGTCGTAACTGCTCGACGGCTTTCCTGGTCGGTGCCACATTTGTCGGCACCCTGGTCTGTACTAGCGGATTAGAAGCCGACGACGGGATCGACAGCGTTGAACCGCTTGTGGTTGCATCGCCAGAGCCTAGTGATGCAGTCGATGTCAGCGCTGGCATCCTTCCGCTGGAAATGGAGCCTCCGACGGACCTTAGATTTTCCTTCAACGGCACTCCTTGGCGAGAAGTGATTCGTTGGATCGCTGACGAATCGGGGCTCGCACTCCACGTGGGCGATTTGCCGCCGGGCAGCTTCACCTACAGCGACGTGAGTTCCTACGACACGGCCGCAGCGATCGATCGAATCAATTTGTTTCTGCTTGCCGAAGGATTCACGTTGGTCCGCAGTGGCGACTTATTGTCCGTCATCAATCTCGGCGACCCTCGCAGTCTGCAACAGCTCGACCTGCTGGCCGCTCAAATTCCTACCGATGCACTTGCTGATGCGGTAAACCAGCATGAAGTGGTCAAGTGCATTTTCGCGCTCGGGAACATTGATTCGGACGATGCGGTCGCCGAGCTCGCGGCGCTGAAGCTGATGACGCAGCCGACAATTCTTTCAAAGACGAATCAATTGATGATCACCGACACCGTTTCGAAACTGCGAAACGTTCGTGATGTATTGGCGGCATTCGAACCCAATGAAATGGAGAACGGCACGGTCGTAAAGACGTTCTCGCTGCAACACGTGTCGGCGGAAGACATCCTGTTGGTCGCACGGCCACACTTGGGACTGGCAACGGGAGAGATGATCGGCATCGATGTCAGTTTGTCATCAGACATTCAAGGCAAACACCTGTTCGCGACCGGCGTCGAAGACAAGGTCAAAGTGATCGAACGGTTGGTCGAAGCGTTAGATCAACCTGAGCCCGTTGCGTCGACGATCGACGGCGAGAAAACTTTGCAATCTCATTTGGTTTCCGGCGGCAACGTCGAAACGGTTTACAACGTGCTGCAAACGTTGCTCAACGGAAAAGAAGTCCGATTATCAATCGATGAACGATCTAGCAGCATTGTTGCTTTGGCGCCACTGTCGGTCCAAAACGAGATTGCCGCGACCATCCAACAAGTCCAAGCATCGGAAGCAGCCTTCGAGGTCATCCCGCTGCAAAACACAGACCCGTTCTTCGTGATTACGTTGCTGGAACAAATGTTGGATTTGCCGGGTCCGCTAACCAGCCCAAAAAATGTGGACCCGGATGCTCCCAAAATCGATGCCGACCCGGGCAATCGCCGATTGTTCGTTCGCGGCAAACAGCACCAAATTGACCAGATCAAAAAGATCGTCGAAGGCTTGGAGGCAACTTCCGGTACATCGCAGAGCAGCCTCAATAGCGAGTCGGCCGATCAGGTTCGGATCGTACCGATCAAGGGACAGCGGGCAATCGAGTTACTAGAAACGGCTGCTACGTTTTGGCGATCCACCAACCCGGTCGTGATTTTTCCATCGTCAAACGCGGGGTTCCCGGCACCGACCGAGCGGGTTCCCAACGCGTCGGAACCGGACCGTGCCCCGCTTCCATCCGCCGATCCGGCGTCCGAGGCCAACGAGTCATCGAGTCGGGGATTATCGGATCGATTCACGGCGATCGGCAATCATGATGCTCGCCAATTCACGGCCGTTTCGAATCGCGTTCCGACGGTTCGATGTCAAGTGACTGACCGCGGCATCCTGATTCAATCGGAAGACACGGACGCACTGAGTCAGTTCGAATCACACCTGCGAATGATCGCGGGCCCCGATCATCCCGCGTCGACGGCACCGGTTGTGTTCTATCTGCAACACACGCGTCCCAGTGATGCCCTGCGATTGCTAGGTGAACTGATCGATGGCGGTCAATCGGCACGCGAAGGCGAAGCCGGAACACTGGTCAATGGATATGTATCGGGCGGACCGTCGTCTTCGTTCTTCGGTAGCTTGATTTCGTCGCAAGAAGGGACGACTACCATGATGGCCGGTTCCATCACCGTGGTCGCCGACTCGAGGTTGAATCGCTTGATCGCTCAGGGAACCGAAGACGACATCGAAACCATCGCCGGGTACCTGCGAATCATCGACAAAGATGAAAGCATCACCGACATCCAAATCCACGGACGCTCTCACGTTATCGAACTGCTGCATACGTCGGCGACCGAAGTGGCAAAGTCGATCAAGGAAGCATTCGTGGATCGCGTCGCCGAGAAGGCACCGGCAAGCCGATCCGGTTCGTCGAGCCTCAAAGGCGAAGCGGCCCTTGATCCGCGCGAAGCCTACCTGGCTGCCCGTGCCGCCTCGCTGGGTGCGGCCAGCGATTCCAAGAAGTCCAACGAGCAAGACAAACCCGCGGTTGCCGATGTGGAACCGAAGATGACCATCGCGGTTCACGAATCAAGCAATTCGCTGATCGTGACGGCGCCGGATGCTTTGTTCGCAGAAGTCGAGTCTCTGGTCCAGAAATTGGACGTCGGTTCCGAGCAAACGGTCGAAGTGGTCACTCCGATCAACAATGAAGTCTACGGGCTCTTGCTTCAAGAATTGGCATCCGGGAGTGCAGCATCCGGCCCCATTCGATCGGCGGCAAAACCGAAAACGACGTCGAGGGCCAAAACAACTTCACGAACGTCGGCACGCACCAAATGAGTCGCACTATTCACTCTGGATCGCGACGGCGTGCGTCGCAACTTGTTGTGGCATCGATCGCTACAATCGCCTGCATAACGGCTTGCGATTCGGCGTCTGCACAGTCCGGACTTCGCGAATCGCTCGAGCGTCTCGATCGCAATCAAAACGGTCAAATCGATCCCAAAGAGATCACACCGCTGGCTCGCCCGTACCTAGAGCGGATCGCAGAAGCACGGCGGCTTTCCCTGGATCGCCCCAACGATATCTCGAAGTTACAAGAAGCCGCGAGAATCTATTACGCATTGGTCAACGGAGTTGCGGGGAAGAACATCGAGCCTGACTTGGAAAGCAGCGTCAAGGGTTTCGGTCCCATCAAGGGACAACCGCTGGTGCCGGAATTCGGGCTGTCGGATTTCGAGTTCCCCTACACACAAGAAGACCTCGACGAGACGGATCTAACACTTCGGCGGTATGACCGCAATCAGGACGGGTACATCGATCGGGCCGAGGCGCAACGAGGGAAATGGACGCACCGTGATCCCTTCGAAGAGGACTACAACTACGACGGGCGATTGAGTCGATTGGAACTCACGCAACGCTATGCACGCCGACGATTGCTTGATGGAGCCTCCGATGAATTGGTTCAACGCGCGAAGCGAATTGGAAGCGGTGTTCGCCCTTCCAGAGACGAAAGCGACGACGACCGCAACGATTCGCGTTGGTGGCGGAATGGTGGGACCAGCTACTATTTGACGGCGTCGATGATGAGCCGATTCGATCTCAATCGCAATGGCTGCTTGGAAGCAAACGAGTCTGCCCGATTGGGCTTTCCAACAAGCCGCATCGACGTCGATCGCGACGGTGAATTGTCTCGCGACGAGATGCATTCCTATCTAAGCGAGTTGCAGGAAAATGCTGGCGACGAATCGATCGGCGTCCCGAGTTGGTTCTATGAACGCGATGAAAACCGCGACGATCAAGTCACTATGGCGGAGTACACCGACGAGTGGTCCGACGAGTCTGTGCAATCGTTCGTCGGTTTGGATATCAACGACGATGGGATTTTGACGTTAGCGGAAGTCACCCAGTCGGCTGCACTGACGGGTGGAAGCTTTACGAACCAAACCGCGGAAGTTCTGCCGCCGCGCAAGACGGTCATCTCTGAAATCGTGATTGACGAAAAATTCATGATCGGTGACTTGGACGTGCAACTTTCCATCACACATTCGCACCTTTCCTATCTCGATGGATATTTGATTTCCCCGAATGGAACCCGCGTCGAACTGTTCACCGGCGTCGGCGGCGGTGACGATCACTTCAATCAAACCATCTTCGACGACCAATCTCAAATCCCGATCACCAAGGCGCGTGCGCCCTTCGAAGGAAACTTTATTCCCGAAGCGGTGATGAAGCGTCAACCGGGACTGAGTCAGTTCAATGGGACCGAAGCAACCGGCACATGGCAACTGGTCATCGCAGGCGCACGGAATGAACGATTCGGGATGCTGCACCAGTGGTCGTTGATGATCCAGCCCCAAGACAGCCTGACGCCGATGACGGACGCTACACAGTCCCAGATCACGCAAACTGCGTCCACGACAGATCCCGATGCTCGTGAAGACTTCACGAGTCAAGAATCGCCAACCGGCGAGCTTCGCGATTCAGTCGATAGCATGGAAAAGATTCGTCAGAAGCGGGCTGAAATGGTCGAAAAGTTTCGCTTGATGATGGAAAGCAAAAACGAGAACGATTCTCGCGAGCGATTTGACTTAAATGACTCAGCCAAATCGCTGGACAAGAAGATCCGCAAGCTCGAATCGAAACTTGAATAGAAATCGACGCATCGCTACGAGGGGTGGACCGTCCCGTTGCCAAACCAGTGTGCAAACGATCGAATCGCGTCCTGTGGCGGAAACTGACATGATAACAGGGTGGTGAAACGCGATGAGATGCACGAACGGATGGATGCGAGTTGGCTTCGTTTTCGCAATCGCCGTCGGCGCGATCAACGATTTGTCGCATGGCGATGACCATTTCCTAACCATTGGTGGCGGATACGCTCCCTCGGGCAATCAGGTCTCGCTCGAAAAGAACGTGTTGCTGTTCCAACGCTTCATGTCCGAACGTGAAGCAGGGCAGTCCGGTGCGGCTCGTCCCAGAGTCGACGTGCTGTTTGCCGACGGCAACGATCCGGCAAAGGACGTGCAAGTGATGGAGATCGAGTCGGTGCCCGAAGCTAACCGTTGGATGGCCGAACTCTTTGGCAGCACAACCGATCTCGGTTTGGCCTATCGCGATCACCAGGTTCCCAATGTTCGCGGATCATCGTCGGCCAAAAATGTTCGTGGCTGGTTCAAAGAAGCGTCCGATCGGATCAAGGCGGGTGACCGACTCTTCATTTACGTGACGGCGCACGGAACCCCTAGCTTGGATTCTAACCGCGATCGCGATACGGAAATCGCACTCTGGGATTACTCGTCTATCAAAATGACCGAGTTCACCGCCCTACTCGATCGACTGCCCGATGACATCGATGTGGTCGTCGTCATGGTTCAATGTTATGCCGGTGGATTCGCACGTTACTGTTTCGTTGACGGCGATCCTGACCAAGGTCTGGCGAAGCAGCGGCGAGTCGGATTCTTTGCAACCGTTCATGATCGACCAGCGGCCGGATGCACTTCCGATGTCGACGAAGTCAATTACGTCGAATACAGCACCTATTTCTGGGCCGCAGTGCGCGGCATCGACCGAAGTGGCGCGCCGATCGATCCCCCAGACTACGACGGTGACGGAAAAATTGGCTTCGATGAAGCGCATGCTTACACGGTACTGAACGCGATCACAATCGACATCCCGCTGACGACATCAAGCGAGTTCCTTTCCGTCAATAGTCGCTTCGCCGGCGATCGTGAAAGCGACGACGAATTCGATTTGTTGTCCGAGGACGAACCCTACTCGTCGGTCGTCTCGCTTGCGGCGCCTGCACAGCGAGTTGTACTCGAAGGGCTATCAACGTTGCTGCAACTTGACGGCGAAGACCGCATCAAAACCGCTCAGGAAGCGTCGCGTCCACAGCGACGTCGACGCGGATCAGGTGGCCGCCGATCCAATGACGAACTTCGAACGTTGCGTGATCGCATCGCCGATGACTTGCTGGAACGGTGGCCCGAACTATCGAACGTTATGAACCCGAAAGCGATCGAGCTTGTGACGTCGCGAGCCGACGAGTTTGTCGAAGCCGTTCACGGGCACCGAAAATTTGAAAGGTTTAGCGAGTTGCTAGAAGCGAACGTCACGGAAATGAGCAGCGAGGAACGACGTGCGATGCATCGACGCTATGTTCGTGTCGCGAACGACATCGTGTTGGCCGAGAACTTGCGACGACTCGGCGACCGAAAAACCATCGCCCAGTTTGGTTCGCTGATCAAAGCGGAATCCGGTAGCCTCTGACCTCGACTTTTTCCATTCTAAGCTGCTTGGATGAGCCCAAAGTCTAGCAGGTTACGGACAGGTGCCGATAGTTTTCGAACACCCTCGCCGCCCGGCCTGTGTTCGAAAACCCACTCAAGCCATAGGTGTGCCGAACGCTTGCGATCATGAACGTCTCCAAAGGTTCAGGCCCCTTTTTCAACAGGCTGCTAAATCTCTGCGACCAATTTCACCAACTCGATCGCTCATTCTTGCAAGGTGAACACGTCTTCCACTCCACAATCGAAAACCCTTGCGATCCGTATCGCAAGGGCAAGCGGAGGAGTGTACGTGCCCGTTTCCATCGCGACGATCGTTTGCCGCGTAACGCTGACGGCATCCGCCAGCGATTGCTGAGTCATCCCTTCGGTCTTACCACGCAATTCGCGAACGCAATTCGTTAGGTTCGGTTCCGGCTTACGCGGCACGGTTCATCCCTCGATATTGCAGAACCGACGATGCACCCTTGATGGCGTAGCAAAAAGCGAATTGGATCCAAATCATGATGTTCAAAAGCGCTGGCGAAACGTCACGCGACTGGTAAGAGTGCCACATTGTTACCACAGCAAGCGAGAACACCATCAGCATCCATGCCGATCCAAAGCCCCACCATGACGCTTGTCGTTCAATTTGAACGTCGCGTTCGTCTCGGACGACTCGATCGCCTTTTTTGCGCATCAACAGCGGAGTGATGCCCAGGAATCCGAGCAGCCCGAATCCTCCCACAGCGCCGCCACCCAGCCAAGGGTAAAGCGCCAAAACAACAACCGTCGCCAACACGGAAACGATAAGTTCAGTCCAAGCGACTTTTTCTAACGCATTCATTTCTCGAAACCCTTTGTTGATTGCCTTCACGGATCACGCGCATAATAGACTATACATACAGGATGTCGAGTCTATTGGTCATCGGGTGGCAATTGGGTCTCGTTGCTCTGAACAATGCGCTCGCCGAAGTTGCCCCTTGACGCGCCGAGATAATCCCTTCAACGCGGTAGTCTACCGTTCGTTTCTTAACCCTAAACTTGCTGTCGGAGTGTGCGTGATGTCGATACGAATCGCCTGTTTCCTTGCTTGTGCTGCCATCATGGTTTCGCCAAGTGTCACTTGGGCCCAACAATCCAGTGGTTCAGACGCGGCCCCATCCTCATCTCGCAACATCGTAGAGACGGCCATCGATGCGGGAGCCTTCAATACGTTGGTTGCGGCGGTGAAGGCCGCCGGGTTGGTGGAAACTCTCAGTGGCGCGGGCCCGTTCACCGTCTTCGCACCGACCGATGAAGCTTTTGCCAATCTTCCTGCGGGCACCGTCGAAACATTGCTCAAGCCAGAGAACAAAGCACAGCTGGTCAGCGTCCTGACCTACCATGTCGTCCCAGGCCGAGTGCCGGCTTCCGCCGTTGTCGGATTGAAGGGCGCAAAGACCGTAAACGGCCAGCGCGTGAATATCGCATCGAACGATGCTGGTGTGACCGTGGATTCAGCGAACGTTGTCCAGACGGATATCCAGTGCAGCAACGGAATCATTCACGTCGTCGATTCTGTGTTGTTGCCCGAATCCGGCACAATCGTTGACGTCGCCAGCAACACTGGCAGTTTCGGGACGCTATTGGCTGCGGCCAACGCTGCCGGGCTGGTTCCAACACTCAGCGGTGATGGACCTTTAACTGTGTTCGCTCCCACCGAAGAAGCATTCTCGGCCCTACCGAAGGGCACCGTCGCGAGCCTTTTGCAGCCCGGAAACGAGGGCAAGTTGGCAGACATCCTGAAGTACCACGTCGTAGCCGGACGCGTTTACAGCGAAGACGCGCTTGCCCTGACATCCGCTCCCACAGTTGCCGGTCCGTCCATTGCAATCACTCTCACCGACGGTGGAGCCAACGTCAACAACGCCAGGCTGTTGCAAACAGACATCGATGCCTCCAACGGCGTGATTCATGTGATCGATCGAGTGCTGTTGCCATCGGACGCACCGTCGACAAGTTCCGTCACTTCATTGAAGCCCACGCCGGATCAGCGGAACGCGGCTAAGTCGGTGCTGAACGACGCCATTCACCGAGGCGTCGCGGTTTTCAATGCAGGCCATCATGGTCAGTGCGCGGATATCTACATGCAAGCCTTGCAGGCCGTGTCGGCGATGCCTGACGCGACGATGCCCGCCAGCCTTCGGGATCAGCTCAACCATACGCTGATCACTTGTCCCCAGATGACCAACGGCTCGAATCGAGCGTGGGCGCTTCGACATCAGATCGACCAGTTGGTGAACCAATGGTAACCGCTGGAGTCGACGTCCAACTGGGACATGGAAGACGGTAGAAAACTGCTTCACTTTTGCACCGTTCGCATTCATGAAATCAGCGCTTCATCTGGACCGGCCCGACGATCCAGACGAAGCGGTTGCTATGGGATCTAGTTGCCCAAGGCCCTGTGGGGTCGTTGTTCGATGTAGGCAACTCGGGAACTCGTGTTCATTCGTTGCAGGATTTTCTCTTCTGCATAGAATCACGGTCCCATGAGTGATTACCCCTACAACTTCGATGCCAAGATCGTGAAATACGGATTCGGCAAGGTACAGTTTTCGGTCGTTTATGCGCCGAAAGAGATCGTGTCGCAATTGGATTTTGGCAAGTCGAAGCGTTTAAGAGTTGACGGAGAGATTGAAGGCATCCGCATCGAAGCGGCTCTGATGCCTACGAAAGGCAAATGGTTTCTGATGGTGTCGAAGAAGCTGCAAAAACTGTGTGGCGTGAGTTTGGGCGATCGAGTGTCGGTCTCGTTTGACATCGCGAATCAAGACGCAATCACTGTTCCACCCGAGTTACAGTTTGCGTTGGAAGCCAACGATGTTGCCCGTCAGGTATGGGAAAGCTGGACGATCGGCAAACGCCGTGGCATCTGTTACCGAGTCGACTCGGCAAAAATGCTCGAGACCCGCGAGCGACGTGTCGGGGAGGTACTCGACATACTGATGGAACAAGCAAATAGCCAGTTCCGAAATGTGAAATCTTGACGAACTGTTCGATGCGATCGCTTTGCGGCAGCAACCAATGCACCCAAGGTGGCTGATTACTACAGCCTTGCGCCCCCTGGCAACGAATACAGTAGCGAATGGATCAACCGATGGCTTTCGTCCGCATCGGAGCACTGATCCAAAAGTGTCGAAAGCTGTTCCCAGTTTCCGGATTTTGCGTACAACGGAACCAAAGTTTCTCTCCGCTTCCTTGCACTTCCAATGGAAGACGCTTTTTCGATCGAAGCCGCGATTCCAGGAGCCACGATCATTTCTTTGGCAGCTTTGACAGCGCTTTTTCGAAACCCCCGATGGGCTTCCTTGGATCCCGCTTCTACAGCAAGGCCAAGAAGTGCTTGCGCCGCATTCGGGCCATCAAGTTCAGCGACAACCTCGGCCAATAGCGTCATAGAACCCGATGTTGAAAAACCACCTTGCAATCCTCGCCACTTCGGAAGCTCTCGGATAACACGCTTCAGCAGCCTCGCTGCCGTAGCGGACTCACCCGTTTGAATTAGGAACCAAAGTTGTGAGCAGATCGCGTCCACTGGGAAATGAGTGTTCGGATCGTCGCTATCCCTGAGTTGCTTTAGAATTCGGAGGATCAATTTTTCCGCTCGCGCGTTTGCAATGTTGACCAATCCCATCGCGGCAAGGCTGCCAGTATCGAGGTCGCTGGTGTATCCATTGCGGTCGATCCAAGTCACATACTTTGTGATTTCCTCGTCTCTCCCGAGCCGTTGAAAGGCTTTGATCGCGCTGAGGATTAACCCACGCTCAAGAATGAATTCATCCACATCCGGAATCAGCTTGGTCGCACGTCGAACGGACGCCAACGCAGATGCTTCATCGCCATCAAGGATTGCTAGCCGGAATTGATGTCGCTGCTTGCCAATGCTCCGCGATGCTGCCTCGTCCTCCCATTCGTCATCGGCTTCGTCCTCCGTTTCAACCGCAAGCCCGTTGATGAGCCGAAACCTGTGGAGGAAATTTTCCAGAAGCTTCCGTTTGCTGGGGCGAGCGTTTGCAAAACGTGCTTTGAGTGCAGCTATGTACTTGTCCGCCCGCTTCAACTTCAGACTCTCCAAACTGATTTCGGCTCCGGCGAGTGAGAGTCGGATGAACGAATCGACATCAGTGGGATCCAACAGCGTGATAAGCCGCTCCAAGCGTTTGAGCGCCTGGGCTTCATGCCCACACTCCGCCAGTTGCCGTAGACGCACGCTGGCTTGGATCGCCGACTTAGACAGATTGCTGACTCGTTCACAGGAATCGAGATAGCACTCCAACCAAAGCTTGAGCGAACCGCCGCGAGGCCACTTCTTACGTGTTGGTTTCGGGCAATTGCTTGACCCATTCTTGGATTTCGCCATGGCGAATTGTTCCTCTAGCGTTTCAATGGACTATCTGCTTTGAAGGGAATTCGTTCCCGGGATTCTATCGCAATGCAAACATGACTGCTGCTTAGCCAAAATGTCTTCCCAACAAAATCTGAGCTCACAACGCGTTCGAAAAGATTTTTTGGGTCGCGAAGCGAATCGATCACCATGAACGGCAGACGAAACAACGGAACGGTGCCATGCGCCCGGTGGAAACCGGATTGCCCGCATCTTAGCGCAAAAAGCCGAATCAAAATGAACTTCGCAACGAACGCTGTGCGACGGCGAATGATTGGTTAGAGATGGTCTTGCCCCCTCACGCGCGCGTCGATACAAGGGCGATCAGCCAAGGTCGGTTCATGTAGAACGCTAGAGACTACAGTTTCCGGAATTTCCAGGCTTCGGACTGCGAACACCTGGACGCCATCACCTGAAACAATTGGTGAAGTCTATTTCGCGAATCGCGCCGAAGCGACACTCGTCCTGTTTTTCATGGTCACTTGGAACAAATGGCGACCGTGCTTGCGATACACTCACTCATCGGGCAAAGAATTATTGGTTGCGTTTTCGTTTAGCAGGGGAACGCGGTAGCGGAAATCTACTTGATGAGTATTCGATTGACACGTTTGATCGCGTTAACAATCTTCGTGCTTTGCGGAGAGATGCCGTTGCGACCTGCCTTGGCTGAGAAGCCGATCCCCATTGCTGCAGATGGTGCGCACACGGCAGCGGAATCGTCGACAACCGCAATCAGAAAGGACGAAGTCCGAATCGCCGCCCATCGGGGTGGCTATGAGACGGACAAAGCTGACGATGCGCCCGAGAATAGCGTCGCAAATATTCGCGTTTGTCAAAGCAAGGGTTACGAGCTTTACGAAACCGATATCCAGCGAACGCGTGACGGCAACTTCGTGATTATGCACGATGCAACTATCGATCGCGAGACCACAGGCTCGGGTGTCGCAAGCGAAATGAGTTTGGAAGAGTTAAAAACGCTCCATAAGAGGTTTCGCGACGGCACGGACTCCAAACATCGCGTCGCAACGTTGGACGAGTTCTTGGTTGAAGGAAAGAATCGAGTGCTATTCAAAGCCGATTTGAAACCCGGACTGAACATGTATTTTAAAGAGATCATGGATCTCGCTACTCGTTGCCAAGCGGTGAGCGACATCGTGTTCCGTGTGCCCTATCGTGACGCGGATGTCTTTGACGCGTATCGGGCCAGTGGAGTCCCGCTGGGCGGTAGCGTGCTGATGTTCATGGTTTCCAACAAAAAGCAGGTCGACGATGTCCGGCAGCGATTTAATCCAACGATGATCCAAGTCAACGTGTCCAAGGACGACCCAGCCAACGCACGAACACTAGAACTGATCCGCCATGCCACCATGAAAGGATTCATTGTCGAAACTCACGCCGAAGGCACAGAACAGGACTGGCGTCAACTCATCGAAGCTGGAGTCCGGATCTTTCACACTGCCAAACCCGCCAAAATGCAAGCGTTCCTACGAAAGATGGAAGTTGAAAACGATAAGTAGTGGACGAGGCATTGGCGGGGCGATTGCAGCGTAAGTCATGCTGCGAACGCGTTTTTTGCTAATTAGTCGCAGTCCCAGCCAGATGTCAGTCGCTTATTTTTCACTCCAAACTTGGCCATTTTCTCTTGTTTGAGCAAACTCAGGGCTGTCCAAGGAAGCGGGATTGAACTCGTTTTTTTTGGACGCGGCCCACCCTATCAGCCGAAATCGATTCGACCACTTCAAGCTCAACGAGTTTGTCAGCACGCAATTGAAGAGTCCATCTGCATCGGCCATCCGGCGGCGTCGAACAAACCAGCTTGGTCAGCTGAGCTGCTTTTTGAGCATGGAGGATTGCGGGCGTCGGCGGCATCTCGCGTTGTTTTCTTTCGAGTTAGCTCGTCCGTCCCTGCAGAGCAGCCTGCTTTCGCCCGTTCTCGATGGATCGGGTCGTCGCAATGACTGCTTCGGCGATTTTCTGGTCTGACCAAGTCGCGCCGCATTCGCTCTCACCACGCTTGAGCATTGCGGTGGCTGGCTGCACTTTCCAGGCAGCGATGTTTCGTTGTCCGCGTTTGCCTTTTGCGACTTCGGCAAAAGCTTCGCGTTCATCTGCTGTCAGCATGATAGGGTGGATTTTGCGATTCGACACGGGACCTTCCTTGATCTTGGTAAGTTCGGAATTGGATTCAAAGACTGCTGTCTACCTGAAAACCAAGCTGCAATCGAATACTAGAGCAGCGGAACTCGTCATTGGTTTGTCGGTTTAGATTCGCCTAAGACGTGTGCAGGCTGACCAGGAATTGCCCACCCGTGTTCGCGATTTCAGTGTGAACTTGCAATTCGGGCGAAAGACGCGAGAATCGACCGACCAACCAGGCGGCAACGGCGTCTGCGTCGCTACGCGTGGGACAACGAGCCATCGCTTCGCGGCCCCCTTTTCGCTCAAGTCGCTCGGCTGCGGCGATGAGGGGGGCCGGGTCAACGACAATCAGGTGATCCGGCCAGGGAACGACGGGATCGTTAGCGCCCTTGCCGGTGTTGCAACCTTTGTGCGCCAACCGTTCAGTCGGCAAACTTCCCTTGTCCTGCTTTTTCTTCTTCGCGCGGCCTTTCGAAATACGCGTATCCAGACTGGGTGCGCGAGGGTCGTTGGGCGGCATCGTGCGATCGACAGGTTCGTCACACAGCCAGCACCGCCAACCGTCGGCCTCACCCACGTCTTGCAGTTGTCCCATCTTTTGGCTTTCCCGGATTTATTGAAAGGATGCGTGGATGTCCCAGCCCCGCGATCGCAGGCCACACAAACGTAGGCCAACATAGCTTAGCAGCCTGTTGAAAAAGGGGGCTGACCCTCTCCGACGTTTCGAATTCACGATGTTTCAGCAACGTCTCCAAAGGGTCAGACCCCTTTTTCAACAGGCTGTTAGGCCCGCAAAAATCTGAACCTGGAAGCGTCTGGCACATCGTCAGCCTCTTTGCCACATTTGTGACGTCATGCTACTTTACACATGGGACGCGGTGCTACGTCAGGGACGCTATCTCCTACCCATTGACCCGTCTTTTCCTACGGAAGCCCCGCATTCCGAATCGGTAGCATCTTGAAAGTTCCTCCCCGAATCCAACCCCTGATCGAAGACGGGCTCGTCGACACAGTCCTGGGCTCGCTGATGAGCGGTAAAGAGGCGCAAGTCTTCCTCGTCCGGTGTGGCGACGAGACGCGATGCGCCAAGGTCTATAAGGATGTGGCCAAACGAAGTTTCAAGAACGCTGTGAACTACCAGGAAGGCCGAAAGATCCGCAACAGCCGCCGACAACGAGCGATCGACAATCGTTCAAAGTTTGGCCGAGATCAACAGGAAGTCGTTTGGCAACGCGCCGAAGTGGACGCGCTTTTGAAATTGGCGAATGCGGGTGTTCGAGTCCCCAAGGCATACGGGCTCTTCGATGGCGTCCTGTTGATGGAACTGATCACCAACGGAGACGGCGAAGTGGCACCGCGGCTGAACGACATCACCATGTCGCCCGAACAAGCCGTGAAAGATCACGCCACCGTGATGACCTATGTGCTGCGCATGCTGTGTGCCGGCTTGGTGCACGGCGACTTATCTGAATTCAACGTCCTGCAAGACGCGACCGGACCTGTCATTATCGACTTCCCGCAAGTCGTCAATGCATCCGGAAACAACAACGCAAAAGCCATGCTGCAACGCGACGTCCGAAACATGACCGAGTACTACGCCCAGTACGCACCGCAGTTAGCAGAAACTCACTACGCCGAAGAGATGTGGGACCTACACGAAAAGAGCGAACTGGATCCAGACCGGAAGCTGACCGGCAAGTTCAAATTTTCAACCCAGGCAGCCGACGTAAATTCAGTCCTGAACATGATCGACCTCGCTTACGAAGATGAACGGGATCGGAAGAACCGAATGGAAAACGGGTAGGCTTGCCTTCACTTTGCCAATACGGCGCCGCGTCGACTTGTGTCTTGCAAAAAAATTTTGCCACCTGCCACCCGGAGACCTTTCTCAAGACGGACTTCAGCTTCTTGATTGCGGCGATGCGACTTAGATTGTCGAGCGCTATCGCAGGGGCCGTCGCCTTAAGGGACTGGTCCGTTGGAAGCTGAGCCCAGTAGATGTCGTCGTACCCGGACGAATTTCTCGAAGTCGTTCGGCGAGCTTTCCACCTAGCAACGCAAGCGGCACGATGAGAACACAGCTCAGGACGTGAGTCCAAAAGTAGGGATTGTCGAATCGCCATGGAATTGACATCGCGATATTCACAACAAGATACACGCAGCCTGCATAGAGCCCGTGGGCAACGTGATTTCTTCCAGCGATGCGACCGGCAATGTAACCGCACAACAGGAATGGCAGCCAAACAAATGCCGGGAAAAAGATGGCGTCGAAAAGGAGTGTTGCGTCTCCTTCTGCGTTCGAAAGCGAAGGGCCGAATATCACGATGAAGATTCCGGCCAATGCAGCGCAAAAGAGCGCAATCACGAATGTCGCGACAGAGGCAAGCAGCACCGAGCGAATGCTGACGGATGCAATTCCTAGTTGTCGATCGATGGAGCGGGACGGCTGAAACGGATTCTGCATTTTGTGCGAGTCGGTGCGATGTAAACGGTGTACCGTTGGTCCCGCAAGCAACTGGACCATCAACGCAGGCAAAAATCCGTTGAACATGTGGCGCGCAAAACGGCAATCGGGGGAAAAACTTACCAGCAGATCCTAGAGCGATTCAAAAATCGTGCGTTGCGTTGCAGTCCGTGCGATGCCCCGATTGTGATTGACCATCGAGCGAATTCGGTGTGTGCATCCCTTGGCTACTCGCGTTCAACGGCGGTCCGGGGGATGGCCAAGGATCGCGTATCTTGCAAAGTCGACGATGCCGGCGAAACCATAGCTCGGGTCGACGTACTTTTCGATCACGTAGAACGCAAAGTAATACGCCCGGCAAAATGCCCAGATCGTGATCGCCAACAGTGCCACGTTTTCCATGCCAGGCATTCGAGCGATCAGCAAACATGACGCGAGTACACCCAGCCCAGCAAAGAGAATTCCCTTGCACCAGATGATCTTGGGGTTCGTTAGGTTTGCCATGATGGAATCCGATTTGAGTTAGATCAGCCGATCTCCGTCACAATACAGTTCAGGTCAGTGAGTATCGATGCTCTACGCAGACGGTACGGCCGAACTCATTTGCCACTCATACTCAGGTGCACAGCCAACCTGGCCCTCGATTGAAACTTGTATGTTTCGATTCGAATTCCATTCGCCGTTCGGACTCGCGTCCTTGCATCTAGTCTGGGTCATCTGCGAGACCGACGCCATCAGGGCGATGTCGCCAATGTCAGATTTCGTCAAGAAGGCATGACTCGCTAACCTTCCTGTGGCGGAGTCATCCAGCACGAATCGTGTTGCTGCATGCCAATGTGCGGGTAATAGGCAGCCGCTGCGGGCGCCGACAACAGAATCAGTCGAGTCTGAAGCCCCGCATGTTCGTGGGTCAGACGTATGAGGGCACGCCCGATTCCGAGCCGCTGGTGAGCAACGTCGACTGCTAGATCGGACAAGTACGTACAGTAGGCGAAGTCCGTGATCGCTCGCGCAACTCCGACGAGCGTCCCCGTGTGGTCTCGCGCCGTCACGACCAAGTCGGCCATCGCCAACATTTTTGCAATCCGCTCCGTATCTTCAACGGGTCGCCGCGCCGCCAGCGTTGATCGTCTAAGGACGTCAACGAACTCGCTTGGCGTTAGATCAAATTCGACGGCATAGTTCATGGGCAGACTCGATAAATGTAACAACAAACCGGCTTGCTAATCCCCACCCTTGGCGAGGAACCGATTCGAAATCGTCTTGAACGAGATACGTTCGTTTCCGCTACCAAAAACCCAAACCAAACCCTCCCGTTCTGCATTCGCGTTCAATTCTGATTTGCCTTCCGCAAGTTTCAAAATCGAGTCCATGTCATCGGGAACGTACTTGATGCCCAGCGGCGGCACGGTCGCGAGTGCTAGTTCACGGCAGATCGTTTCCATCTCGGACTTCTCTACGTACGCCGCTGCCGAAATGTCGTAGACGTTGAATACGAAAACGGTCGGCGTTTTCAAGCAGTATCGATTCTGCTGGATATCGGGCCCGACCATCTCGCCTTGAATAGCAAATGACCGATTCAATCGAGTCATCCGAGATTGCAGATCGGTTTCTCGAACCACGCGCCAATGACTGTTCGACGGGTCTTCGGCCAGTTGCCAGTTGCGACCGCACACACCAAAAGTACCTTCATTGCAGAACGCCGTGAACGAGGTGCCATCGATCTTCTCCGATACGTAAAATTCCTTGCCGCGAAACGATTCATAGTCGACGGCCAAGTTTTGAATCCGTTCCTCGTCGGTCTTTTCAATGAAAACCGGAAAGCCGCCCACTACGTCGCCGCCCAGACACGCAGGGATCGGAGCCTCATACTTTACGATTCCCAACTCCACTGTCACGTCTTCGCCAATCACAAACGAACGCCCAAGAATGCTGGGATGAACCAACAGCCCCTGCGAGATCTGACCACGCAGCTTCACCGTTCGCAATCGAAAACCTTCTCGGTCATCCAATGTCCTGAGCGAAGACTTTCTCAGGAACTCAAATTCTTCGCGGACAGGCAGGAAGGAGTCGATTTCGCAATAGATGACTGCATCGCCGGCCTGGTACTCGCCCTTTTTCGTGACGCATTTCCAGCCATCGACGACGGCCAACTCAATCATGTCGGCACCTTCGATGGGTCTCGTTTCCAACACTGTTCGGATCGTCGCCAGTTGCCGCATTGTCACCCCTTTATTTCGTTGCCTATCCAATCGCCGACTACCAAGACCACGACAGTCGAATCCAGGTTCACTATTCCTGGCACGAGCGGTACCTGCGATTGTGACTTTTCCTGGGCGAGCAGCATCTGTTGAGGTTGGTTACCCGATGGCTTTGGTCATGAACGTAGCGTCACCGGTGTACGACTTGTTGATCGTCGCCCGGGTGGAAGGAGTGAAGCCCATTTTCATCCAGAATCCGGCTGCTTGTTGAACGGCGACGAGCGACATCGTCTGATAGCCGTTCGCTTGGGCAACGGTCGTGAGGTGGTCGAACAATGCGTGTGCTACGCCACGACCAAAAAAATCTTTTTGCACCGCGAGGTCGTGCAGAAACAAATTTGTCGTTGGTTCGAGTTCGGCCGGACCAGCGGCGCCGAGCACAGCGATTTGATGGGCGGGGTACGGATGGGCGAGGCAGTAAGCAACGACGGAACGCTCTTGATCGACGGCAACAAAACAAGTCCGCGGACCGAGAGTGGTTTTGGACCGCATCACGGACTCTGACTCGGGCGTAAAATCATAGTAGACCTCACCTTGGATGCGCAGAATCGCTAGCCAATCGGATTCAAGGATTTCGCGGCAGTGGAATGTTGTCATCGGGTGAACGACCGCAAAAAGACTGTTGGTGACTTGGGTCATCAGGTACTATTTCGCAAGCATCGACTCGCAAGGCTGCGTAACAAATCGCCGGCGATCGGCGACGTGATCTTCGGCCCTTCAGATAACAGAGAATCTTAGCCATGTCCGACCCGCCCGCAAACGAACCCGATCCACCGACGCCACAACCGGGGTGTCCCGTGTGTGGCGGATCCATGATCGATATTCGCGGTAAGCTACAATGCACGCGTTGTCACCGAATCTGCGAAACGTGCTGTGAAGGCGGACGCGGTTGAAGCGCCGCGACTGCCATCTGTAACGTGTCCTCTTCAGGCCAATCTGATTCCGATCGCCCCATTTCGTCCGCGGCCGGACTATATTGACCACGCCCGCATTGCACTCCCCAGCGTTCGGAGTGTCACCCGGGCCAACGATTCAACCACCCTTAAATTCTGTACTGAGCAAGCTATGAAACGGTTCCTTTTCACATTAGTAGCGGCATTCATGTCGGCCATCGTTGTCGTTCCTGCCCACGCCCAAGAAACGGCGCCGACCCAACCATTGAAGGTTCTGCTTGTGATCGGTGGATGCTGTCACGACTACACGGCTCAGTCGAAGATTTTGAAGGAAGGCATCGAGCAGCGCATTCGCGCCGATGTGACTGTCGAGTTCAGCGAGGACACCAGCACCGGCGCACGTTTCGGGGTCTACGAGTCGGACGATTGGGCGGAAGGCTATGACGTGATCCTTCACGACGAGTGCTCCGCCTCCGTAACCGAGCGGCCTTATGTCGATCGAATCTTGGCCGAGCACGCCAACGGAACTCCGGCTGTCAATCTGCACTGTGCGATGCACAGTTATCGTTGGGGCGACTACAAACAGCCCGTCGAACCGGGTGCCGATAACGCAGGCTGGTACGAAATGATCGGTGTGCAATCGAGCTCGCACGGTCCAAAGGCACCTATCGATGTCGACTACATCAGCGAACAACACCCGATCGTCAAAGGGCTCGAAGACTGGGCTACAACGGACGACGAGCTCTACAACAACGTGCGTGTTTTCGGATCCGCCGAATCATTGGCAAGTGGGAAACAGGTCCAGGGCCCAAAAGGAAAGAAGAGTCCCCAAAGCAAACCCAAAGTTGCAACCGCCGTTGTCGCGTGGACGAACCTGTATGGCCCCAAAAAGACGCGAATTTTCAGCACGACACTGGGCCACTTCAACGAAACCGTCAATGACACGCGATATCTAGATTTGGTCGTCCGTGGTTTGCTGTGGACGACGGGAAATCTGAATGACGACGGCACTCCGATGCCAGGATTCGTGAAGTGATCGGCTGACCCTGCGTCATGATTAACGCTATGCTGTTTGGGTAGGTTCAGGGATATAGGGTGACCTGTCGGCAATTGTGATTGCCGCGGTCGCCGGCCCAAACTTAGCCCCTCCAGATACCATGAATAAAAAAAGATCAAAGACCAAAGCCGCTCTCCGTTTCGAGAGCCTTGAGTCTCGTCGGCTGATGGCCGCAGATATCGGCCAGGGCTTGCAAGCTCAGTACTTTGACAACGCTGACCTATCGGGTACGGCACTCAGCCGATTCGAGTCCGGGGTGAACTTCGATTGGGGATCCGCATCGCCTGATGCGTCCATCAGCAATGATTTCTTTTCGGCGCGCTGGTCCGGACAGGTGGAAGCAAGGTACACAGAGGCCTACGCCTTTCAAGTCGACGCCGACGAGGGCGCCCGGTTGTGGGTGAACGGCCAATTGCTGGTCGATCAGTTCGATGCAAGTGGATTGACCGCAGTTACAGCCACGATCGATCTGGTCGCCGGCCGTCGCTATGACTTGGTGATGGAGTATCGCGAGTCAACGGGCAACGCATCGGCAAAGTTACAGTGGTCCAGTCCCTCGCAATCGCTTGAAGTTGTTCCAGAGTCGCAATTGACTCCGTCCGTTCGCGGATCGATCGCCGAAGACTTCTTCGCGGGCATCCCTGGTGACGCGCTGTCTGCTTTGACGGGCGATGCAGACTTTCCGTCGCAGCCTTTGACGTCTTCGCTGTTGAGTTCCTTTCAAACGAGCAGCGATGTTGGTGATCAATTCGGCAGACGTGTACACGGGCTGCTTCACGCGCCAGTGACGGGCGCGTACACGTTCTACTTAGCCGCTGACTCAACCGCCGAGTTGAGATTGAGCACCGGCGTTGATGCCGGCCAATCGCAGAAGATCGCAGAGGTGACCGTCGCCGTTGCCCCAACGGATTGGACAAGTCGTCCAGAGCAAAAGTCCGCGGTCATTCAATTGGTCGCCGGCCAGTCTTACTTCATCGAAGCGTTGCACAAAGAGTCAACCGGCGCCGACCACTTGGCCGTGGGATGGCAGGTTCCCGGTGAGTCGTCGATCGTCGTGATCCCAGGCGAAGTGTTATCCATGGATCGGCCAACGGTACGGATCTTTGCAGAGACACCGATCGCTGCAGAGGGTTCGGGAAGTTCGGCAAGCTTTCAGGTCGTGCGCGATGGCGGATCGATCAGTCATCCGTTGACCGTACACTATGTCACCGGTGGTAGTGCCACGGCGGGTTCCGACTACACCGCGTTGTCGGGAACCGTCACGATACCCCCGTTTGCAGAATCGGCGACGATCCTGGTTACGCCCACGGTGGATTCGGACATCGAAGGCGACGAATCGGTCACGATCCAATTGAAAGCTGGCGTTGATTACGACGTCGCCTTCAAGAGCGAGCGAGTTGTGCTGGGCACCATTCAAGACGACGCACTCATCCCCAGCGGTTCAACCTCTCTTTGGACAGGCAACTCACTTAGCGATTTTAACCAGCGTTTCGGAGCCACGTTTTCAGCCGTTTCTGATCCGACCTTCGGCACGGTCATTCAAGCGAATGTGACGAGTCAACCGGCGAATGTTTTCAGCGTTCAAATGGGGCAGAGCATTGATGCGCCGGTCGTCGAAGGTGACTTGCTGCTTGCAGAGTTCTATGTGCGTTCCGCCGGTGTCGATCCGGGAACCGTACTGGCCGTCTTTGAAATCAACGGCCCCCCCTACACTCAGTCGCTTAACCGTGGATTTTCCGTGGGATCGAATTGGACGAAGGTTCAATTGCCTTTCGCGGCCGTAGAATCTTATGCAAGCGGCGATGCGCGATTCGGCTTCCAAATCGGGCAACACGTACAAACACTTCAGTTCGCCGATATCGCCCTACGCAACTATGGCCAACCGCGAACGATTGCGCCGGAAACGAGTTTTTGGCTGAACAATATCGGCGGTACTTGGGGAACGGCACAAACGGTACCCGTTTCTGGACAAACGTTTGATTCCGCTTACGAGGTTGCCACAACAACACTGCCGCCGGCGAACTGGAATCTGCAGGCCGTCGAACGCAATCAGTCTCCGGTCGCAAACGGCGACACGATGCGGATTGAATTCAGCGCTCGAGCCACGTCCGGATTAGCCCCCGCCGCGCAGTTCGCCGTGCAGCGGACCGATACCTACGCGACTTTGGCTTCACAGAACTTGACGATCGGGACCGCGTGGACACCGTTCTCGTTCGACATTACTGTTGGCCAGGCATTCTCCACCGAAGGATTGCAATTCGTGCTGAACGTCGGTGGTGCGCTGCAAACGCTACAGTTCGGCGGCGTCACGTGGACGAACCTGGACAACTCGGTTGATCTAGATGAGCTTCCCGAACAGTTTCCGAGTGCTCGCTACGAAGGCCGATCGGGGACCGACGCATGGCGAGATGACGCGCAAACTCGGATCGAGAACGAGCGGACCCGCACGGTCGTCGTGAATGTTCGCGACGAAAATGGATTGCCGATCGACGGTGCCGTTGTCAGTCTGCGACAGACCGATCACGAATTCAGGTTTGGATCCGCGATCGAAGGCTACGGCGGGCGACTGGACCCGAACGGAAACACCGAAGCGCTGAAATACCAAAGCGAAATCAAACGGCTGTTCAATACCGTGGTTGTCGAGAACTCGCTGAAATGGCCGGGCTATGTGAATGATCCTTCGACGGGGGAAGCTGTCGCGAATTTCGCAGCCTCAAATGACTTGTACCTTCGCGGTCACAACGTGATTTGGCCAAGCCGGGGGAACATGCCGGCAAGCGTGTGGGATGAGTACGATTCACGGTTCGTGACCGACGGCGATGCTGCTGCGGAGGCTTGGCTCGCCGACACCATCAACGCGCGAATCGATCAAGTCGCGCTCGACTTTGCTAACAGCGCGAACGAATGGGATGTCGTCAACGAACCGTTCGACAACAACGCTGTTATGGCGATTCTTGGTGACGATGCGGTTGTTGGTTGGTATCAACGTCTGCGGGCGGCAGATTCGACCTTGAAATTGGCCTTGAACGACTACGGAATCTTCGCCGGCAACGGAGCCAACACGGCGCACCGCGAAAACTTCGAATACTGGATCGACAAACTCGTCAATGCGAACGTCTTGGACGTGATTGGAGAGCAAAGCCATTACAACGATGGGAACCTGACCGACATCACGACGTTCGCCAGTTTCATCGTCGACTACCAGACCCGCTTCAACACCTCCATTGCGATTACCGAATTCGATGTCAATTCGACAGACGAACAGTTGCAGGCCGACTACTTGCGCGACTACATGACGATGTCGTTCAGCCAACCGGCGATTGAACAGTTTTTGCATTGGGGATTCTGGGAAGATTCGCACTGGCTTCCAAACGCCGCGCTGTATCGAAGTGATTTCAGCATCAAGCCGAACGGGCAGGCCTATGAGGATCTGGTGTTCGGCAATTGGTGGACCGATGTTCGCGGCACGACGCGCAGCGGTTCGCTAACGTCCCAAGCATTCACGGGCGATTACGAAGTGCTGGTCCAGTTCGGCGGCGTTTCGTATCCGGCAACGACCATGCGGGTCGATGGGACAGGCGTGACAACGGTCACGGTTGATCTTCCGGTCGATGTGTCGGTTCCCGCCGCGACCGTGTCGTTGATGGGCGTATCTTATGGCGGCGCGACGGCAAGCTATGGCGGCGACGAAGTGGCGCCGAACAAGCAACCGCTGATGCCGGGATTCACGGCGACCGAAGCCAGCTACACCAATTATGACGAGGGCCTCAATCGCGTGGTCGTGGATATCGACCACCTTGCGAGCCCGTCGTTGACGGCGGCCGACTTTGAATTCCGTGTCGGAAATACGTCGGATCCAGAAAGCTGGTTGTTGTTGTCTCCAAGTTCGGCCATCCCGTTACCGGCGATCAGTGTATCCGAGCCCTCGGCTTCGGGGACAAGCAGAGTGACTTTGACGTGGCCGGACAAGGCGATAAAAAACACGTGGGTGCAAACCACTGTGAAAGTGACTGAAAACACTGGCTTGGAGGATCCTGTCGTCTTCTATTTTGGAAACCAAGTTGCAGACGTGTTTAGCACTGCGTCCGAAGCCAGTCAGTTGCGAGTCACGGCGTTTGACGTGATTCAAATTCGCGGAAATCAGCAATTGGATCGAGCACTCGTTGGGATCAATTCCAAGTACGACATCAATCGCGATGGTCGCGTGACTTCCTTCGACACGCTGATCGCAAGATCGAATCAAGTGCTCCTGACCGGGCTCTTGATGTTTGCCGCGCCTCCGCTGACGCAGCCTCCGGTTCAGCCGTTGGTGGCTGGAATGTCACAAGTTGCCCAGCAGCCCAATATCGGGACCACACACGGGGCTTCCGAGTCGACGATCACTGCCGCGAAGGATTCGACGATTCCGGTCGTCAAGCAAGACTTCCGGGCCAGGTTCCTTGCGCGTCTTGCGAGAGCCCGTTCAAGGGCGAACGCAGATTCCACCGTCGCGACAGAAACGGCCGAACGCTCGAGCCCGGATTTGGTGGTCAACCGATGGCTCGAGCACCGAATTGCATTGATCCAGGCGATGCGAGCACGCATCACACTACTGCGAAATTCCCTCAATCGGTAACGACGCTCACTGCAGCTTCGTTGAAATTGAAAACGCGGTTCCATCGGGAATCTCTTTTCATCGACGCGAATCAGTCGGTTCAGATGCGATCGCCAAGTTAACCAGCGGACGTCCCGTGGGGCGGTCATGCTGGGTCGAGAGCCGGTAAAGCGAATTTCGCAACCTGGATCCCACCAGCACATTGCCATTGGTCAGAACAAAATTCAGCTTTGCCGTCCGGTCGGTATCGGATGCCGATTCTGTCTCGCGATTGCGAGCGTCCAATTCGCTAACAGCATCCGCGAACGTTGATAACATTCCTGCCAAGCGAACGCATCGATCGCCGTTGATGCACTTGTTCGCCTGTAATCGCTGTAGCAACCAACAAAAGATCAGTTCGATATCCGTCTGTCCGCGAATCTGTTTCCGAAATTCTGGCCCCATTTCACGTAGCATCGCAGGGCGTAGCGTTTCGACGGCTGTTAACGTACCGTTGTGCGCAAACGACCAACGCCCGAACATGAACGGATGACAGTTTTCATCATTGAAAGCGCTTCGCGATGCTCGGCGGATGGATGCTACGACCGTTTTCGCGAACGATGCATCGATGGGCTGTGCAAACCGATCGTCGTCGTAGGCGGCCACCGCCCGACGCAACCATTTGATCTTGGGACGATGGTAACTGACCACGCCCCAACCATCACTATGATCGCGCGCGGTCATATCACATCGACTTTGGCGTTAAAGTGGGTGCTTCGCGGACATCAGCGCTTTGGTGACGTCCACCCCGTGGCTGGCCCGGATCGCAAACATTCGGCACAAAACGAATTTCAAACGCGCATAAAAAAACGCGGCGACGACTCACACTTTGCAGAGTAAGCGACATTGCCGCGTCGGCGCTAAAAAAGAAACTACTTCTTCTTAGCGACCGCTTTCGGTGCTCGCTTTGCTTTGGGTGCCGACTTCGCAGTGGCCTTTACGGCAGTCGCTTTCGCGGCTGGCTTTTTAGCTGCTGGTGATTTCGCAGTTGCAGCCTTCACAGTAACTGGCTTTGCAGTCCGAGCGACAGACTTAACAGCAGCCTTGGGCGAAGCCTTAGCCTTAGCCTTGGTTGCAGCCGATGCTTTCGGAGCTGACTTTGCCTTGACAGTGGTAGCTTTTGCTTTGACGCTGGTGCCCTTTGCTTTGACGCTGGTACCTTTCGCCTTGACAGTGGTCGCCTTTGCCTTGGTAGGCGAAGCTTTGACGGCCTTGACCGAGGCGGTCTTGCTGGCTTTTACGTTTGCTACTTTGGTAGCCATCTTAAATCCCTTTAAAACAGAAAATACGCGGGCGAAGGCCCAGCGATGGGAATGATTTAGCAAAAGCCAACGAAATCAAGAATATCAGCTTTGCTATTATTTTTACAAAGTAGGCCAATTCTTTCCTCGTGCTTCCAACACGGCTACCGTCGGGATCGGACTTTGCGAGGCAAACGATCGTCCAGACGTTTGCGCATTTCCTTGACGACGTCGGCTCGCTGCGATGCAAGATTAAGCGTCTCAGCCTCGTCGGTAGAGTGGTCATACAATTCTTCCGCGCCGTTGTCATGAACCGTCAAACGATACTGGTTGTCGCGAAGGGTGCGCGCTTTCTTGGTGTACGAAATTGCGTAATCGCCGGCCGACGCGGGGTCATCCAGGATGGACATCAACGACGATCCATCCAGATTGTTTGGCGACGGGATTCCCGAGGCGTCACAGAGCGTGGGAAATATATCGACCGATTCGATGATTGCGTCTGCGGTCTTTCCCGGATCGGGCATCGATGGCAACCGTACCAACAGCGGCGACCGCAAGGACTCTTCAAAAAGCGCGTGCTTTCCCCAAATGGCGTGTTCACCCAGATGCCAACCGTGATCGCCCCACAGCACAACGACCGTGTTGGCGTCCGCGCCGGTTTCTCGCAGTTTCGAAAGTACTCGTCCGACGCTGGCATCGGCGTACGTGACGCAGGCAGCGTAGTGACGACGCACTTCATCAGCGAACTCGGGGTCCGTGTTAGGGTCACGCCCCCAGCGGTTGTAACGCATGAATTCGCCGGATCCGTGCCAGGTGGTTGTTCCGCTGGGTTTCATGGGATGCGGAATCGTCGGCAGTTCGACGTCTTCGTATGGCAGCATGTACTTTGCCGGCGCACCGAAGGGCAAATGAGGACGAATGATTCCCACCGCTAAAAAGAATGGTTTTTCATTGTCGCTAGCCAGTTGATCCAATTGCCGAAGTGACTCGTCGACAATCAAGCCGTCGGGATAGATCGAGTCGTCCCCGTCAACGGACTGCATCACATCCATGGCTCCCGGGTCGTTGCGGATTTCGCCATGGGCCAGTCCATGCATGGATCCCCGTGGGTGTTGCCAGGGTCCGGCCGGCAAGAGATGCCGATCCCAAGAGTCCGGCATTTCCAACTTCGCATCGTCGTCCCAATCTGGCCCCATCCGCCCGCCCGGGTAATGGGAAACCTTGCCCACAGAAACCGTCGTGTACCCGTGTTGCCGAAACCACTCGGGCATCGAATCGGGAACGGAGTCACCCACCGCGATCGTTTTAGCGCGGTCGGCAATCGCTTCGTTCGATGCACCTCCGTAGCAACCCGTCAACATCGCGTAGCGGGATGCCCCACAGGTCGGCGCCTGCACATAGTGCCGACCGAACAAGCGGCTGGAACGAGCCAGTTCGTCGATGTTCGGCGAATGAATGTACTCCGCCCCGAAACACTTCAATTCGGGTCGCAGATCGTCGACGCAAATCAGCAGCACGTTGGGGTGCGAATCGGCCGATTGGACGCGGATTCCGACCAAACACAAAAGTCCCAAAGCAATAGCCGGACTGCACGCAAAACGCATCATCATTTTTCCTTGTCCAAGCACACTCGATCCACCACGCCGTCCAAACTCGCCCAGTGCGAATGCGGGTGCGCAAATCGGCTTCCACATGTTCTAATCGATCGCCGTCATCAATCCTTAAATTTTAGTCGACTCGCGTCATCGTGTGTCGCAACGTCAACCTCAATACGTTTTTTCATGAACGCAAAGATTCAAAAGTTCTCTGACCCCGCGACACTCGCCGACTCGTTCGCGAACGACTTTGCCCAGTGGCTCGGTGACCAGTCGCAACCGATCGTGACCGTCGCCCTGTCGGGAGGCAGCACACCACGCTTGTTATTCGAGCGATGGGCGGGTGAATTCGCCGGCGAAATCGATTGGTCACGAGTCCGGTTGTTCTGGGTCGATGAACGCTGCGTTCCGCCATCGGATAGCGACAGCAACTTCGGCGTCGCCAACGACATCTTCCTTAGCAAGGTTGATCTGCCCGCCGATCAACTCCACCGCGTCCACGGTGAATCGAATCCGGATGACGAGCGTACTCGCTACGCGGATGAAATCGATCGCTTCGTTCGAAAAGATAGCGACGGCGTTCCCCAATTCGACCTTGTCGTCTTGGGAATGGGCGACGACGGGCACACCGCTTCGATCTTCCCGCATCAGATGGAATTCTTGACGTCGTCGGACGTTTGCGAGGTTGCGACGCATCCGACTTCGGGACAGAAGCGGATCACGTTGACGGGGCCCGTGATCAATCATGCCAAGAAAGTGGTTTTCTTGATCACTGGGGCGAACAAGAAGGGAGTCTTAGTCGACGTGGTGAAGAAAACTGGCCTCTTCAAGACTTACCCTGCGTCCTTTATTGATGCGACCGATTTAACGTTCTACGTTGATGAAGACGCGGCATCGGGTCTGTAGCGCACATCGATTGAACGAGCAGATGAAGTCTAGAATCACAACCCTCGTTGCACTGCTGGCCGTGTCGTGGGTTGTGATGCTGCTTACTCATGAATTCGGGCACATCCTTGGCGGATGGTGCGGCGGCGCAACGCTGGTGGACTACGATCTTGCGCCGTGGCGATTGCCCTACTCTCTACACAGTCCTGATCCCCACCCGCGATTGACGCTGTGGGCGGGACCGCTGGTCGGAGCGATTTTTCCACTTTGCGTCGCCGCAATCGTATCGGTGCGTGCGGTTTGGTTCGTCGCCGACTTCTGCCTGATCGCAAACGGCGGCTACTTGATGCTGGCGTGGATCACGGGAGACCGATTACTTGATACGCCGCGGATGATGGCGGCCGGAGTGCATCCGGGACTTGTTGCGATATACTGCCTTGCCACGATTGGGCTGGGATACGTTTGGTTCCGGGCGGACTGCATTGCGGTCCTCCGTCCAGATTCCCGGACTCAACACAGTCGTTCGGCGCAAACGCATGCACAGGATTCCGAGCGTTCGAAAATAGAATCAACTGACACTCTGCAGGACAAATGCGAATGAAACGATTCACCGCCTTGTGCGTCGCCTTCGCATATCTGTTTTCGATTGCCAGTGCTGACGAACCGATGGCACCGGTTCGTCCGTTAGTCCTAGCCCACTACATGCCATGGTTCGTTGCAAAACCGACCAGCCCTGAGTGGGGCTATCACTGGACGATGAATCACTTCGATCCTGAACAGATTATCGACGGAAAACGGTCACTTGCGTCGGTGTACTACCCCGCCATCGGTCCGTACGATTCCAGTAACGAAGACGTGATCGAATACCATTTGCTGCTGATGAGTGTCGCTGGCATCGACGGCATCATCGTCGATTGGTACGGGCTGCAAGACTGTTACGACTATCCGATGCTTCACCGCAACACCACGAAGCTGATCGAGTATGCCGACCAGATCGGAATGAAGTTTTCAATCTGCTACGAAGACCAAACGCTGGTACCGTTGGTCGAGAAAGGAATTGTCAAAGACTCCGATCGCGTTAAGCACGTAGCATCGGAAATTCGTTGGCTAAACGAACATTGGTTTCCGAAAAAGAATCATGTTCGAATCAACGGAAAACCCGTGATGTTATCGTTTGGCAATGCAGGGCTTTCCAATGAACAGTGGACGCAGTGTGTTAGCGGACTTGAGTTCCCGATCGCATATTTCAGCGAACATCATCGACGCGACGGTGCTACGGGCGCGTTCGATTGGCCAATCCCGGGGCTGGCGATGGAGGCGGTCGATCGGTTCGTGCGTGACGCGACTGCTTGGGAAGCGGCAATTCCCGTCGTGTTTCCGCGTTTCGTCGATGCCTACGGAATCGCAAAAGTGCGAGACAGCTATCCCAACATCGAAGATGAAGCTGGCAAAACGTTTCGAGAGACTCTTCGCATCGCTCAGGCGATGCACCCGGCAATCATCCAAATCGCTACTTGGAACGATTGGGGCGAAGGAACCGTGATCGAACCGAGCGAAGAGTTCGGCGACCGCGACCTGCGATACCTGCAAAGCGTACTGAAGGGACCGACCGCCGACTCGGCTTCGTTGCAATTGCCCGGGCAACTGCTTCGCCTTCGTCGTAGTGGAACGGCAAGCAAGAGTGATCTCGATCGCGTTGCAGAATGGATTCGAAACGGAGACTTCGCTGCCGCAACTTCGTGGCTCCAGTCACGGTGACGATCCGTTAGAAAGCGTCATCACGTGAACCTTGCGACGGCAATCCGAGTCGTGACGGAGATGCGCCGCGCCCCGCTGTGCATCCAGGGTGCCCTTTCTCACAAAAGCAGTCAACGTGACCGAACCGACCGATGGTGAAACGAACAATCATGGTGAAAGCGCCATTCGGTTTCGCTCGGGAGTCGTGCTGGCCATCGTTGGCACGTTCTTGTTCGCATTGAAGTCCATCTTCATTAAGTTGGCGTTCGCCGAAGGCGTCGGGGCAACGTTACTGTTGACGCTTAGGATGTTTTTGGCGTTGCCGTTTTATGTTTTCGTGTTCTGGTCGCTCCGTTCGCGTGCCGATCGAAAACCGATTGCTACATCCGACTTGGTTCGGTCGTTGGGGCTCGGTTTTCTGGGATACTATCTGGCCTCGTACCTAGACCTGAGCGGGCTCGAGTATATCTCGGCACAACTGGAACGGTTGACCCTGTTCACCTATCCCGCCATGGTTGCGCTATTGGCGTGGTTGTTCTTGGGCGAAAAAATCGATCGTCGGATCATTGCTGCGATCGCTCTTTGCTATTTCGGCGTCGTCATGATGTACGGCCAGGAACAAGCGTTGACCAGCAGCAGTGATGTGCGTTTCGGCGTCGCACTGGTCGTCGGAGCGGCACTGAGCTACTCGTTTTACATCTTGTTTGCAAAGCCAACGATGCAGCGGATCGGAAGTCGCGAATTCACCAGCTTGGCGATGATCGGATCGACGTTTTTTGTCGGAGTCCATTTCGCAATCACAGACCCAATCGCCAGCGTCCTAAACGTCAATCCGATTGTTTACGTCTATGGTTTCGTTCTGGCGTTCGTTTGCACGGTATTACCCAGCTTCATGATCAACGAAGCGATCGTGCGGATCGGTGCGACGCGAACGACGGTGATCGGGTCGGTCGGTCCCGTGTTGACGATGGGATTGGCGATCGGAATTCTCGGCGAACCGACGTCGATCCAACATATCGGCGGCATGGTGATCGCGATTTTGGGCGTTAGTTTTGTCGCAAAAAAATGATCGCGGCTTTGCTTAGGCCAGCTTGATGATCTTTCCGGTCTTCGCACTGTCATAGATTGCGCGGATAAGTTCCACGCTACGGCGACCTTCGCGTCCGTCCAAAACGGAAGGACGTTTTTCGTTGATGGCAGCGATTACTTCTTCAAACAACATGGTGTGGCCGTGGTGTCCGATGGCGGCCGGATCCGCTGCTCCGCCGCCGGTTTCCGTTCTACCCGCCATCCTTTTTCGCACCGCTTCGTCTTCGTCCGTTTCGTCGGCAAATTGCCACTGCTTGATATCCTCTTCTTCCAAGATCGCGGTGCCGTGACTGCCGCTGATTTCGATGCGTTTTAGCGAACCGGGGTAAGCGGTCGTCGTGGCTTCGATCACACCGAGTGCGCCGTTTGCGAATTTCAGCGTGGCGACGGCAACGTCTTCGACTTCGATCCGCTCGTGGGTCATTGTCGCCGTCATCGCACTGACTTCGGCGACGGGGCCCATCAGCCAAAGCAACAAATCGACGGAGTGGATCGCTTGGTTCATCAATGCGCCGCCACCATCGAGCTGCCAGGTGCCTCGCCAAGCGCCACTGTCGTAGTACTCTTGGCTGCGGAACCACTTCACATAGGCGTCGCCCATTGTGATCTTTCCGAAACGACCGGCTTCCACGGCTTGCTTCATCAAGCGGCTTGATTCGTGAAAGCGACTTTGGAAGGTGACCGCCAATCGCACGCCGGCTTCGTCGCAGGCACGAATGATTTGGTCGCAACGCTCGGTGGTGACTTCAAGCGGTTTTTCAACGATCACGTGTTTGCCTGCCTTCGCAGCGGCAATCGCAGGATCCAAGTGCGCGCCGCTGGGCGCGCAAATCGAAACCGCTTGCACTTCGGGATCGGCCAGCATGGCTTCGAGCGAGTCGAACGGTTTGCAGTTGTGTTTTGCGGCAAACTCAGCCGTGGGTTCCAGTCTGCGACTGGTCGCGCCGACCAAATGGGCACCCTTCGCGTCGGCGACCGCACGAGCGTGAAAATTGGCGATCATGCCAACACCAACAATTCCGATTCCGATACTCATACTACTTGCTTTCTCGATTCTCTTCGTGGACCCGCGACGTTGCCGGCGGGGCGTTCAATGATTGGGATGATGGTAGCCCCGCCCGCGGCGTTGCGGGGGCACGTAGGGTGCTGCTATTTGATGACTAAGTTTACAAGTCTTCCAGGGACAATGATTCGCTTGACGATCGTCTTGCCTTCGATCAACTCTTTGACCTTCGGATCGTTCAACGCCATTTCCGCCAGCGCTTCCTTCGTGGCATCCGGCGCGATGTTGACCTTTGCTTTGATCTTGCCGTTGATTTGAACGGGCACTTCGATACTCGATTCCACCAAAGCGGCTTCGTCCCACGTCGGCCAATCGAGTTTGGCGATCGATCCAGTTCCGCCCAGACGTCGGTGCAGCTCTTCGCACAGGTGCGGCGCATACGGAGCCAGCAAGATCAAGAACGTCTTGATGGCATCGGTCGGACGAGTCTCGGATCGTGTGAAGAAGTTCGTAAACTCCATCATCCGCGCGATGGCGGTGTTGTACTGCATGTTCTCAGTATCTTCGGTGACGCGTTTGATCGTCGCGTTGAGCATCCGGTTTTGGCCTTCGTCACATGCTGCGTCCGTCAGCCCCGGACTGAGCACATCGTCATCAGAATCTTGATCGACGACCATCCGCCAAACGCGATCCAAAAAGTTACGGACCCCACCGACGCCGGTCATTGCCCATGGCTTGGTTGCCTCCAACGGCCCCATGAACATCTCGTAAAGACGAAGCGAGTCCGCACCATACTCGCGGACGATCACATCCGGGTTGACCACATTGCCGCGACTCTTAGACATCTTGTGCGCGCGGCTTTCGATTCGGATCGACGCATCTGACTTCAACACGAACCCGTCGCCCTTCTTGTCGACGTCTTCATCTTGAAGCGTTTTCGCGACAAGTGTTTCGCCCGACTTGCCGGACAAGTTACCGTCGGCATCGCGACGAACTTCATTTGCCGAAACAGGATTGCCCGCTTCGTCTTCGTATCCCGTGTACTCGACTTCGCCCAGAATCATGCCTTGGTTGACGAGTCGACCGAACGGTTCCGCGGTCGACACGTGTCCTCGGTCGAACAGCACCTTGTGCCAGAACCGCGAATACAACAAGTGCAGCACCGCATGCTCGGCGCCTCCGACATACAAATCGACCGGCATCCATGCTTTCTCTTTCTCCGGATCAATCAGCGCCGAATCGTTTTTGTTGTCGATATAGCGGAGGTAATACCAACATGATCCGGCCCATTGCGGCATCGTGTTGGTTTCACGTCGATAGCGTTTGCCGTCAATGTTGACGAACAACCAATCGTCGGCTGCTTTCGCCAACGGCGGTTCCGGACGACCGTGCGGTTTGAAGTCCTCGAGTTCCGGCAGCCGAACCGGCAATTGCTCCACCGGCACCCCGCGTTTTCGCCCCGTCGGTCTCCCCGCGTCGTCGACTTCATGCAAAATCGGGAACGGTTCGCCCCAAAATCGTTGGCGACTGAACAACCAGTCTCGCAGCTTGTAGTTGACGGCTTCAACGCCGGTGCCCTCCTGGGTCAACCATTCCGTGATTTCAGATTTTACGTTTTCGGTTTTCATGCCATCGAAACGGCCGCTATTGATGGCGATTCCGTGGCCAGCAAAGCATTTTTCGCCGGAAACGTATGCGTCGTAGTCTGGGTCGGTCTTGGGAGGCTCGACGACTTGGATGATCGGCAGATCGAATTGCTTCGCGAACTCAAAGTCACGGACGTCGTGCGCCGGCACCGCCATGATCGCGCCCGTTCCGTAGCCCGCCAAGACATAGTCGGCGATCCAGATCGGAATCGGACTTCCCGTGACCGGGTTGATGGCGTTGCTGCCCGTAAACACACCGGTTTTTACCTTGTCGCCTTCGGTGCGTTCCCGGTCGCTCTTGAACGATGCCTTTTCACAGTACGCCGTCACCGCGTCGCGCTGCTGGGCCGTCGTCAAGCTCTGGACCATCGCGTGTTCCGGTGCGATCACCATGTATGTTGCGCCGAACAGTGTGTCAGGTCTTGTTGTGTAGACACGCAGTCGCTCGTCACCGACGGCAAAGTCGACTTCGGCGCCGGTGCTTCGGCCGATCCAATCCTGCTGCAATTTTTTGATGCCGAGCGGCCATTCCAAATCATCCAGCCCGTCGAGCAAGCGTTCCGCATAGGACGTGATCCTCAGCATCCATTGGCGAAGCGGGATCCGTTTGACGGGATGGCCACCAACTTCGCTCTTGCCGTCTTGGACCTCTTCGTTGGCTAATACGGTTCCCAGTTTGGGACACCAATTGACTAGCGCGTCACTTTCGTAAGCCAAGCGATTCGCATCACGATAATGGTGGACGGCATCGTCGCCTTTCGCCGACACGTCGGCAGGTATCGGCAACTCGGCAATCGGCCGCCCCTTTTGTTGCTCGGCATCGAACCAGGTGTCATACAGTTCTAAGAAGATGAACTGGGTCCACTTGAAGTAGTTTTCGTCCGTCGTCGCTAGCACTCGGTCCCAGTCATAGCTGAAACCCAGCATCTTCAGTTGACGCGTGAAGTTATCGATGTTTCGTTGCGTTTGGATTCGCGGATGTTCACCCGTTTTGATCGCATGCTCTTCGGCCGGCAATCCGAAGGCGTCAAAGCCCATCGGGTGCAGCACGCTTTCACCGCGGGCACGCCAGAAACGCGATGTGATGTCCGTCGCCGTGTAACCTTCGGGGTGACCGACGTGTAACCCATCGCCGCTAGGATAGGGGAACATGTCCAGCACATATCGTTTTTTGATCGTACCGTCGGGCCCGGCAACGGGCATGTCCGGCGTGGCGAAAGTGCGATCAGATTCCCAGAAAGCTTGCCAGCGAGGTTCAATTTCGGCGGGGTTGTAACGGGGCATAGAACGTCGGAACCAATTCAAAAGGCCAAGGAGGACGGGTTGGGCGAACCGCGAAACGGTAGACGCCGAGCAATGATTCTAGGAAATCGACGAAGGCTGGTAAGGTGGACCAATCGGGAACTGTTAAAACAATCACAATCGGCGGCTCACGACGACAAATTTCGGATACGGATAGGCAATCATGCAATCACTAGGTTTTTCTCACTGGACAACGATTCTCGTGCTCGCTGGATCAGTATTTTCCGCCGGATGTCGCCCCAGTTACGAGGTCGACGTGGTGTCCGCCAAACAAAGCGGCGTCGCCATCAAGGACATGGCGTCCGAATTGAGTCCCCAGGATTGGCCATCGTGGCGTGGCTCCCAACACGATGGCGTCGTCCGCGATGCGGCGTCGATCCCGGGTGATGGGTTCCAATGGCCCGAGTCGGCCAAAGTGATCTGGACCAGCGACGTGCCCGGCCGTGGACACAGTTCGCCGATCGTGGTTGGTGACGCCGTTTACTTGGCGACCGCGCTCGACGAAGAACAACAGCAGCGGGTATTGTGCTTCGACCGCGAGACGGGTGAAGTCCGATTCGACAAGCTGATTCACCAGGGTAACTTTCCAACGGATCGCGAAGTTCACAAGAAAGCGACCAACGCAAATTCGACCATCGCCAGCGACGGCAAGCGACTTTACGTCACCTTCTTCAACTCCCAATCCATTTTCGCTACGGCATTGGACATGAACGGCGAAGAAGTTTGGCAGACAAAGGTCGGCATGTTTGTATCGCGATTCGGATACGCCCCTTCGCCGATCCTCTATCAGTCGCTCGTCATCGTTTCGGCGGACAACTCTGGCGGCGGTTACATCGCGGCGCTCGACACCGAAACGGGGGAAGTTGCGTGGCGCATCAAGCGAGGCGATACCGACAGCTACTCCAGCCCCACCGTCGCCAATGTTGGTGGTCGTGATCAATTGTTGATCAGCGGCGACGGAGCCGTCACCAGTTACGATCCGGCAACCGGTGAATTGTTGTGGCGGACCGCGTGTATTTCAAAAGCAACATGCGGAACTGTGATTGCGGCCGACGAACGGATCTTCGCCAGCGGCGGTTTTCCCGATGAGGAAACCGTGTGCTTGACCGCGGATGGAGAACGCGTCTGGTCAAACGAGACCAAAATCTATGAACCGTCGTTGCTCAGCCAAGGAGGTTTTTTGGTCGCCGTCAGTGACGACGGTATCGGATTCTGCTGGGACGCCGCGACCGGTGAACTGCATTGGAAAAAACGCATCGGCGGCAACTTCAGCGCATCACCGGTGGCGATCGGCGACGTGGCGTTGGTGCCGAATTTGGACGGAGACTTGCACGTATTTCGCATCGGCGAGCGTTTTGAACAAATCGCGAAGTATCGGATCGGTGTAGATTCGTATACAAGCGCCGCCATTCATCGAGGCGATTTACTCCTTCGGGTAGGGGGCGAAAACTTGGCCAAGCGGCTAGAGCGGTTGGTTTGCGTACAGTTGATTGGCGATAATGTCGGACAACCGGTGCTAATCGAGTGAGATCTTCGGCACAAGTGGGGAAATAGGGATAGACTTCGGTGATGGCTCAAAGACTTTGCAAAGGCACCTACGCTTTCGGATTGTCAACAGAGCTATTGCGGCTGAACTGATTGAATTTTGTGCTGTTGTCGTTATTGGGTTGGCGCGTCTATGTGATGTCGTTCCGCCCTCCGGCCTCATGCGGAAAAAGTAAGCCAAGCGCGCACCTTCCTAAGTTCCACCATTTTGTACCCCTATCGAGGCCATGTCAGAATCATCCGAAGTTGATCCGCTCTGCGAAAAAATCATCGCGTCGCTGCGTCGCAACAATTTGCACCACATCAGTTGTCGAATCGACGAAAAAGGTCTTCGTTTGATAGGACATGTTGAGTCTGATGAGGAACGTGCAATCGCCTTTGCCATTGCGAGAACCACCGCAGGAACGACAGCCTTGAGCAATGGAATCGAGGTTCGCCGCAACAAAGATTGAGCCAATGTCTAAATTGGTCCATCTAAATGGAGCATAGCTCAGCATCGCGTTATCCGGGGCGAAATAACGGATTCTCGATGAAGCATTGCCTCACGCCAAAAACGTGTGGCGTTGGCCAGTCCGATCGTGGATACTTTACCAGCATAAGAAAGACTGGTTTTCACGTTTGGAACATTGACTGTGCTGCATCTCAAACATCTTCTCGAAAACAACAAGGCTTGGTCTCGGAATATTGCGGAGACGGATCCATCGTTTTTCGAAATTCTTTCGAAGAACCAGAAACCCGACTACTTGTGGATTGGGTGTTCCGATTCACGCGTTCCCGCCAATCAAATCGTTGGATTGCGGCCAGGTGATCTGTTTGTTCATCGCAACGTCGCCAACTTGGTCGTTCACACCGATCTGAATTGTTTGTCGGTCATGCAATACGCGGTCCAAGTGCTTGAAGTCGAGCACATCATCATTTGTGGCCACTACGGGTGCGGCGGCGTTGGCGCGGCGCTCTTTCACAAAGAATTGGGTCTGATCGAAAACTGGCTGCGGCATATTCAAGACGTCTCGATGTTGCATCAAAGGGAATTGGACGCAATCGAATCTCCCAAAGATCGCGTCAACAAGTTGTGTGAATTCAACGTGATCGAACAAGCTATGAATGTGTGCAGAACGACTATTGTTCGCGACGCTTGGCGACGAGGCCAAAAGTTGGCAATCCACGGATGGATCTATGCCCTCGACGACGGGTTGCTACAGGACTTGTCCATCACCGTTTCGGCGGCGGAAGAAATCGAGTCCGTTTACGAACAAGCCATCGCCAACCGACGCCGCGCTTGACATCGATACGGTCGGTCGTCGATTGTGATTCGCCGCTGCCTCGCCCATCTGTCGCGCCAGCGGGCAGGCGGGTAGTTTTCGAAGACTATTTTGCCCCGAAAGCTGCCGATGAGTCGGCCAAACGTCTATCCTGGTGTGGAACAGACACGTCCATTCGGCCTTCGGGCAAGAATCAAATCAGCACATCGGCGACTTGCCGTGCCACTGCCCCCGCCAATCCGACGCTCCTTTCCCACCTTTTGCCAAGCAATCTCCCCTCGACGTTCCCGATGGTTGATCCCTTCATGAAGACAATCTGTGTTCGATCGGTAATGCGATCGTTTCTGTTAGCGATGTCCTGTGTTTCTCTTTGCGTGGCATCCGCTTGCATAGTTGCCAATGGGGCTGACCTTACACCGCTCGCTTCACAGGTCGACGCGTTCGTCGCACAACACTGTTTGGACTGCCACAATTCCGCTGACAGCGTCGCCGGGCTGGATCTAGAGTCGTTCGACTTTTCTTCCGCGACATTCGGAAAAGATGAATTTGACCATCGAACGTGGGAAGCCGTCTTGCGACGCACCGCCAGCCGTCAAATGCCTCCACCCGACGGCGAACGACCGAGCGAGTTGGAGTACCAGGATGCGACCCAATCGATGGCGAAGCTGTTGAAACAACGGCACCAGGATTTTCCGAATCCCGGTCGCACCGAATCGCTGCGACGATTGACGCGCACCGAGTACCAGAACGTGATTCGCGATCTGCTTTCGCTGCCGATCGATGCCTCCACGATGTTGCCGCCCGACGAATCGAGTCACGGGTTCGACAACATCACCGTGGGCGAGTTGTCGCCGATGTTGATGAGTCGCTATTTGTCGGCCGCACAGTCGATCGCTCGCTCTGCAGTCGGTCGAACCGATTCCGGCCCGATCGGAACGACGATTCGCGTGCCGGCCGATCGTACCCAGTCGTCGCACGTCGAGGGCTTGCCGCTTGGAACGCGTGGCGGAACGGCTTTCGATTACCACTTTTCTGCATCCGGTTCGTACGAAATCGAACTCCGTTTGACTCGCGATCGCGACGAAATGGTCGAAGGTTTGACCGAACCACATCATATCGACGTGTTGCTTGACGACGAACGCATTCATCAGTTTGCGGTCAAACCACCGCCCGGTCGCAAGGACTTCACCCATGTCGATTCGCATCTACGGACGAGGATCGATGTGGTTGGTGGGACTCACCGCGTCGGCGTGACGTTCCCCAGCAAGGGCACGTCGTTGGCGCAAACCAAACGCCAACCGTTCGACGCCAGCTACAATCGCCATCGTCATCCTCGAAGCGAACCGGCGCTATTCCAAGTGTCCATTGTCGGACCGTTGGAAGCATTGCCGTCCGAAGGGATGTCGGATAGCCAAGCAAGAATTTTTCAGTGCCGTCCGGCGGCCAACGCTACCGAGTCTGAACGATTTGCTTGCGCACGACAAATCATCGGCTCCATCGCACGGTTGGCATACCGGCGTCCCGTCACCGACGAAGACCTGAGCTCGCCGATGCATTTCTATGTCGAAGGCGAACGTGAGGGCGGTTTTGACGCGGGAATCGAGTTGGCTTTGACGTCGGTTCTGATCAATCCCAACTTCCTATTTCGGATCGAGTCGGATCCGGACAACGCGATCAGCGGCGAAGCCTATCGGATCACGGACGTTGAACTGGCGTCGCGAATATCGTTCTTTTTGTGGAGCAGTTCACCGGACGAGGAACTGTTGGCACTCGCCGAAACGAACCAACTGCATGAACCGGCAACGCTGTCCGAGCAGGTTCGGCGGATGCTTATGGATGATCGATCCGTGTCGCTGACCACGAACTTTGCGGCCCAGTGGTTGTACTTGCGAAATCTCGATTCCATCACGCCCGATTTGCGATTGTTCCCCGATTTCGATGACAATTTGCGGCAAGCGTTTCGGGGTGAAACCGAGTCGCTGTTCCGCGATATCGTTGCGAGCGATCGCAGCGTGATGGACCTGATCGCGACGGAGTCCGCTTTCTTGAATGAACGGCTTGCCAAGCACTATGGAATCAGCGGTGTCCTCGGCAGCCATTTTCGAAATGTCGATTTGCCGGCTGACAGCATTCGAGGCGGACTGCTGCGTCACGGCAGCATCTTGACCGTGACGTCATATGCGACACGAACGTCGCCGACGATTCGCGGCCATTGGATCCTGAAGAACATCCTCGGGACGGCCCCACCACCGCCACCTGCGAATGTGCCCAACTTAAAAGAGAAATCGACGCTGGCCGCGACCAGCGTCCGCGATCGACTGGCCCAGCATCGTGCCGATCCGGCGTGCGCCAGCTGTCATGATTTGATGGATCCGGTCGGATTTTCGCTCGAAAACTTCGACGCCGTGGGGCGATGGCGCGATTTTGACGGCGAGTTGCCCATTGATTCGGCGGGAACGTTGCCCGATGGGGCAACGATCGGTGGAATCGACGAGCTCGAAGCGGGTATACTGGCGCGTCCCGACATGTTCGTGACCACGATGACTGAAAAGCTTTTGACGTTCGCGTTAGGACGCGGGATCGAGCCCGAGATTGGTCCGACGGTCCGAGCGATCGTAGGCGAAGCTGCAGAATCGGATTATCGGTTTTCTTCACTCATATCGGCCATCGTCTCCAGCGATGTGTTCACCCACCGGAGTGCTCCATGATGATTCCTCAAAAGGCTCTGTCCCGACGAACGGTGCTGCGTGGTGCGGGCGCCGCGTTTGCGTTGCCGCTGCTGGACGCGATGATTCCATCGATGAAGGCGACAGCCGCGACGCCGGCGGCTGCCGAGCATCTGCGGCGGATTGGTTACATCTACATTCCGATGGGATTCAATCCGGCCCAATGGATTCCGCAGGGCGACACGCTGGAAACGCTGTCGCCATCGCTGATGCCGCTCGATTCAGTGAAAGATCAAGTCACTGTCGTTACCGGCATGGATCTACAGAACGCGTACCCCGGTTCGCATGCCACGTCAAATGCAGCGTTCCTAAGTGCCGCTCGTGCGAAACGTACCGAGAGCACCGACTATCGATTGGGCACTACGGTCGACCAGATTGCGGCCAAGCAAATCGGACATCAAACGACGCTACCGTCGCTTGAGTTGTCGATGGATTTGTTGTCGACGGTCGGCCAATGCGACAACGGCTACGCGTGCGTTTACCAAAACAACTTGTCGTGGTCGTCACCGACAACACCGCTTCCCAGCGAGGCACACCCGCGAATCGTATTCGAGACACTCTTTGGCGACGGCGGCACGCCCGAGCAAAGGCAAGCCGTGTTGAAGAAACGAGCCAGCCTGCTCGATTCGGTGACTGATGAAATAAAGCGACTGAAGAAAGCTGTCGGCCCCTCGGATCGAAACAAGATCGACGGCTACTTGGAAAGCGTTCGCGAAGTCGAACGACGCATCTCGAAAGCTGAGCAGTCGGCCAAGGACAATCCGCTTCCCGACTTGGATCGTCCGGTGGGTGTGCCGGCGCAGTACGCCGACCACGCGCGGCTGATGTTCGATTTACAATTGTTGGCGTTCCAAGGCGACATCACCCGAGTGGTTTCGTTCCAACTAGCTCGCGAAGCCAGTACGCGAACGTACCCAGAAATCGGCGTCCCGGATCCTCACCATCCGATCACCCACCACGGCAACGATCCGGAAAAGCTGGAAAAGATTGCCAAAGTCAATCGTTTCCACATCTCGTTGTTTGCCGAGTTCTTGGAAAAGTTGAAGGCGACACCCGAAGCGGGCGGATCGCTGTTGGACCACACGCTGTATTTGTATGGCAGCGGAATGGGCGACTCGGACGCTCACGATCACACGAATTTGCCGATCGTGGTGGCCGGTGGTGCAGCAGGCAACATGCGTGGTGGTCGACATATCCGATACGAGACGCCCACCCCGCTGGCGAACTTGCATTTGACGTTGCTGAACAAAGTCGGTGTACCACTGGATTCATTCGCCGATAGCGATGGTACCGTCGAAGATCTATTCGATCCTGTCAGTCTGTAAAATCCGTGATGCCGAAGGTCGAATCGATGAAGTGCTTCAGTTTGTTCATCGTGCTTGGTTTGTGTATCGCGATGAATTCGGTGTTGGCAATCGATGGCCAGGTCGTTGACCTACGATTGCATCGTGCAGCACAGTCGGAAAACCTTGCCGACGTTGAGAAGGCGATCGGCGAAGGCGCTGACCTTGACGTGCCCAACGTTTACGGGATCACACCACTTTGGATCGCATGCTCGAACGGGAATCGAGATATCGCGGTGGCGATGTTGAAGAATGGCGCTGATGCGAACAAGGAAGTTGCTGGCGGCGAATCGCCATTGTTAACCGCAGCTCGCGTGGGTTCGCGGCCGATCGTTGAGGCATTGATCGGGCACGGTGCAAAACTGAATCACACCGAGCGCAAAGGCCAAACGGCGCTGATGTGGGCGGCGGCCGAGGGGAATACCGACGTCGTTGACGCACTGATCGAAGCCGGCGCCGACGTTCACGTTCGGACCAGCCAAGGGTTTACCGCCAATCTGTTTGCCGCTCGGGAAGGTCGTTTGGAAGCCTGCCAGCGATTGATCGAAGCCGGCGTGGACGTCAACGATGTCATGGATCCGAAGAATTCGTCGGGAAGGAATCCGCGAAAAGGAACATCCGCCTTGATGCTTGCGGTTGAAAGTGGACATTTTGAACTTGCACTATGGTTGGTAGAGCGAGGCGCCGATCCGAATGATCAACGCAGCGGTTATACGCCATTGCATGCTTTGACTTGGGTCAGGAAAACCGATCGTGGCGACAACGTGGAAGGCGATCCTTCACCACGAGGATCCGGGTCGGTCAACAGCTTGCAGTTCGTTCGTGCAATCGTTTCAGCCGGCGCGGATATCAACGCGAAGCTTGAAAACGGGCAAGGTGGTCGAGCAAAATTGAATCGAAAGGGCGCGACGCCTTTCTTAATGGCAGCGAAAACGGCTGACCTTCCGTTGCTTGAGCTACTTCACGAACTCGGCGCCGACCCCACCCTTACCAACGTCGATGACTGCAATGCATTGATGGCTGCAGCCGGAATCGGTGTGGTGGCGGTCGGTGAAGAAGCGGGAACCGAACCAGAGGTGATCGCAGTGATGGATTGGTTGGTCGATTTGGGGCTGGATCCGAATCATGCCGACAAGAACAAGGAAACGGCGATGCACGGGGCCGCCTACCGAAACTATCCGCTCGCAGTCAAAAAGCTAACTGAACTTGGTGCACGGCCGGATGCCTGGAATCACAAGAATACGTATGGCTGGACCCCGATCATGGTCGCATCGGGAAAACGCCCCGGAAGTTTCAAACCGTCGCCTGAAACAATCGCCGCGCTCCAGACGGCAATCGATGCATCAAAGATGCGCGATAATTGATCAAATCAGTGCGAAATGAACACGGTTTGCTTCAATTTTAATCACTTCCCTTCATTCCCGGTCTATTCCGCGATCGATCGATTTTTCGTAAGTGCTTGCTGAGCAAGTCGTTATCGCTAAGGGAAACCAGAGGTGCATTGCAAGCGACTGCAAATGGCGCGTATTTCGCTGCACGTTCAACTGCATGTGTTGCGAAAGGGAAAAGTTTCCGTTCCAGCTATATCGCAGCATTCCGTAACGGAATCGGGGTTGCCGCTACCAGTGGTTTAGCGTGAGAATGAGAGCTCATCATGATTCTCATCTCGCTGAGGCTGATTTGCTGGTGACGCGATTGGATGCGTCTTCAGCGGTCGGCAACCCTCCACTCTTCTTATCGAGAATTCTAATGACTGTTTCAATTGCGTTTACTTCGTTGATGGACACGACGGTAAAAAGTAGTAGCCAGAGACCGACTGCACAGCGCAACGACGAAAAACGAATAGTTGGGGAGCAATCGTCCACATCGGACGCTGGATGTGAATCGAGCCTCAATCCTTTGGTGGCTGTCGCAGCGCAGTTGCAAGAGATCTCGGATGCGATCGCGTTGACTGGATTCCGCGAACTTCGTTACGTCCGTCTGATCGTGACGGGAAACGAGCTATCACTCGAAGGCCACGTCAGTACGTACTACATAAAGCAACTCGCGACCGAGACGGTCCGGCCGCTTGCGAAAGAGCTGCAAATACGCAATCGATTGATCGTCGACGCCTGAGAAAACAACAACTCTGGCAAATCCGACTGCCAGAGTCTCAACGTTTTTTGTTGACAAAGCACCACGTTCCACTCGAAACTCTTAACGAGTTCCGATGGCCCGCAAAGCAAATTGCGGCACGCTCCGCTTGGCGTACTCTATGGTCGTGACGAACCGAACACGGTCGGGATAAAAGCGATCAGGTCGGTGTTGTTGATCAATCCGTCACCGGTGGAATCCAGTCCGGGAATGTATCCAGCCGAATTGAACAACGATCCAACAAATGCGATCAAGTCCGTGTTGTTGCGGAGTCCGTCACCATTGGTGTCACCAAAAAGTCGGAAGAAATTGTCATTGGGCACAGCGGCTCGAAGTTGTCCACCGAATTCGACGTTGGCACCCATCGTCGCTCCGCCGGCCACCGCTTGAATTTGAGCTCCGTTGATGGTCAATCGGTAGTTACCGTCGGCTAGTGAGTTTCCTCGCAGACCAGTGCCTTCCCGAGGTACAGTCGACGCGCCGTCAAAGGTTAGCGTTGCGACCGTCTTGCCCGCCACGGTGGCGTTCCCAACGTTCACCGTTCCGACATTGACGCCCGTCGTAATGTTGGTGACCGTAAACGCATTCGCCAACGCAGTCGGATTGACCGTCGTATCGAATTCGATTTGAAGCGATGTGACCTGAGATCGCCCTGTCGTCCCGTCGTTGATTTGAATCGGTGAAATTTCCGGCAAGTTGTTCACGCCAATCGTAAACATTCTGGTCTGGGTCAGGTTCGTCGAATCGCTGACGCGCACCCGAATGGAATAACTTGCCTTGTTTTCGAAGTCGACGGTTTGCCCCTGCTTCACAAACAGCTGGTTTCCGACGATGACAAACGTGCCGTTGTCCGTGTCGCCGGTTCCGGTAGCAAGCGTGTAAGTATGCACGTCGGCCGGACTCGCATCGGTCACGGTGAAGGCGCTGACCAAGGCGTTTCCGGATGTTGTATTCACGTTCTCGTTGACGTTCGTCGTCACGAGCGTAAAGTCCGTCGGCGGAGCATTGTTCGACGAACCGAATTCCACCGCACCAATGTCCATCGTTACGAAGGCTGGTCGCGGAAATCCACGCTGATCGACGTTGGGTGTACCGGTTTCCGTTGCCGCATCGATCGCAGGACTTCCCGTCAAAGGCAAGTGGGTGTGCGTCGGGCCTTGATTGTTCTGCAGCGGACCAAGCATTGGATTGATCGGCGTGGCTACAGTCCCAATACGATTGCCCGATCCGTTAGGTGTCGCCGAGGCGACCAATCCGGTGCCATTGTTGTTGCCGACGATGCTGTTTGTCACCGCTAAGTTCGCGGCACCACCGCCCGGGGCGACAAAGTCAGCGCTGCCCAAGGTTGCACTGTTGTTGGCGATGATCGTGTTAAGTAGTGATAGCGATTCGCCGCCATTGTCATCACGGAAAGCGACCCCACCGCCCAACTGACTCGATGTGTTAAGCGTGACCGTACTGTTCACAAACGAAAGGACTGCGTTATCCGCATAGATACCACCGCCGTTTTGCGCTGCTGCGTTGGTGGAGATCGTCGAGTTCGTGATCGTGAATGTTCCCGCCGCCGTATCGATACCGGCTCCACGTTCGCCGGCGGTGTTGTTTGCAATGGTCGTGTCCCGAATCGTCACAATACCGCTGCTGTTTGAAATTGCGCCGCCGTTTGCGCCAGCGTTGTTCGTTCGCAGACTGGATCGCGTAATCGAAAGATCGCCCCCGAAACTCGCGATCGCCCCACCGTCGCTTGTCGTTGTCGTGTTGTTCGTGAACGTCGAATCCGCGACCGTCAAAAGTCCGCCGGCTTTGAACACGCCACCACCAAAGTCGGCCGCTTGGTTCGAAGCAACGTTGGATCCAGTGATCGTGATCGCTCCGTCAATGCTATACAAACCGCCAGCATCACCCGCACTGGAGTTGCCCGTTAGCTGAGTGTTGGTGAGCGACACCGTACCGTATCCGCTGAAAATACCGCCGCCAAGTTGTCCAAGGCCGGTCGCGGAATTGTTGGAAACGGTGCTGCCGGTCAGCGTGATGGCGCCGTTGTTCTCTGAGTAGATTCCTCCGCCAGATCCATAGGCCTGGTTGCCGGTGACGGTGCTATTGGTCAGCGTGATATCACCGTCGATGTTCATGATGCCACCGCCGATGTAACCCGCTTCGTTGTTGCTGACCGTGCTGTTGTTCAGGGTGACGTTTCCAGCAGCAGCGCTATAGATTCCCCCACCGCGGTTTGCCGTGTTCCCGGTGACGACACTGTTTTGCAACGTCAGCGTTCCACCGCCTTCGAACAGAATCCCACCACCGCCGTCTCCATCAACACGACCGCCACTGATGCTCAACCGTGTCATCGTCACGTTGTTCGCCGATGGACCGATGTCGAAGACTCGAAACTGATTCGCTGCGCTTGTTTGCGCGTTGATCGAAATTGTTGTCGAACCGGGCTTCGTGATCGTTACGTCGTCGGTGATCGAGATTGGGCCACTAGCAGGCAGAAGCGTGATCGGGCTTGTGACCGAAGCCGCGAACGTGATCGTATCGGCGCCGGCCGACGCATTCGCGGCATTGACGGCGTCACGGAGCGAGCACATCGCAGCCGTGCAAGAACCAAACAAAGGGTCACCGGCCGAAACGACCGTGAACGATGCCAAGACGCGACGATCCTCCAAAGTCTCGAACATTCGTTGGCGACGCTTGAGCTTCGATCGTTCGGTCGCTGGAGCCGACTTGCGGCGACGGGATCGAATAGCAAAGCGTTCAAGAATGGATTGAATTGGCATGGTTTGCATCAAGCGATAGGGATGAGAAAAGACGCCGGATCAGCGCCACTGCAATCATTGCGAAGCGAACCTTCGGGCGAGCTGAACGCCCTTGGCGTTCGCTAATGATAAACGATCGGCTGGCGAACGTTGCATACGGTTTTAACAATTTTTCGGGATGGGCTGCCAATTTCGTGTGTTCGGCTCTCCAGTGCCCCCCTAGTGTGGATGTCTGAGGATCGGCCGAATGTACTCCCGTATCGATACTCAATCGGAAAAGGCCGTTCAATCTGAAGCTCCAAGGACGACTTTCCTGGGGTGGCAACAACCGTCGTGGTAATTACTGGACAAATGCGCCGTAGCTTTCTTTGGCTTTTCGCCGCACCTATTTATTTGTTGAAACGAAACCTAAACCGGCTATTCACAGATGGGCTACCCCGGACATAGAAAAACGCGTCCACGATCAATTTTAGTGATTGTGGGCGGCCTCGCGGCCTGGGGTGCCTTGTGGGGCGGCGCAATCATTTTGGTCCCTCAGCTGAACGTCGCGTTGACGACGGGTGACGAACCGGTCGAAATGACTTGGCAAGAACTTGCCGACCATGGGATTTCGTCCAACGCCCACATACGCCTTGTGGGAATCCAACTTGTCGGCCCAAACCCGCTGGATGAGTTCGAGGGTCTGCCACCTGGACAGGTCAACGAAGTGTTGGCGGATATCGCTGCGCGGCCCGTCGTTGTCGCTCCGCTAGATGTTGATCCGAACTTGACCCCCGAGACGATCACGGTACCGATCAGCCGGGCCGCGTTGGCTGCGGCCTATGCCGAGGCGGAAGAATCAAACACGCTCACCGGGCGATTTTCCGTTCGCGGATTCGAGAGCCCGACCGACGATATAGCTGGCGAATTCGCGGCTGACTTGATCAACGTCGCTGCTTCGGATGAGGGGCAATCAAACCGCTTTACCTATCAACCCATCAGTGCGGTTTGCGCGCCAGCGGATGCGATACAGTATTTTGCGCTCGGAATCATCGTTTCCGCCATTGGCTTAGTCGTGTGCGGCGCCGGCGGCCCGTCTGTCTTATGCTGCTTCTTTTTTCAGGGCCCATCGCTGCTTAGCTTGCTCGGATACCCGATGCGTTACGGGCGCGCGGGCCGAATGACGCGGATCATCTACGGCCTGATCGGACTATCGTTGATCGGTTACGGATACGAGCAGTTGATCGTCGAAGGGCGGATCCACAAGGTTGATGCGAACATCCTCAGCTGCGTGCTCGGATATCTTGAACTCTCCGTGGGATCGGCCGCGTTGCTGGGTGCACTGGTCAACGCGTTGGCCGCTAAATGGCAGGCATCGACCGAAGTTCGTGGCGACGTGAAGACCGTTGCGAAACAGAAGATGACCTATTCCCAAGTTTGTGGGATGGAACGCGAGGACGCAGTTACAAGCCGCCGATATTGCGAACGATCGGTTGTATCCCAAAATCGTGAAAACCTGGATTCGTCTGTGAAGGCAGTGACCAGCGCATTGGAAACGTTGGAATTTTCAGCGGCTGCGTCGGTCCAATGGCGAAGCAGTCGCGAGCGAGAAAACGCGTCTCTTTCGACCGACTCGATCCAGATCGGATGTCAGAACATGGTCGTTGCCGAAGTCCAAAAATGTTCGGACGAAACGCAAACGCGATTGATCAGCATGCTGGACGACGGCCTGACGCTGATCACCCTGTCGCCGGGCGATGGCGACATTGGCGGACGACGCCTTGGCTCGGCCGGGTACTATGCGGTATGCGAAAGCAGTGATCCGCAAACAATGCTGGCGAACCATCTTGAGCAAACCGTTTCGATGGCAGAGAAACGAGGTACGGCTGTGGTCTCCTTCGACGCGTCCGAAATTATCGACGTTTCACAGTTTGCCAGTCGCGTGCTTGCAAGCGTCCAAACCCAGTACGGTGAAGCTCACTACGAAGTTGGCAACGCTCGATACGGACGATTCCGATTCCCACCGCAACCGATTGCCCAGCCCGTTCTGGCGTAAAAGCCAGAGCGACGGGCCCCTTTCGCCAAAGCAGCGATCAAACGCGCAGTCTGAGCTCTTGCTTGAGCGATTCAATCTGCAGTCGCCACGTTTCGATGTCGTCGTCCGCATCGTCCCAACGCAAATACATCTCCGATTCAGACGCCAGAACTCGATTGAGGGCTTCGATTGTGTCGGGCACCAGGCTTTGAACCAAGACATCCAGGTTTTGGTTTTCTTCAAGCCAGCGATGCGCCGAATCGGGCAGTCCCTCGCGGGCTCCGAAGAGCAGGCCTCTCAGCATTTCCGCCGTGCAAACGACTCCGACACAGGCCAGCATGCCCAACTGATTCACACGCCCGCTTTCGGAAGTGTGATCGGTCAGGTCGAGGCAGTGATCAAAGAACGCAATCGCGTCGGAATCCCACAGATCCTCGAGCCAATCGCACGCTATATCACTGTCGAACGTGCGTGGTCCCCAAACGCCCATCAAAAACTCGCCGGGATCGTGTCATCATTCCAAAGCGGCAAAAAAGCAGGCATCACCTACTGATTCCACCACCAACGATCGGTCGCCGATGCGAGTGCTGCTTGACGCGATTGTGCCAATTCGGGCATCGCCGACTGTTTCTGCACGATCGAAAACGCATCGATATCAACACCGCCCGAAGCGGTCACGACCCAGCCGTTTCGCCCGTGAATGAAACTGCACTGCGGGTCAACGCTGCGAGGAACACCGTAGGACGCCAATTCGATCGAGTTTTCGGTTTGCGATAGAGTCGAAAGATCGAGTCCAGCCTTTTCGCCCAAACGCTCTTGCACGATCAACGTCGCAACAACGGTCAGGTCCATTGCGTTTTCAAGATCGGCAAAAACAGGGATCTCTTTTGCAAGTTGCGCGAAAGAGTCGGTCATCTTGTCGGCCCACGCCTGTGCCATCTTGTCTGTACGTCCACCGGCGGCAACGGTCCCGTCGGCCGAGACCAAATCTTGCTCGGTCATCGTTTTGACGCGGCGACCGGAGAGCTTCCAAGCCAAGCCGTCATCGGATTTCGCCATCGCGTCATAGTCGCAAGCCATCCACCAACGTGGATTCGAACCGGCACCTTGTCGACCGTTCTTGGCCATTTCTAAGTAGCTCGGCAAACCGGCAACCGGTGAAGGCGCCAGTCCCATCGCGACGCGTTTCATTTCAAAGTCAGCGGCAACCATCGTGCGAGCGAAACGGCTGTCGGCGGGAATGCCCGTCAATTGGATCATCTGTGGACCAAAAGCCTCTTTCATCGAAGCTTCCAACGCGACCGGGTTTTGGCCGGGCCGAAGTTTGACGCGGCTAAGCATTTGTTGCAAACGACGGCGACCTTCGGGCGTCGGCTCGATTGAGCAGCTGATACCGGCTTCGCGTGCCGCTTCGACACTACGCATGGCGACGACCAAATCGGCAAGCCGCATCGTCGAATCGCCCGAAACCGTACCGACAACACTGCCGTCATCGAGCAGTTTCCAAGGTTCGGCGGGACCAGCGATCACGACGTCATGTTTGTCTTCATCAACAAACACATAGTCGATGCGTTGCAGACCGGCCAAAAACTCAATGTCTTCCGAAATCGGTTGTCCCGTTTGGTCGCGTTCCGAAATCGCTTTCTGTAAACCAGACAACGAGATCATTCGCAATTCGGTCGCCTCGTTCAATGCGCCATCAGCGGGCTGAATCGTTTGACGAAGAACGCCAGCGAATTCTTGCTTCTCGTCGTTGGTCGCCGATCGAACGACGCCGGCGGCATCGATCATCACGCCCCCGACCGATCGTTGTGCCCCAATCCCCGAGATTCCTCCGTGGACCGAAATGGCTGCACAAAGGACGGCCGCCGAGCAGACCGGAACCATGAAGAAGTGTTTGATTGAACGAGAGGGGCGGGGGGCCAAATCCATCGTAGTGGATCTCCGGGTAAGGCGCGTCGATCGGGGTAGCGTCCGTATGGACGCCCCGCGTACTAGAGTCGAGGTCAGACGCTAGGATAGTTGGCACCCATTCATCCAGCAACAGAAGCTTTTCGGTTCAGTGCCACGATCGTGAACAATCCTCCCCATCCCAGCCAGCCGCCGGCTTCGTCGCCCGCTATCGCCCGCCCGGGCGCCTATCTGGTGCTACGCAGTGAGGGCCGTTGGAGCGACGTTTTTCGCCTATTGTCCCCTGCCGAAGCGGTCATCGGCCGGTCGTCGTCGTGCCAAATCGTCCTGCGCAGCGACCAAGCCAGCCGCCGCCACGGGCGTGTCTTCTGGTCCGCGTCGCCTAAGGGAGACTCAGCGGGGGGATGGCAAATCGAAGACTTGGGCAGCCGGAATGGCGTTTTTGTCAACGGAAAACGAATCGAAGGCACTTCGCCGTTGGTGACCGGAGACGTCATCGTCATCGCCGGATTTTCGATCACCTTTACCGATCGTATCGATGCTGCGGCGCCGCAGCCCGAAATTTCGGGCCGTCACGCCACCGACGATCAACTGACCTCGGAAATTGACCCCGCGTCGATCACGGACCGACGTCGCCAAAGCGCCTACTTACACTCCGGCAACCAACCCAGTGGTACCCAGACGCCGGGCGGAAGTTTGCCGTTGCTGAAGTTGGCGTTCATCCTGGCTCGCCAAAACGAACCCGCCGACGCGGTCGAGAACGTCCTGGATGCGATCGTCAACAATGTGGCCGTCGATACGGTGGGCGTCTATTTACAGCCGCCAACGACTGCGACATCCGGCGCCCCCAACGATGTCACCAACATCCCGTTGGTGTCGACACGTCAAACCGGTTCCCGCAGTTACCGACGACCGCCGGAATCTTTGTTGATCGCCGTCGCGGCCGAGGATGGACAGGCGACGCTGGCCCGAAACGTGTTGGGCGATACGCAACTGGCGACCGAAAACAGCCGCGGCGAAATCGATACCGAGAGTCTGATTTTGTCGCCGATTCGCCGCATTGGCGGACCGTTGTTGGGAATGCTGCACCTGACGACATCCGCAGGCGGCACGCCACTGTCGTCGTCGGATCTAGAATTCGTGGTTGCCGCGTGCGAGATTTTGGCGGAATCACTGGCCAATCAACTCGACCGTCAAGCCTTGGATAAGGCCCTGCATCGGAGCCGCCGCACGATTCAGCAGCTCAAGTCGCGGTTGGGCGACAAAGTTCACATCGTCGGCGGAAGCGACGCGATTGCCGATGTGATCGAAAAAATCAGCTTGGCTGCACCGACGGCCGCAACCGTTCTGGTACGAGGCGAATCGGGCGTCGGCAAAGAACTGGTTGCCGCTGCCCTGCACCATAACAGCAACCGAAAAGACGGCCCCCTGGTCTGCCTCAATTGCGCCGCACTTTCACCGACCTTGCTGGAAAGCGAGTTGTTTGGGCACGAAAAAGGTGCCTTCACCGGTGCGACCGATCGAAAACGCGGCAAGTTTGAAATGGCCGATGGTGGTACGTTGATGCTGGACGAGATCGGCGAAATGGGCGCCGACGTCCAAGCGAAATTCCTAAGGGTGTTGGAAGGCCATGCGTTTGAACGCGTCGGCGGCCACGAATCGATTCGCGTGGACGTGCGAGTCGTTGCGGCAACCAACCGAGATCTGCAGTCGATGGTTTCCGAAGGAACCTTTCGACAAGACTTGTTCTATCGTTTGAATGTCGTTGAAATCGTCGTGCCGCCGCTACGCAATCGCGAAGGCGACGTGGTTATGTTGGCCGACTTTTTTCTGCAACGGTTCAACACCGAAATGGGCCGTAAAATTTCCGGCATCACCGATGCCGCAAAGAAGCGGCTGCGGGGCTATTCTTGGCCCGGTAATATCCGCGAGTTGAAGAACGTGATCGAGCGCGCCGTCGTACTCAATCGAAAAGATGTGATCGATGAAAGCGACTTGTCTTTGTCGCCGACGGCAGATGCCTCAAACGCAAAGTTTGGCGGATCTGAAATTTCGCCGGAAACAACACTGGCCGATCTCGAACGGGCCCACATCGAACGTGTCCTGCAGTACACCGAGGGCAACAAGAGCCGTGCCGCATCAATCCTTGGGATCGAGCGAAGCACTTTGGACCGAAAGTTGAAGCGTTACAGCGACGCGTGAACGAGACGATTCAGTCTTCGGCGTTGACGCGCAGCATCTTCAAACTCTTATCGGATTGGTCGATCTCGAATTTGAACTTACCCAAAAAGCTCATCCCCAACAGAGGTTCGGCATTGGTCGCCGCTTCATCCAGCACCGCTGCCTCGACGTTTTCTGCCTCGAATTCGCCCACACGCACTCGCGCCAACGTAACCGCACGAGCAGGAATCTCGCGTCCGTCCGCCAAAATCATCCGCAACTGAGGCGCGTCGGACGGGACGACGATCCCCAAATCACTAGCCGTTTTCGACGGAAGACTGATCAGGTTCGCACCGCTGTCGACGACCATTCGCGTCGTTTCGCGACCAACAACCACGTCGACATACAACGAATTGTTGACAACGTCTAACTTGATGGTTTCGCTGAAGACTTCTTGCTCGATTCGTTGCAAACGTTTGTCGATCGACGACAAAATGGCATCGGCGGTTAGACCTTCCGGTGTTTCAAAGTTGGCCCGCATGACCCGCAACGCAATCTGAACGGGCTGTTCCAGCAGCGACTGATCCAATTCGGATTTCAATTTCTTGTAGTCGCTTCGGATCGCAAGCACGGTCTCGGCATACGCCGATTCGGCTGCGTTCAACGCCACTCGTTTCGTCGCCAACAACTCCTTCTTGGAACTCTTTTCACTCTCAAGAAGCTTGGTCCGTGCAACGCCCGCATTGACCAAACCGACCAAACGGTTGTGTGCGGTCACGTCGCCGCCGGCGATGCGCGCAAGCTGCAGATTCAGTTCTCCGTACTGGATATTCAATCGCTTCAGTTCCATGTCGATGGCACTGATGTGCTCGCCTACTTGCTTCCAGTCTTGGTACACGAGTTTCAGCTCGCGTCGCGAACGGGCCAAACCGCTGATCGCGCGAGCAACTTCGGATGTATTGGTGGACTGAATGACCTTGCCGGCCCGCCTCAACTGGACGCCATCCAAAATGGCTTCCGCTTTGGCGACAACATCGGGCGAAAACTTCTCAGTCGCAGCCGGTGCCTCGACCGAACCCTGGGCCATGGCCACCGGCCCGACCAAGACGAACGCCGCCGCGATGAGGACGCCAGCAACAAACTGTCGCGATCGAAGGATGTGCGAACGGTGCGGTAACGGCATGGCAGGCGACTTCATAGAGTGGGCAAACGTGACGAAGCTCTAGTTTAGCAACGCTGGCCGAAAAGTGCCGCCGACCTGTGTCGCGACTTCGTCGGTTAAGCTAGATCGTACCGAAATCTGCTGCGGTGAACTTACAACGTGATGAAGAGAACGGATGCGATACTCATTAGCGATAGCGGTCACATTCTTCGTGTTCTCAATCGGCAATTCACGCCTGATGGGGGACGGCATCGGCATCGGTGACGGAATCACGGACGACACGGTCGCGATACAGCGAGCCGTTGACGATGCGTCGGGCGACATTCGATTGGGTTCGGGGACGTTCCGTATCACAAAACCGATCGTCGTGAATTTGGAGAAAGTCGGCCGGACGTCATTCTCGGGCGGCGGTGTCGCCAGGATCGTGATGGACGGCCCAGGACCTGCGATTCGGATCGTGGGAACCCACGACGAAGACGTTTCTCCCACAGACGTCAGCGATTCGGTTTGGAATCGCCAGAACGGCCCGATGATCGAAGGGATCGAAATCGTCGGCAAGCATCCCCAAGCGATTGGGATTGAAGCCGACGGCACGGTACAGTTGACGATCACGCGGCTGATTGTGAGGAACTGTGACCACGCCATTCAAATGGTTCGCCGCAACGGAAACGTATCGATTTCGCAGTGCCATCTCTTCCAGAACGCGGGCGTCGGATGTTTGATCGATCAATCAGCAGCTCAGCAGATCACGATCGCCAATTGTCACATCCACCACAACGCGAGCGGTGGGATCGTGGTCAAAAAGAGCAGCGTGCAAAGACTACGGATTGTCGCGTGTGACGCGGGTCACAACATGGGCGGCGCGTACGCTTCACCGACGCCCAACGTGCTGTTGGACGGTGCCGACGGATCGGTGACAAGCGTCATCATCGCGAACAACCACTTTGCTAACGCTCACTTCAACTTGGAACTGCGACAATGTCGCGGCGTTTCCGTCACGGGCAACGAGTTCTTGAGCGGACGCATCAAGGACGCCATCGTTGAAGCCTGCGAAAACGTTGTCTTCACATCCAATCGATTCGAAGCAACCCGCAATGGCATGTCGGGCGTTTCGATCGTCGATAGCCGAGGCTTGACGATCAGCTCAAACCAATTCACCGGTGTCGTCGATGGCGACGCCGCACTGGTGCTTCGCCGCTGCCAGCGAGCCAACGTGACGGGTTGCACCATCTTAGATTACGGCCGATGCGGAATCCTTTGCGAGGATGTTTTGCGAAGCCGATTATCGGACAACTTGATCCTGAGTGATCTGCCCGATTCAGATGGCGCACCCGTCATCATGAAAGGCCGAAACGATGTCGTAATGAACGACAACACGGCCGAACGCGTGACGGAAAAGTGACAATTGGCGATTAGTCGACCGTGACGACCGTCGTCGCCGTTTTCAGCGGATACCAAGCGTCAATCTTGGCCGCCAAATCAGCAACAACGCCCCGGTTGTCCGCGGCCAAATTGCTTTGCTCGCTCGGATCAGCAATCAAATCAAACAACTGCGGCCCCTTTTCCGTGCGAGGATGCGTGCTGGCATAGCGATTGGTTTCGCCGTCATACGTCAGCAACAACTTCCATCTGCCCTCGATGACCCAGCGGAACAACAGCGACGCTTCGGGATTCTCGATGTCGGCAATGTCATGGGCAAAACTCTCTCCGAAAATTCGCTCTCGGTTGATCGCATCCCCGGATTCCAAATTCGGCAACAAATTCAGTCCCGGCAATCCGTCGGGCGTTTTTGCACCGGCGGCTGCCAACATGGTGGGGACGATGTCCAAACTGGTCGCCAATTCGGCGCGTTCGCCCGACACAATCTTGCCCGGCCACGAGTACATGATCGGCGTTCTGACGCCACCTTCATACGGTGTTTGCTTGGATCGGGGTGCGTACTTGCTGCTGGCGGGGTCTTGAATCCAACCGTTGTCGGTCAAGTAAACGAACATCGTATTTTCGCGTTGGCCCTTGTCGTCGATCAACTTCATGACTTCACCGCATGTTTCGTCAAACCACTCGCACATCGCAAAGTACTTGGCGACCGAAATTGGCGTTTCGTCATTGCGGTACTTCTTTAGAATGCGCTCCGGCGGAGTGTGCGGCGAATGGGGCATGAACGGTGCGTACCACAAGAAGAACGGCTTTTGCTCGCTGACGGCCATATCGACAAACTCAGCGATCGGTTCAATCCCCTTGCGTCCGATGTTCAGCCCGTCATCGCCGTGCCGACCGCCGCGCTGCGGAAAACCACGGGTCATGCCGTGCGTGAAGCCGGCGTTTTGAAAACTACCTTCCCAAAGTTTGCCGCTTTGGTGACTGAGGTACCCTCGTTCGCCCAGCAGTCTGGGAATCGCCCCCAATCGATCCAAGTTGGCAATCAGTTGGGCGCGACGTTGATTGTAAAGTTCCGAATCGGGCTCGGCGTACTTCGGCGATGGGTCATTTCCGGTGACGCCATGTGTCGAAGCATAATGCCCAGTCAACAGCGTCATCAGCGACGGACGACACAAACCGGTCGGCACGTAGCCACGAGGAAAAACGGCGCTACGTCGCGCCAATTCGTCCAAATTTGGCGTTTGAATCGATTCGTGTCCCATGAAGCTGTAGTCGGTCCAAGCCTGATCGTCGGACAACAACAGCACGATATTCGGCGGGCGATCTTGGCCCAACGCGATGGGTCCCAAAACGCTCGATCCCGACGAAATCACGCCAGCAAGGCAAGCAAACACAAACGCACAGTATCGGGGCTTCACGGTCACGATTCCTTTACAAATAGGTCGGGGGAGCAATTATCGCGTCATCGAGTGTCGGCAAACGATGCTCAAACGGTTAAATTGAAAGAACAGATTAGCTTCCGCACCCCAACGATTCGAGTGCCGAATGGACCATGTTACCCGCTCTCACGTCCCATCATTCGGGTTCCATGCCATTTTTTTGATGGCGTTCGCTTTGACGGCGGCGCTGAGTGTTCAAGCCGACGATTCGAACGCGGGCGGCACCAAAGTCAGCGGCTGGACCGTTCGCCAACTGATCGAACAATTAGGCGCCGACAGCTACGCGACACGGACGCGAGCGATGGAGCGATTGCAAAGGATGGGCCTGGAAGCGTTCGACGAACTTCACCTAGCCCAATTTCATCCTGACATCGAAATCGAGATGGCGGCGCGATACTTGGTCAGCAGTTTGCTGGTCAGTTGGTCCAAAGAAACCGATCCAACAGAAGTACGCGAAGCACTGTACGAATACGGCGCGCAAAACGAGACAGATCGAAATAGCAGGATCGAATTGCTGGCCGAACTCTCCGAACGCAGGGGGCTACAGGCACTCGTGCGGCTGACCCGTTTCGAGACCTCACTCCGATTGAGCCGAACGGCCGCATTGGCATTGATGCAGCAACCAATGAGTGACGACGAAGCAATCCGTCGACGCAACGCCCAGTGGATCGAAGAAGGACTCGACGACAACGATCGCCAAGCATCACAATGGTTGAAGACAAATGCAAAAGACTTATCTCAAGGCGGATACTCGGCCGATCGATGGCGAGAGCTGATCGCAGTCCAGCGAAACGAGATCGATGCATCAACTTCTCAAGCCGCGACGCGGCCATCGGTCTTGGAGCTCGTCCAGGTCTGTGCGACTCGCGCGATCGAATCGGGGAACCGAAACGAAGCACTCCAACTGGCTCGGTCGAACATCGATTTGATCGATCCGACGTCACGCCACCTCGTCGATGCATGTTCGTGGGCGATCGATCATCAACTGCATCCATTTGTGCTGGACATGCGATCTCAATTTTCACCCATGTTCGACCAGCAACCGGTGCTGCTATACGGGGCCGCCGAAGCAGAAAAAGTTGGTGGTGATGATGCCAAAGCGGAAGCCTTAGCCGACAAGGCACTTGAGATCCGCCCCTTTCCCGCCAACGAAGAGGAACGGAAAAAGTGGTCACCTCGCGAGGTCGAGGAAACGGCTCAATCACACTTTGAAATCGGTGCCAGTTTGGAAGAACGCGGTTTGTTCCACTGGGCCGAACGTGAATTTCGCAAGATCATCGAACACCTAGAAGTTGATGCGGCACCCTCGGCGGTCGTTCGCGGTCGTTTGGCGCGGATGCTTGGCGAATTGGAACGACACGAAGCCGTGGTCGAGGTTCTGGAGCCGTTGGTTCAACGTGTCGAGAAAGACGACAAAATGAAACAACGGTTGAATTTGATGTTCGTCCAGTACAACGATTTCCGCGCCGAGATGACGTACCACAGCGCGCTCGCCAAGATCAAGAAAGGCAAAGTCGATGAAGGTCGCGACTTATTGGTCTTAGCCTTTTCGTTGTCTGAATCGCCGGTGGATATCCTGATCACGATGTATCGGACCGACGGTGACGACGGATGGAAGGCATTGGTCCAGTCAAAGTTGGTAGCCGAAGTTCGCAAGGCCGACGCGGAATTGCAGCGAGCGATCGTTCAATCACAAGGCAAGTCGAACGATCCGATCGTCGCCAACTTGATGAACCAGTACGCGTGGTTGGTTAGCAATACCGAAGGCGATTACCGAAAAGCACTCGACTTCAGTCTGCGGTCGTTGGAAATGGACGCCGACTATGCAAAGTACGACACCTGTGCCCGCTGCTATTTCGCGGTCAAGGACTATGACAATGCGCTGCTGATGCAAAAGCGGGCGCTAAAGTTGATGCCCCATTCGCCGCCGCTGGTGCGGCAGTTGAAACAGTTCGAAGAAGCCCGCGCGAAAGCCGAAAACGAAATGGCCAAAGCCATCGAATAGCGCCTCGTTACCCGAACCCGCAGCACCCGTCACACGCGACGGCCGCGCCTGCATTGACGGCAAGTCAAGGATCTCCTCATGCTTCCTGCAGCCCGGCCGCGAAAACGTGATAACAGGTCCCTTGCGTACGATCCGACGCTTCCCGCTGCGCTCGCGTCTGCGTTAGAACCGCTGACAAAAAGCTAACAAGGAAGTGCTCACCCCAGAGGCTCAGCGTACTACGCCCCTCGAAGCCGTTGATCATAGGTAAAAGACTTTCGTTCCAAACCAGTCCTTCAGGTGAGAAACATTGCTATCCGACCTGGTGTGTATTCGGGTTGACCGCTGACGGGGTCTCTTTCCTCGCTGCCGCATCTTGCCCGTTCTTTGCAATGCTCCGCATTCGCCTTGCTTGACGACCCCGCCGAAATTGCTTGACGCGAGAACGGGAAAAGGGTTAAACCGCAGCTCAAAAGTGTATAAGTGGCTGTGAGCCACTCATACCATTTTAAAAACGGTATAAGTATGAATGTCCCACCACTTGTCCCCAAGTAATCTCGGTTAAGAACAAGTTCCCCGACTGAATTCCGCACATGAAGATCGCAACATGGAACGTAAACAGCGGTTCAATCGGTGACCGGCTTTCCGAACTGCGTTCGGAATACAGCACCGACATCGTTGCAATGCAAGAGTCCGCTGAACCAATCGACGGATCGAAAACTTGCCTTTGGGCTGGCGATCTGAAACACAAGGGTGTTTCTCTGTCGTCAACGTTACCGAATGAACTCGCTCAATTTGATGGTGAATCATCTCCATCCGTAGCTTGTCGCTTCGCTGACTCCGAACTTGGCGCATTTAACGTCCTGGCGTTGTGGGCGAAGCCCACGCCCTCGTACTACGCGGATTTACTCCGAACCATCGAACTTCACCGCACATTCATTCGTGAACGACCAACGATTGTAATGGGGGACTTTAACATGAGCGTTCGTGTTCATTCGAAGGGCAAGCAGTTCTACTTGTTGAATGGTCTGCTAAATCACGACTTTGACCTCCATTCCGCGTATCACGAGCATACGAACGAACGATTCGGGATGGAAACGATGACAACGCTGTATCATAAGTGGGGCTCTGCAGGGTGTTTTCATTGCGACTTCGTTTACGTTCCCTCTGCGTGGATTCCCCGACTCCGATCGGTTACGATTCCGGGGTATTCCAAGTTCACAACCAGCGACCACCGACCCGTCGTTTGCGACTTCAGGTGACGCAAATCGGCGGGGAACCATCGGATGCAACGGAGGCCGCGAGTCGAGCTTATTGAAGTGGAGAGTCGCTCGCGCGGCACCGCTGAACCGTACCACTATGAAGTCCTTGGTTTGACCAGAGGCGTCCGGCCGCTTTTTTGGATTTTGTTTTACATTGCGTTTGGCTGGTTTGTTGGAGGCGTCAACGATTGAACTTGAAACGTCTCACGAGTCCGATTCGGTACTAAACGACTATTCGAGGTGTCGACGCCTTGGTGCTTGTTTGCACCGGTCCAGTTGACGGCGTCGTCTCATCATTCCTTGCAGTGCTCTTGATCCGGGGGGGATCCATTGCGGGCAGGTGGCCGGCCACATTCTTTAGGGGACATCGAAGGCAAGTGATATCAACATCGCTTGGTGCCAGGCTTGGTGAGTGGTCCCGGCGACGGGGGAGTCCTGTTTGGTCGCTCGTTGACCTTTTCGGTCAACTTGTTTGGGTGGTTGGTTTGAAAGGTGGCTGTTGGTTGATGATTGAAAAAGTCCTCGGGCCGCCGCATTCGTTATCAGAAGGTCGAAGATTCGCCTCAGCCACGGTATCCGCGATCGGCCCGATGGTGAGTCAGGTTATCGCGGGACTGCGGCGTGGGCTGCCGCGACGTTTCGTCGCCCGCGATCCCCCGACCGATGGACGTTTGGGCTCGTTGCTGTGCAGTTCTCCGGCGGGGCGAACTTTGGGCCGTTTCACCTTCAGCTTCACCTCCTCTGGTGCAGTCTTCGGCAACAGCTTCGTGGAGTCCCATTCCGTTTTGTCTCGCATCATCGCCCATGCGATCACGGCCAGCTGCCTTGGATCTCACCTTGCGCTGATGCAAAGGGCTGTGCGTTTTTCTTCTTAAGGCATGGCGATCGGTTAACTCGGAAGCCGCTATAATTGACATCGTGGATCTTGCCAAAAGTTCTGGGGAGACGATTACGTTTGGAGGGATCTTCAGAAGGATCCGTTGTAGTGAACATCATCCGTCGAATACTGTCTGCGTCGCTTGCTGTGGTCAGCTGTCTCGGTTGCAGGTCGCAGTCCGTCGAACCGCCAGTTGGCGTGATGTCTGATCGCAAGCTCGGTTTCGGAGTGACCGAGGGCAGCGTCGGTTACGAGTTGGCGTTTGCGTCGGCCAAACACGCGGGGATCCAGTTCATCGAGCTGCCTCAGCAGTGGGATGAAATCGAAACTTCGCCTGGCAAGTACGAGAGCGAATTCGTCTCGTTGGCGAACCGGGTTTATCCTGCGCTCGACACCGCGATCGTGCTGTCGCTCAATCCGATCGACACCAACGCACTGCGGATCCCTGAACACCAGCGGGATTCGCCATGGGAATCGGACGAACGGATTGATGCGTTTTGTAGATGGGTTGACTGGACGCTCGCTCAGCTTCCTGACGCGACTGTTCAGGCGATTGCGATTGGTAACGAGGTTGACGGTTGGTTCGCGGAGCATCCTGAAGAACTCGCAGGCTACATAGATTTCTTCAGCGCCGTCGTTGATCATATCCACGGCAAGCATCCTAGTATTCCTGTTGGCGTTAAAATCACGTTCGCGGGGCGGACTGGTGAACTTGTATCTGACTTCAACAAACTCGAATTGTCTGCCGATGTTTGCATGTTGACCTACTACCCGCTCGACGAGTCATTCCAGGTGCGACCGCCTTCGAGCATCGAAGCCGACTTTGCCGAAATGATTGTATTCGCTGAAGGTCGACCTATTCATCTTCTCGAGGCTGGTTTCCCGAGCGGTTCCGCATGCGGCAGTTCGTTGGATATCCAAGCCCAGTTTGTCGACGCGATGTTTGCCGCTTGGGACAAGCATGTCGAGGCGTTGCCAGTCGTAAATTTCGTTTGGACCTGCGACCTCTCGCAGGCCGAAGTCGATACGATGACGAAGTACTACGGAGTCGAGTTGCCGGCGTTTGCCGAGTACCTGGGTACGCTGGGTCTGCGGACCCGTGACGGAAATCCCAAGCCAGCATGGAGCAGAGTGAGGGATCACGTCGCCAGCAGGGTGAAATGACGATGACAAGAATACAAACTGACTTGGCTTAGAGTTGCGACCGGCGCGATTGAAAATCGCGGCAGCCGATCAACGCTCAAGATAAATCGACGTTACGAATTCGTGGACTGAATGATGACGGTGGCCAATCTATTTTCGGCGAGACTGTGGGCGCCTAGCCCGGAGCGTCGACTTTCGCTTTATAGAATACGTGTATTCCCGCAGCCTCTGCTACCGATGGCATGTTGGGTCTCTGTTTTTAGACGCGTCGCCCATCAGTGAACCGATAGCCCATCAAGGCTGAGTTAATGACCGCTGCACGATTGGGACGTGAGTCCTGCCCCACGGATTGCTCAGCAAAAGCATGGGAGCTGTTTTGCGCAGCGGCGAATGGTCATACGAGCGCCGTCCGGAGCATCGTTCAGAAGAATCCGGAGTTCGTGCATCAATTCGTCTGGTATGAATCCCCATTGCACTTTGCCGTTCGCGAAAATCAGATCGAAGTCGCGCGGGTGTTGATCGAAGCCGGGATCAACCCGGCTTTCTCAAACTTCAACTACAGGTCTTGGCAATCGCTGCTTTCAATCACGAAAGAGCGTTGCTTTGATGCATTGCACCGACTGCTTGTTCGTGAGATGAAAAATCGCTTTGACTACGATCCGGGCTATGCACCGCTATGGCAGGCGATCACTGCCGGCGAAGTTGAACGGGTAAAGGAGCTGATCGATGCTAGTCCCGAGCTCGGTCGCATCGGCGATGAGCACGGCAACCGAGCGATTCACTGGGCGATTCTCGCGCGTCGCATACCCATCATTGAGTTGCTGCTAGATTGCGGCGTTGATATCAACGCCAAGCGAGCGGACTTGCAATCACCGTTGCATTTGGCTCTCGTGGGTGACTATTGGTTCGGAAAAAAGAACAGCCCTGATCCGGAAACGAGTTCACAGCAGATCGCGGATTTCATTCGCAATAGCGGCGCCGACCATGAATTCTCTGTGGCGGTCGCTTTCAATGATATCGAGCATGTACGGTCGGAGCTTGCACGGAACTCTGGCCTCGCAAACGAGATCAACTCCTCACGCCGCAGTCCGTTGTACTTCGGCAGCAGTCGCGGGCACTTGGAGATGGTTCAACTGCTACTCGAAAGTGGCGCAGACCCAAATCTCGCCGAACACTGTGCCTCGCGAGGACGTGCTTTGTTTGAAGCATCGTCGCGAAACGATGTTGAGATGATGAGCTTACTGCTTGCACATGCCGCGGATGCGAACGCAAATGTCGACTCATGCGGAAATTGTCTTTCGATTGCTCAGCAAGGTGGCCCGCGCGAAGCCGAAGCCATCGCACTGCTCACGAAGCACGGTGCCCTTGCAGGTGAATGGGAGATCGACACGAAGGAAAAGCTTTCTAAGGCACTCGACAGCACGTCGTTCATTCCGAATCGAGACATTTGGTCAAGCGTGCTGGGCAAGATCATCGAGGAAGACTCGGTCGATTTGCTTGAAGAGTATGTCGCCCGCTTTGGCTACGATGACATCGTTCGGTTGAACCCCGCGAATGGTCGGCGTTTGCCGAGGTCGAAGGAAATGCTCACGAAGCTGGTTGAACTCGGGACCAACATCAACGCTCGCGATTGGTACGGTCGGACGTTTCTTCATCACGCTTCGTACGGTGAATCACTCGCCATCCCTGAGTTTTTGATCGAAGCTGGAATCGACATCGACGCCATTGACCACCAATCCGCGACGACGGCGCTCGGTTTAGCAGCGTGGAAAGGCAATGTTGCGATGGTCGACCTGCTGCTAGACGCCAATGCCGACCCACTGCTGCCGCTCGATCGGCATTGGGCAAGGCCGTTTGCCTACGCGAAGGCGCAAGGACACGATAAAGTGGTCGAGCGCTTGCGAAGGTACGAAACGAATTAGCATCGACGGTTTATCCGCAGGGTTTTTGCGAGTCGGCATCCTGCTGGTGCCCGCGCGCCCATCAAGGCTGAAACGCGCCCTCATCCGTCACGGATTTGCACGAGGAGCCTTCTTTGGCGACGCGAAACCGCATGTATTAAATGCGGCAAAGGCTCTCCGCTTTCGGTCCACTTGAACGGAATCTGTTTGATCGAATCATCAAACGCGGATCGTCTGGTTTGGGTTGTCGGCAGTCTTCTGAATTCGTTGACAATGGAAGTTGTGGTACCATTCTGTTTGTGGCGTTTGCGAACCTGTTTCTCTCGTTGTATCTGCTTCTGACGGTGTCCCTGAGTGACTGAAAGTACAAATGTCAGCCATTGGATTGATCTGGTGAAGGCCGGAGATTCGGCTGCTGCCAATTGCATTTGGCAGCACTACTTCGACCGACTCGTTCGTTCCGTTCGAGCCCGCTTGTATGGACAGAATCGAGCTGTCTCGGACGAGGAGGATATCGTGCTAAGCGTCTTTGACAGCTTCTACAGCGCGGCGTAAAACGGACGGTTTCCCGACTTGTCCGATCGAGACGACCTTTGGAAACTGCTTCTTCGAATGTCAGCGAGGAAAGTGGTCGACAAGCAAAGGCACGAACGACGACAGCGTCGTGGCGGCAACGTCCAGCTGCATTCTCTGGACCAAGCGGGGGACGAGAAAGTCGCCAGTTGATGGACCGCGTCGAAGCATCGTTGCGGCCGCTTTTCCGTTGGCAGTTGCTGCAGGTGTCCTTTGGTGTCGCACTGATCCTGCTAGGTGCGCTATGCTGGGCTCGAAATATGCAGATTCCACACCGAGTTGTGAACGGAGCCATATTGCACTTGTATGGCGTCATTGTGATTTCTCAGGCCTTGCTCGTTTGTACCAGAATTCGAAGAATCGATTACTCACAATCGACTATGGACATCCGCAGCAAACTCGACAAAGTGCGATCGGGCTACCTGCGCGCCGGTGTACTCATCGGATTCATCTCGTGGCTGATGTGGATTCCCGTTTTCGTAGCTTTCGGTTTCGACGCGGTCGTGTTGTTCCCGCAATCATTGATCGTCTCGGTAGCCATCGGGATCCTCGGCTTCATCGTCTCGGTTTGGTTGTACTGGCGAGTACTTTGATCAAGTAACCCATCGGCTGAGACATGGAGGAAGAAGTTCGCCGAACGTGCAAAGGCACTTACATCGTTTGTTCTTCGCTTTCGTGCACCGCGACGCGTAACGGAAATCTTGGCTTAGAAATTTCGAATCACGTCGAGTTTTACGACTACGGTTAGACTGTCCCTCGGGAGAGTCGATCCTAAGCCGGGCTTTTTCGCAAGCGACGGGTTTGCTCGCGTTGCCCCAAGCCTTGCGGCCTTCGTTTCACCCTTTGTTTGCGATCGAAAACTTGAACGACAACTCGCAATGCCTTTGGTGGAATGATAAGTCATCCTTGTTGGTCCCGTTCTATACGTCGTCGGCGGTTGGCGAATCGGTGCTGATGAGTTTGTCATGAATCAATTGCAGTGGAACAAGATCGGTCAATAGAAACTCGAATGTTCCGAGCTTATCCAGGATCTCGGGACCGAAGATGCTGAGAGTCCATCTCCAATACGGCGACAACCCGTCCTGTTCCCCGCCCGAAATTACCTTGCCGCGACTGATGAAGCCTTCGACAAGCGCGTTCATCGTTCGCGACTCATCACAGTTCGCGGGTTCAAGCGTTACATTCTTGTCGTCGTAGAACTCGCTCCACGCGTTGGACTTGGTTTGCCAGTCTTCTGATGCTTCTTTCGGCACCGCCTTCTTTGCGGCGGATCGAACGTCGAAAGCCATTTGATACTGGCCGCACAAAACCGTCACCGATCGCAACCCGATCCCACCGGCGGTGATCGGCCACAACATCCACGCCAATGGGACTTCCCGTAAATTACCCCGGTGCCGCGTTTCGATCAGCGACTTAAGTCCTGTGAAAATGCTCTCGCCGGAACCGAAAAAATCGTTCTCGAAGGACTGCAGAGTCTTGTTGGCCGAGTCGCGATGATGATCACCAAGATCCATTACCAAACCGAGCCCCCACACCAAGTGCTCTAGCTGGTCGTTGTAGGCGAGTACTTTGGCCAGCACGGCGTAGCGTGCGTCAACTTCTTTACGCGAATCGTTCAAATACGTTTGGAACGCTTCTTTGTTGACTTGCCATTGCCCACCATCGGTCAACTCAAGCACACCCCAGCGCGGATTCCCTGCCGGGAGGTCCGTGTGCTTGCTGCCGCTAATCGTCACCGCGCCGCTCTTCGAATCATTGAGCGTCAAGCCAACATCCGCAAGGAACGACCGCGCGGCCGCGTATGCAGCGGCAACTTCGATGTCGCTTGGGCCAAGGATACAAAGATCATCCAATTGGCGAATGATCCGAACATTTGCCTGACTATGGATGAAACGCTCGAGCAATCGCATCAGTTTCTCGCACAGCCAATGCGAATATCCCATTTCCATGGGAACACCGCGCGATGCGGCCCGGACTTGATCGGCATCCGTCAAAAACGGAACTTGCAAATAGCGCTGCGTGAAATCGATTCCAGCGTCCGTCATCCCCAAACCACGCAGCATGGTTAGCAATGTCTCATGAGGGACAGACGCGAAATAGTCACGCACGTCGATCTTTAACACGTGAAGTGGTGTGTCTGGATAGGCCGCACGAAGCAACTCAATTTCGGTATGAACGAGCTTGACCATCGGATTGATCCCTTCGCCATACCCATAGCCCATGTTGGACGCGTCACGCAGCTCCGCTTGCCGTGTTGCCCGCATCCCCACTACGCCCGTCACCGACGCCCCTTCATCCTCTCTCAACACAGGTTCGTTCGTCCAAGGGTCGATCGGTTCGTACCAATCCAGTGATGCGCGATCTTTCTGCATGGCCAGCATCCGTCGCTCGTTGGACAGGATGACTTCCGGGGCGTTCAGGTCGATCAATTTTTGTAGTCGGCTGCGGATACTCAGAATGATGGCTGAGTTCGTATATCCTTCGTCGATTGCCGAAGACCAAAAGCCCGCCGAATGATTGACGCTCAATAATTCAACTAGCGGTATCGTCGGATAGAGTCGCCATCGGTTGCGCGTCCAAAGAATTCGTGGACAAACACCTTGCTCCGGCCATGACCACAGTCTGGGATCACGGTTCGCAACACGAATCGCGTCGCTGAGTTGATTTGCCAACGCCCCGTTTTCTTGAAACTGTTTCGCCTCCAAACGCACATCCGTTGAATAGTGAGGATTCGCTGAAATCCAATGCAATCCATCGAAACCGCCAAGCTTTAAGTCAAGTGACTTTTCAAGCCGCTGAACAATGATCGCTTGGACTTTGTCGCCGTGATCCGCAAATCCGCCCAGCGCGGAATCCATCAGATCAAGAGCAGGAGGTGAATTTGGCGATACGATTTCCTTCAGGATTCGCGTTTTTTCAGCCCGCCGTTCGTTCAACCGCGGGGTACCTTGAACGTCGGATTCATCCCACTCACTCAAGAAAGCGCCGAACAGGTAGACGATGTTCGCCCGCAATCGGCCTCGCCGGATCTCGGTCAGCAACTTCTCATGCCAAAAGTCGACCAGAGACTGTGGGGCGTCGACTCCATGAAAAAGGGCTCTCAGATCCGGCAAGTCACGGTGGAGTGGAGACTCGGTGGTCCGAACGCTTTTCAAGCGATCGTACATCTTTGCGAGGCACTGCAAGTCGTGACCACGGCCGGCCGCTTCTGCCGCATCGTATTGGCTTAGCAATGACTCACGTTGCCGCGAGAGTTCTGCGAGACGAGTTTTGGTGATGAATTGAATCGTGGAAGCGGTCATCAGAGTCCCTCGCCTGGAATGAAAGTGACCGAAATTCTAATCCATTTCAAGGAAGCAACCGACACCGCCGCAACTTTGACCGTCGCGACACTACGAAATAGTCCAAGCATCGAACAGGCGAGCCAGCAATGGCTCAGATCTTTGCCGGAAAGTTCGCGAGTGGCCACATCGTGATTGGTGCTGTGAACGCAAGAAACCGCCGGCAATTCCGACATCGATAGGGTCACTCATGCACTGATCGGCTAGGTCGTGGCGCCTGGTACTCTTCGGGCGTGGTCATTTTTCATTGACTAACGCTGGGGCGATGGATGCCTATTGGCTGTGGACGCGGGTGCAGTTAGCGTCTTCTTCCGTTGGTTGGCCTAAAGCATCGACGGGGTGCGTGAACAGGTACCGCCACACGGGTTCGTATAAAAACGAACCATCATCGGATTTCGGTGAAGCCTTGCCGGGAGTTACCGCCGAGTGGGCGCGTTTCGCGTCGTCGCCGACATCGGCCGCCGATATTAGTCGGCGTGAATTTTGATACGGGGAGGCAGTTTCGTCGACGTTGACGATGGGCCCGAACTCATGAAGCCCCAGCATTTCCCATGACCGGCAGTAGTGATCGCCCGTCCAACCACCATCTAGGACGTGCGAGAACCCAAAGAACCGATTCGCGGGAGTCGCTGAAGGCAACGATTGCCAATCTTGATCCTGGTCGCGTGGCCCGCATAACATCACGACTCGATCGACGCGTTGGTGTTTGGCAAATCGCGCAGCTGTCGTGCTGCCATGCGAACTTCCTGCGACGATGACTTTGTCCCACTCTAGCGTTGCTTTGCCTGAGTCGATGAATTGATCCCACTCGCCTTGGGGATTCTCGGTGGACAACCATTTCACGAACTGGTACGCACGTTCCGATGCTCCGTCCGGTTTTTGCAGATCCAACTCGTCGCTGAAGTCCTGGCCCGTTGCGGCTTCCAAACGCACGTTGCCACGAGCCTGGCCGTCACGCGGCTTGGGCTGGCACAGTTTTCCAAACCATTGGTTGGCATAGCTGACTTGGATCGCATGCAGCCCATAGCCATTGAGTCGCTCGAACAGAAGCGGGTTGTGACCCATCAACCAGATCACCAGCTTCCCTTTCGATTCGACTCGGGTGTCCACCGAAGCGTTCTCGATGTCAATCGGTTTGCCCTTTTCTTCGAACAAGAAACCAATTGCAGGATGCGGTTTCGTGCTCGGGTCGATATCACTTGCCCGCGTTTGTAGCTGATAACGCTGGGGATTGGGATCCTCGGCGCAGGTCTTGGCACCAAAATTTATCGCATCCGTCAGGAGGCCAAATAGGATCATACGGACGATGAATCGATTGGCGAATCGAGCAAAGGCATAGTTCATAGAAAATTGCATCAAGGACGGAGTCGGTGGAGGACGCGAGGAACAGTTATGATTCTAGTCGAAAGTTCGGCTTAACCTTTAGGAGTACCTTTGTGACAAGATTCATGACGTTCGGTTTCGCAACTTTGATTGGGATCCTCTCGACACTTTTCATGACGGCGGTTTCCACGGCCGACGATGGCTTTGCCGTCATGACTTACAACATTCGTTACCAAAACGAACGCGACGGTGACGATCGATGGGTCCATCGTCGGGATACCGTCATCAAGGCAATCGCCGAAGCCGACATTGTGGGACTGCAAGAAGTCGTACTCTCGCAACTCGATGCGATCAAGGCAGTGACATCGGGTTGGACGTGGGTTGGGGTTGGCCGCGATGACGGAGCGTCGGCGGGTGAGTTTTCGCCGATTGGTTTCCGCGATTCGGATTTTCGCATGATCGACCAAGACACTCGGTGGTTGTCGGAATCGCCCGAAGTTGCCGGATCCAAAGGCTGGGACGCCGCGCTCCCGCGCGTATTCACGTGGGCCATATTAGAATCAAAATCGACCCAGACGCAGATCATGATCATCAATACTCATTTCGATCATGTCGGCAAAGTCGCTCGGCTGAATTCGGCAAAGGCAATCGCCCGTTGGATCGATGAAAACGCAACGATGCCTGTGCTTTGTATGGGCGACTTCAATGCACAATCGGAATCCGACGTGCTGAGTGCCGCGAAGTCCGGCAAGTTGATCGTGCTTCGTGACGCACGATCAAAGTCAGCGTCAAGCCCCGAGGGGCCCACCGGAACGTGGAACGGGTTCAAGGCAATGGAGCCCAATTCACGCATCGACCATATTCTGGTCGACGATCGCGTTTCAGTCGAAACATATCGAACGCTCGACCCGAGAACTCCGAGCGGAAGATTCGCGAGTGATCATCATCCGGTGGTTGTGCGGATCGGATTCTAGATCGATGTCCAGGTCGCCGACTCCGATCGAAATTTTCGACGCTACTTCCAAATGATCAGGTCATCGATAGCGAGCGAATTGCCCTTCATTACCCATCGGTAGCTTGGCTTCGTGGTCTTCAGCTTCGCATCGCTGACGTCCACCATGGTGTCATTGTCGGTTTGAACGACCACTCGATCACCGCGCATTTCGATCTGCATCGTATACCATTGTCCGGTTTTGAAAGGGACGTTCGCGGACCCAAGTTTCTTCGCCTTGGACGTCGGGTCACTCTTGTCTTTATCAAGATTCACCGACACGCCCGCCTTGGTAACGATCACGCGAAACAGATGGCCCTTCGCGTGATTCATGCTGAATTGAGCACCGTTCGTGTTGTCATCAAACTTGAACGAAAAGCGAACGACCGAATCGGTGTTTTCCAATTGATAGTTCAAGACCGCTGCGTGTTCGTCCGATGCCAGTTCTTTGCCCATCAAGACGCCATCGACTACTTTCCAATCCCCTTTGACGGCGGAAATCGGTTTCGCCAGCGGTTCATCGAACGTGACCGACGCGACCGCGTCGCCCAGCGAACCCGCAAGTGGTTGGATGGTCACATTCTTTTCCGCCATCACGCTGGAAAGAGGGACCAGAAACAAAGCGGCACCAGCAAACATCGTTCGAATCATCTTGGTTTCAACCTATTCAATGTGGCGAAAGAGGAAGCAATGAACCACGTCGAAAACATCAGCGCAGGCTGTCTTCGTGAAAAACGTGGATCGCGAATCAGCCGATTGTAGATCAACGCGGAAGCGATATGTTACGCGTGTTCATGATCGCTTCTTGGACCAGCCTGCATTGCTTGCACACCGACGAAGATCGCAGCCATCACCAGCACGCCCGCCGCGATGCGTTGCGATTGGGGAACCGAAAACGCACCGGCGATTTGACCCCAAATCGTAGATCCTCCGGCCATCGATATCGCCATAACGGTTAAATAGCAACTCATGCCTCGCGCCCGTAACTGATTCGGGAGCGTCGCCTGGGCGTTGGAATTAAGCGTTGTCAGTGTAGTCATCCATGATGCGCCCATGACAAACATCGACGCGACAGCGCCGACCGCTTCGACGGCAAAGCTGATGCCCAGCATGCCGCCGGCGAATACGGCCGTTGAGATCGCAACGGTCCAATCAGTTCCAATGCGAACGTGCAATCGATGAAGCCCCCAAGCCGCCGCCACCGCGCCGCCACCGACGGTGGTAACCAGCAAACCGAATCCGTCGGCGTCCCAACCGAGACGCTCCCGCGCGACCAGAGGAAGCAGAGCCCACAAAGCCGAAGCGGGCAACATAAACATGGCTAGACGAACGAGAGTTTGCTTCATCACTGGTTCCCGGCGGACGTAGGCGATCCCTTCGCCGAGTGAACGACGGTAAGTCATGCCGTTGGACGACTCGGTCGTTTCACGTTGCCACCGCGAAAGTACGAACAGCACCGCGCCGAAGGAAAACGCGTTCGCCGCAAAAGCGATCCACGGTCCGGCGATGGCAATCAGGACGCCACCGATTGCGGGTCCGACCGAACGCGCCAGGTTGAAGCTGATGCTGCCCAGCGAGATGGCGCGAGACAACTGGTTTCGTGGTACCAGTTCGGGAATCGTCGACTGCCATGTTAAAATGTGCAGCACCATTCCCAGTCCCATCACGAACGTCAACGCCAACAGCATCCAAGCCGTGATTGCTCCGGTGAACGTCAGCGATGCCAGGGTGGACGTCGTCGCCAGCAACACCCATTGCGTAAGAATCAACAATCGGCGGCGATCGATGCGATCGGCCAAGACTCCGGCCGGGATGGCAAGCACCGTCATCGGCAACGACATTGCGACTCGAACAGAGGAAACCATTTCCGGTGACGAATCCAAGCTGGTCATCAACCAGCCGGCACCGATCTCGTGGATCCAAGTTCCCAAATTGGAAACGATCGAAACCAACCAGAATGCGCGAAAGATGGGTGTCGCCAATGGGGCCCAGGGCGACGGGTTGTCGATCGGTTCAGGTTTCAGATCAGAGATTCCAGGGATCCTTTGGGCGGACATTCGCTGTAAACGTTAAGACCGAACACGATCCGGTTTGCAGACCCAAGTTGCGTGCTAGATTTCACCAGACTGTAGAAACCTCGCAAGTGACGCCGCCGAAATGATCCCCGCTAACGACACAGTTCCCACAATCGAGGTCCAGTCGCTTCGCAAGCTATACGATGACTACCTAGCCGTCGATGGCGTTTCGTTCAGTCTTTCCAAAGGCCAAATTTGCGGGTTAGTCGGGCCCAACGGAGCGGGGAAGACGACCACCATGCGCTGTCTCGCGGGTTTGATTCGCGCCACCGATGGGGTTTTAACGGTCGCCGGTTGCAGAGTTGCAAGTGGCGGGGCGAACGCTGACGCAATCGAACTGAAGCGACGGTTGGCGTATGTCCCCGACGATCCGCCTCTGTTTGACGATCTTTCCGTCCAACAGCATCTCGACTTCATCGGTCGGCTCTACCGTGTCGACGATCACGCCGCGAAGTCCGACGAGTTGCTGAATCGATTCGATCTGACCAAAAAACGTCATGCCGGCGCGACGACGTTATCGCGCGGAATGCGACAGAAATTGGCGATCGCGTGTGCGTATTTGTATGACCCGGACGTGCTGTTGCTTGACGAACCGCTGACGGGGCTCGATCCGCCGGGCATTCGAGTTCTGTTGGCATCGATCCGTGAACGGGCGATGGCGGGCGCCACGGTGATCATCAGTAGCCACCTTCTGGCGATGATCGAGGACGTATGCACGCACTTGTTGGTGATGCAAGACGGGCAGGTCGACTACTTCGGCGCCGCGTCGGATCTGCGAGCCAATTTCCCCGAGACCAAGTCATTGGAGGCAGCCTATTTCGCCATGACGGAACGATCGCCGATCGTCACGTTCCCGTCCGGATCGGACATGCCAACGTTCGGAGTCGTCTCGTGATCGATTGGGCGACGCATCAAACTTGGATTCGATTGTTGACACAGCGTGGCGGCTTTCGCTTCCAACGGGTGATCCATCGTATCCGATCGCCGCGCCGGATCGTCGCGACCGTACTGACGCTGCTTTTTTTTGGGCTGTATCTGGTCAACGGTGTTTTTATCCTGTCGACGCGCACACCAGCGGACCCAGAGCGACTGCGTTTGTGGTTGTCCGGCGGCATGGTCATTTATGCGGTCTACCATTCGGTGCGCTGCGCTTGGTCTCGCCAGACTTCGGATTTGGAACTGACGGCTGCAGAGTCGTTATGGTTGGGCGGCGCGCCGGTCCGCCGTTCGACGGTCGCATTATACCGAGTCGGCGGTCTTGTATTTTCGACCGCCTTGAAGACCGCTTTGCTGGCCGTGGTCTTAGCCGTCGACGTTGCGCATATCGAGCTACTTTGTGTCGGCGTGTTCACGTCACTGCTGTTGCTTGAAATTTCGCGACTGACGATCGCACGATGGTCGGCCGCCATCAGCGATCGGACACGGCGAGCGATGCGGATCGCAGCAACGGCGGTCGCATCGGCGATCGTTATTCAGATCGTTGCTCGTATCGCCGCCGCAACACCGCCTGGATCGGCAACCATCGTCTACGTGTTGAACGCCTTCGCTGCGCTGGGGCAAACAGCCGCTTCACCGATGATCCAATGGCTTTCGTTGCCTTGGATCGCGTCGGCGAAATTGGTAATCACTGAATCCTTTTCGCTGACGTCGATTGCTCAGCTCGTGATCGCAATAGCAACGTTACCGATCTCCATGCTCGCGTTTGTCCGAATTGATCATCGCGCCGAGTTTCGCTCGCACATGACCGAACAAAGTCGACTGCGTCGCGGCGAGTACCATCGCGATGAAACGGCCGAGGTCGTTCGTGAATCGACCAGCATCTTTCGATCGACATGGATACTTCGTTACATGGACGCCGATCTGGCATCGTTGCTCGTTCGTCAATGGAACACCGTTCAGCGGTACGCCGGCACGATCGCGTTCAGCTTCTTTGTACCGACGGTTCTTTGCCTATCGCCGCTGGCGACGGGCCGCATCACCGATCAATGGTTCTTTGTCGTTGGCGGAATCGCATTGTGCACGGTGTTGTTAGCACCTCCGGCGCTGCGAATCGACTTTCGTCGCGATCTGCGTCGGATGCTGCTGCTTCGATCCTTGCCAGTGCGTCCGATGTCGATGGTGCTGGGGCAACTCTTGATTCCCGTCATGATCACGTGCACGTTCCAGTGTTTCACGATTGCGGTTGCCGCCGCGTTCACGTTGCCGGGTTGGTCATCGGTGGTGATGTGGACCGGTATGTTGACAGCATTGTCGTTGTTTACGTTCGCGACCGAGAACGCCCTGTTCTTGGCGTTCCCGCATCACGAGCACACCGAGGGCGTCGCGATGATGGTTCGCGCGAAACTGACATTCATCGGCAAAGCAGCCGTGCTGCTAGCATCGTTGATGATGTTGGCGGCATGGGCAGGGTTCTGTGCCAATCATCTACCGCCATCGATCGCGCGATTCACGTTGGTGGTCGGCGCCATCGTTGCAACTTGGGTGTTAGCAATCGCCGCGTTGGTGACTGCGTCGTGGTGCTGGCGACGGTTCGACGTTGCGCTAGACGTTCCGCCGGCATGAGTGCTTGAATCCACGTCGATCTAGGATCGTTGCTCGGCAGCTTCGCGTTCGTAAAGGGCTCGAATTTCATCCAGGTCGACGTCGACAGGTGGCATTTTCGGATCCATTTGCGTCAACGTCTCGTGAACGATCCCGGCAACTGAAGCATCCCGATACCATTTGTTGTCCGCCGGAATGACGAACCACGGTGATTGCTTAGAATTGCACTTCGCGATCGCGTCTTCGTAAGCTTCGCGGTACTGATCCCATTTGTCGCGAGCCGCGTAGTCGCCGGTATTCAGTTTCCAGTGTTTGTCTGGGTTATCAAGTCGTTTCTTAAATCTTTCTAGTTGTTCTTCCGGACTGATGTGAAGAAAGAACTTCAAGATCGTCGTTCCGGCTGCCACCAAGTTTGCCTCGAATTGGTTGATGATTTCGTAGCGTTCGTTCCAGATTTTTTTGGGCACTAGATCCTCGACGCGAACCACGAGCACGTCCTCGTAGTGCGATCGGTTAAAAATCGAAACCATCCCCGTCGCAGGCGTACATTGGTGGATACGCCACAGAAAGTCATGGGCTCGCTCGATTTCCGATGGCACCTTGAACGGATAGGTACGGCAACCTTGCGGATTCATCTGACCAAGTACCTTGCGGATCAGTCCGTCCTTGCCGGCCGCATCGGGTGCCTGAAGCACGATCAAGAGCGACTGTTTTTGCTCGACGAACATCCGATACTGCAGATCGCGAATCTTTTCGTTGCGATCGGCTGTGAACTCAACCGCCTCGGCCTTGTTCTTGAACGGTCCGCCCTGTTTCGTTTCGATGGACTTCAATTTGACCGATTTACCGGGTTCGATTTGGTGAAGTTTCTTAAAGTCCATGGCCGTCTTTTCGAAGCGAATGGGGAGATGGTCGCGCGCGCCAGCGCATCGGAAAACCTGAGTTTATCGACTTCGACCGACGGGGTCGACTTGGCACCCACGATCAAAACGAGTCGTTTGTTCGACACAGAGAACGCGTTCTTGCATCCGGGGAAGCCAAATAGGAATCGAAACGTAGTAAGCTGGGCGGATCGAACGAATCGACTCCGTCCCATCACGACTAACTCCAGATAGCTGACCATGGCATTTCACTTGCTGGCAACGGTTGCCGAAGACGCGACTCTTGCAAGCACCGTATTCACTGCGGTCAGCGCGATCGCGATTCTCCTGGTTCTGATTTTGTGGGCAAAGGTTCACGCGTTTGTTGCCTTGATCCTGGCCAGTTACTACGTCGGGCTGATGTCAGGTATGGACCTGCTGACCATCAACGACAGTATCAAGTCGGGTATGGGAGGGATCCTCGGGTTCGTGGCAACCGTGGTGGGATTGGGGGCCATTTTCGGAAAACTGCTCGAAGCCTCCGGTGGTGCCGAGGCGCTGGCGTACACGCTGCTGAAGAGGTTTGGCGAAAAGAACGCGACATGGGCGATGGTGATCACAGGTTTCTTGGTTTCGATCCCCGTGTTTCTTGACGTCGCACTGGTGATCATCATCCCCATCGTCTACGCGCTGACTCGGAAGACGGGTAAGCCGGTGCTGTATTATGGGATTCCGCTGTTGGCGGGTTTGGGGGTGACACATACGTTCGTCCCGCCGACTCCGGGACCGATCATGGTGGCGGAACAATTGGGTGCGAACATGGGCCTGGTCATCCTGTACGGCGTGTTGATCGGCTTTCCGACGGCCGTACTGGCCGGACCGGTCTTTGGCAGTTTCGTTTCGAAGAATATCACCAAGGGAATTCCGGAAGAGTTTTCCATCGAACATCTCGCCAAGAAATTTGCCGACGAAGATCTTCCGTCGTTCACCCGCGTCTTCATGGTTCTGTTGTTGCCAATCGTCTTGATTCTGATCCAAGCGGTGGCGTCGGAGGTCTATAAACCCGCCAAGACCATGGTCGTCGTTTCGTCATCGGCAACCCAGCAATCGGCGGCAAGCATTGACCAGCCACGCTTGTCGGTCATCGAGTCGGGCGACGGCTACCAAATCGAACTGATCGATCACGTCGGTGGTAACTTGGCGGTTCACACGTCAACGCTTTCCGAAGACAAAGCGGCCGACGTGTTGGCTCTTGGTGCTCTTGTCAACTCGGTCGACCCCGATGATGCACTGTCACCAGCCGAGCGCGAGCAAATTTTGCAGGCCAGTTTGAAACTGACGGGGTTTTCTGAAAGTATTCCAAAACAGAGTCTGCCTTTGAAGCTGATCTCCTTCGTCGGGCACCCGTTCACTGCATTGATCATTGCGATCTTCGCCGCCTCTTGGTTTCTTGCCCGAAAACAAGGGTTTTCACGCGAGCAAATCATGGAGCTTAGCAACAGCGCCCTTGCGCCTGCTGGAATCATCATTCTTGTCACGGGCGCGGGTGGTGTCTTCAAGCAAATTTTGATCGACAGCAACGTGGCGACGGTGATGGCAGAAGCCATTGTTCAATCCAACATCAACATCTTTGTGCTGGCCTTCCTGATCGCGGCGCTCGTCCGCATCGCCCAGGGTTCCGCGACCGTGGCGATGGTCACGACCGCCGCGATCATTGCTCCGTTGTTGCCGGAAATGTCGGGCTTATCTAGCTCCGACTACGCACTGTTGACCATCGCCATCGCTTCCGGATCGACGGTTCTGTCGCACGTCAACGACAGCGGTTTTTGGCTGGTCAGCAAGTTCTTCGGTCTGACGGAGAAGGAAACCTTGATGTCGTGGACGATCGTCGAGACCATCATTGGAATATGCGGTTTCATCGGCGCACTCTCGCTAAGCTATATTCTCTGAATCCATCGAATAGATGGGCTCCATTTCCTGCGATGTGATCGATACAGCTTTCGTTTTGCTTATCACTCGCCAGACGGACATTTTGAATGGATAGGATGAGTTTGAAACTTTTCAAGAGTGTGCCGCACACCATTTGCGGAATCGTATTCGTCCTCGCGACGCTATCCGCATTTTCGCCGCAGACCGCGCACGGCGATGAGCAGCGATTGGTGCTGTCTTTGGCGAAGCAAGAGGAACTGGCGATCCTTTCGATCGACAATGACGGAGCATTGCAACTTCGTGATCGAATCGCCAACGATGGGCAACCAGGGGCGAGCTGTTTTGATTCAACCGGGTTGAATTTCTATGTCGCGTCGAGCGGGCCTTCGACCGTGGGCGTCTATCGCGTTGGACCGGACGGGTTCGAACAATTGCAATCGGTAGCGGTTCCCGCCAAGCCATCGTACTTGACCATCGACCCGTCCGGCCAATTCTTGCTCGCGTCGTATTTCGCGACGGGACAAGTGAGCGTGCATCGCATTGTCGGTGAAGGCCGTTTGTCAAACGAACCGATTGAATTGTTGACGATCGACGAACGGGCGCACGGCATAGCGTTGGACCCGAGCGGCCGTTTCGCGTTTGTGCCTCATACTCGCCCCAACGCCATCACTCAATTGCGTTTCGATGCAGTCACTGGGAAACTGTCGCTGAACGATCCGCCGAAGATCAAGAGAACGGAACCAGCCGGCCCGCGTCATCTTTGGTTGCACCCGGGCGGTCGTTTTGCATTCGGAAGTGATGAAGCCGGCCGCAGCATCACGGCGTACCGGTTCAACAAAAGAACCGGAACGCTGGATCATCTTCAAACCGAATCGAGTCTGCCGCCGGAGTACACTGGGAAGGGTTCGACTTCACACGTCGAAGTTCACCCAAACGGCAAGTTTGCGTTCATCGCCAATCGCGTCCAGGGAAGTATTGCGGTCTTTGGAATCGACGAAGAAGTCGGACGGATGAGTTTCATTGATAGAACGCCAACCGAAAAGAATGTGCGGTCGTTCAATCTTTCTCCCGATGGGCGGTTCCTGGTCGCAGCCGGTCAGGGGTCAGGAAGAATCGTCTGCTACAAGATCGCGGCGGACGGTCGCTTGAGCGACGTTTCGAAGCTCGATGTCGGCGGGACCCCGTGGTGGGTCCAGTTCTATCCCGGTGTCGCCATGGCGCGATCTGCGGGCGTTGCATCGGCAAGAAGTGTGGCGTCTGTCGACCGCAGCTTGACTCTCGGTCAGGGCGTCATGTCCGGTGAAGTATCCGACACCTCGGTGTTGTTGCAAACGCGATTGACGCTTGGCAATGAACTGGATCACCATGGCGACGTTCCTGGCGTACAGGGAGTCGCTTGTTTCGAATGGTCAACGAGAGAAGATTTCGCAGATTCAGAACGAACGGATTTTCAACAGGCGCTACCCCAACGCGACTTCATCGTTCGGACCAAACTAAGCAAGTTGACGCCCGATACGAAGTATTTTTTTCGAGCGATCTATGGTGTTTCGCCGACGTTCACGGCTCTTGGCCCGACATGTTCGTTCCGCACTCTACCCGGTGCCAACGGCCATCGTGATGTAACGTTTATCGTCGGAAGTTGTATGAACTACATCAAGTTCATGCACGGTAAAGCGGGAAAAGCGAGCGGACCGTTGACGGCAACCGATGAAGACAAACGATTGGGTTTCCCGGCATTCACGGCAATGAAGAACTTGCAGCCCGAGTTCTTTGTCGGGACGGGTGACATCGTTTACTACGACAACCCGTACCGTGTCTGCGAAACGCAAGAAGAGCTTCGTCGATGTTGGCACGAACAGTTTCGCTTTCCAAGATTGATCGATTTCTTTCAGGATACGCCCACGTATTGGTCCAAGGATGACCACGATTTTCGCTTCAACGATTCTGACAACGAAACGAACCGATTGCCCTTACCCATGACGGGCATCGGCATGTTCCGCGAGCAGTTGCCGATCGTACCCAATGATGCACCGAACCCCGTGACGTATCGTACGATTCGGGTCAGCCACGATGTTCAAATTTGGATGACGGAAGGACGCGATTATCGATCCGCAAATGAGGCGCCTGACGGACCGGAGAAGTCGATTTGGGGCACGGAACAACGTGATTGGTTGCAAGCGAAGTTGAAGGCAAGCGATGCAAAGTGGAAGCTATTGATCAGTCCGACGCCGATGGTTGGCCCCGACGACGCCTACAAGAAAGACAATCACGCATCGTTGGCTGGTTTCCGTCACGAAGCCGATTCGTTTTTCAAATGGGTAAACGAGAACCGAATCGAAAACTTGTTTCTCGTCTGTGGCGATCGGCACTGGCAATACCACAGTGTCCACCCGACTGGCGTCCATGAGTTTGCCTGCGGCGCTTTGAACGATGAAAATTCACGCATGGGTGTTTCCCCAGGCGCGGAATATGGAACTGACCCCAGGGGTTTGATCCAACAGTCCTATAGTTCCACCGAACCCAGCGGAGGATTCTTGCAATTCATCGTTGGGGAAACACTTGGTGTTACTTTCTTCGACGATCAGGGCAAGGCCCTGCACCGCGTGAGATTCCCGGTTGACTCGTTGGAAAACAAATGAAGTCTGGCTCAATCGTACTTAACGATCCGTCCCTGATCGGTTGCCGAGTTGATTCATAGCGGAAGTGCACGAGCCCAATACCCAGGGCGATTGCGCCACACTGGGCAAACTGCGAAGCTGAGCAAGGGTTCGTGATTGGGTGGCTGGTTTGCAGCGGCCGGGCGAATCGACTCGCTTCGGATTCACTCGATGGAACGCTCCGCTTCGTTGGTTGAACAGCTCAAGGCCGTCTCGGACCCGCGTCCGGGCGAACCTGTTTATCCATTGGTCAATGTCTTGTTCATGACCATCTGTGCGGTCATCGCGGGCGCGGATGATTTTGTTGCGATTGCAAAGTTTGCCAACACAAAGAAGGAGTGGTTTGCAAAGTTCCTTGATATGACCCAAGGGGTCCCTTCGCACGATCGTTTCAACGCGATTCTCAACGCGATCAAGCCTGAAGAGTTTGAACCGATGTTGCTTCAGTGGATCACCCAGTTGCATAAGATTACCGACGGCCAAGTCATTGCGATCGACGGCAAGACGCTTCGTCGAAGCTATGACACGGCCACCGGCAAGGCAGCCATTCACATGGTCAGTGCGTGGGCGACGGACAATCACATCAGTCTTGGTCAAACAGTCGTCGACGCGAAGAGCAACGAAATCACAGCGATCCCCAAGCTGCTCGAAATGATCGACGTTTCCGGGGGTTTGGTGACGATCGACGCGATGGGATGCCAAACCGAGATCGCTGCAAGGATCGTTGACGAAGGTGCGGACTATTGCTTGGCGGTAAAAGGAAATCAACCGACGCTGCATGAGGGAATCAAGGCATTCTTTCTGGATCACCTTGAAGATGACTTTGCAAGAATCAAGGTATCCGAGCATCACACGAAGGAAACCGGTCACGGACGTATCGACGAGCGTAGCTACTACTTGTGTGAAGTTCCCGACGACCTTCCTGACGCAGGTCGTTGGAAGGATCTATGTGCGATCGGCATGTCGATCAATAACACACAGCGTCGTAAAGGCGACGAGATCGCGGTGCGTTACTACATCCTCAACAAAGTGGTAGACGGGGAATTGTTCGCCGGTGCGGTGCGAGATCATTGGGGCATCGAAAACAGTTGCCATTGGCAGTTGGATGTGACGTTCGGCGAAGACCAGTGTCGCATTCGCAAAGGGCATGGGGACGAGAACTTTAGTACGCTCAGACGGACAGCTTTAAGTCTGCTCAAGCAAGAAAAGACGGCTAAGTGCGGAGTCAAAAACAAGCGGCTCAACGCTGGCTGGGACGATAACTACATGGAGAAGGTCGTTTTCAGCCGGTAAATCCCCGTGCAATCGCCCTGGGGTTTGGGATGGTCGTGCCCGAAGCTCAAGCGGCGGGAGTTCCGGTCATCGCTAGCCGCCGCGGAGGGCTTCCTGAAAGCGTCGGAGGCGGCGGGGTTCTTGTCGACGAGTATCAAGACGCGGCAAGCTGGGCACGCATCATCGAAGAGCTACTTCATAGTCGCGATTTCTACTCGAATCTTCGCACGGCAGGGTGGTCATCGGTGGAACGGCCCCAGTTTTCGGAATCGGCCGTGGTCAAGTCGTTTTTGCGAGGCATCGCTTCTTGAATGGGTAGTAAAATCGCGAGGTAGTTTCGTGTAGAATTGGTGCAAATAACGTGGGTCGTCGCAAGTCTGGGGCAGTGAATCTGATGCAGAAAAATCTCGTTCGTTTTCGAGCCTTTACGCTCGTCGAGTTACTTGTAGTGATTGCGATCATCGGCGTTTTGGTCGGATTACTTTTGCCGGCAGTGCAGTCCGCTCGCGAAGCCGCCCGACGTATGAGTTGCGGAAATAACTTCAAGCAAGTTGGTTTGGCACTTCACAACTACCACTCAGCCTTCAAAAATCTGCCGAAGCAAATGGGCGGAACGGTTTTCTGCGGTACCTTTGGCTATGTCACAGGGGCAACTCCGCAGCAGGCTGGTAGCACGAACGGCAATGAGTTGAGTGCCTTTCCGGGACTGTTGCCTTTCATGGAGCAACAGGCACTCTGGGAGCAGATTAGCAATGTTTACGAAGTCCAGGTTGGAAGCCCCGGAACGTACTTCGCCGCGATGGGGCCACACCCCAATATGAACTTGGACGAGCAAGCGGCTCATTTGTATGAACCATGGATGGCAGAGATTCAAACGCTTCGATGCCCGAGCGATCCGGGCGTTGGTCTACCGGCACTGGGAAGAACCAATTTCACATTTTGTGTTGGTGATGCGATTCAACAAACAAACATAGGGCCGGGGGATCCCGAGGGACGCTTTACCTCAATTCCCTCACAACGAGCTCGTGAATCATGCCGTGGAGTTTTTGTAAATCGAATGTTTACGAGCTTTGCCGATATCCGAGACGGGTTGTCGAACACGATCGCGATGGGAGAAGTCATTACCGATCTTGGTGACGGCGATGTGCGATCGGTGATCGGCGCATCCGCGGTGGAGTTAAGGACAAATCCAAACGCTTGCGCAACGATGATTGATCCGTTACGCCCAAGTTTCTGGTTGCCAGGGACTCCGGAAGCGGGGACGATTCCAACAAATCGGCGCGGCCATAAATGGGCGTGTGGTCGCGTAGGATACACGGGGTTTCAAACAATCCTGCCACCGAACCGACAAAGTTGTACTTGGAACAGTTCCTTCGGGAATGTTACGGACTTGCTGGATGAGGGAGTGCTTAGCGCCGCGAGTCGACATCCAGGAGGCGCTCATGTCCTCTTAGCCGACGGTGCGGTTCGGTTCATCACTGACTCGATCGAAGCGGGGAACAGTGGTCATGCCAGCGTTCGCCAGAATGGCACCGCGATGGATCCAACGCTTCCGACGGTTCCAGGATCGAAAAGCCCTTACGGACTTTGGGGGGCACTCGGTAGTCGTGGATCGGCCGAGCCCATTGCGGCAGACTTTTGAGTTTGACGTGTTTCATCGCTTTAAGAAGAAGAGTCCGGTGTGAATAGGCCCAAGTTATCGTCCGTCGCCGTACTGGGTTCCTACCGTGGCGGCACCTCTGTTGTTACGGGACTGCTTAAGCACTTCGGTTTTTTCGTCGGAGACGCGTTCTTCAACGCGTGGAACGGGTATTGGACTTACGAAGATGTTTACCTAAGGCGGCTATGTCTGGAGTGCTTTGACGAGCGTGAGGGAAATTGGAGTCACCGAGCTGACTTTGCCACTCGTGTTGAGCGTCTTTCGCGGTGGAGTGAGTGGGCGAGATGGCGAGCGGTGGAAGAAGATGCATGTGGTATCGCTGGCAAGCATCCGACGCTGTGCAAATTGGTACCTGAATTGACCGATGCTTGGACAAGTGATGGCGGATCTGCTGCGAAACTGGTCTCAGTATCCCGGGATGCTGAATCGATCATTTCGGCTTGGCGAAAATCAAAGTCTCCCAACGGGCACCCATGGTGGCCTCGCGGGGACGTAGAGGACATTGTTCACGACCTGATCCGTTGCCGGGATTCGAGCCTCGAGGGCGTCGAACATTTTGTTTTTGACTACGAACGTCTGCGACGCGAACCGGAATTCGAGATTGGTCGGTTGGCCGACTACTGTGAAGTCGGCGATATCCGAAAGTCGATCGCGATTGATTGGTACACCGACACTTGTCGAGCTCTTGGGCAGGGAACTCCGCTCGTGCTGGGGTGGGAGCACTCGGCGAATCCAGAGAGTGGAAAGCCGCCTACTGAATTGCCGGAACTGCAAAATGCTATGTCGAATGCCTTTGTTGACTTGCAGGTTTCCAGGCGACTGCCTTCGCTGCCGCTGGACAAGGTCTTATGCGTCATGATCACTTTCAACGAACGATTGCGATTGCCCGACACGCTGCGGCACTATCGCAGTTTGGGCGTTGACCGGTTTGCGATCATCGATAATGGATCGGATGACGGCACCGTTGAACTACTCCTATCGCAGCACGACTGCGATGTCTATTTCATGCCTCATGCGTATCGAAGTTCGGTGGGCGGATCAGGTTGGTCGTCGACCCTGATACGAGAGTTTTATGGCACCGGCCGTTGGGTCGTTTGCACCGACGCCGATGAACAGACAAGGAAAAGGTGTCAGGTACCGTTTCTATGCGCCATGCCTGGCATTTTGTTAGAATCCAGCTTTAACGCGACTGGAATCGGGCGATGGGAAGAGCCAAGCGGGCGGACGCTGCCGGTGCGATCTACCACATGCTCAATCGTGCCAATTGGCGGACTGAGCTGTTCGAGAAGATGGCCGACTATGAAGCCTTCGAACGAATCCTCGTCGACGCGGTCACCCGTTTCGAGATTGATCTGTTCAGTTACTGCGTGATGCCCAATCACTGGCACATGGTCGTTCGTCCGCGACAGGATGGTGAAATGTCGAGATTCGCCCAGCGGTTGCAGTTGACGCATACTCAGCGCTATCACGCCCATCATCACTCGGCGGGCCGGGGCCATCTGTACCAGGGCCGATACAAGTCGTTCCCCGTTCAAGACGATGAGCATTTCCTGACGGTCAATCGTTACGTCGAACGAAACGCCTTCTCGGCAGAGCTCTGTCAATCACCCGAGGACTGGCGATTCGGAAGCCTCTGGCGTTGGAACTCAGGCACGACAACCGAGCGTTCGCTACTGACACCGTGGCCGATTGCCAGACGCCCCGATTGGATCGGTTGGGTGCGGCGGACATTGTCGGATCGCGAATTGGAAAGGCTGCGATGGTGCGTTCAGCGTGGAAGCCCCTTTGGCGGTGAAGCTTGGGTAGAATCAATCGCTCGCCGGTATGACCTGGAGTCAACCTTGCGTCCGCGGGGTCGCCCGAAGAAGACTCCGCCACCGGAGTGACGAAACAATTCGCAAGGCAGGTCGTTAGGCGGCTGGACGGTCAACTATCAGTAGGCCTGACGGATTAGAATTGTCAGTGGACGTGGCAACTATCTAAAACCTTACTCCGCCAGAGAATGCTGAAAGAGATGGTCCCTCCGTCTAAAATCATTAAATGTCGTTTGCGAATTCGAAAATCTGGGGCAGTGAATCTTATGAAAAAAGTTGTTCGTTTCCGAGCATTTACACTCGTTGAGCTGCTCGTGGTGATCGCTATCGTTGGTGTTCTCGTCGGCTTGCTTTTGCCGGCAGTACAAGCGGCTCGCGAAGCGGCGAGACGCATGAGCTGCGGAAATAATTTTAAGCAGCTAGGGTTAGCGATTCACAACTACCACTCGGCATTTAAAAATCTGCCAAAGCAAATGGGTGGAACTTTCTTCGCCGGACCGTTGATGGGTGGTGGGATTCCTGGTCCAACTCCTCAACAGGCAGGTGGGCACAACGGGAATGAGTTGAGCGCTTTTCCAGGTCTGCTGCCGTTTATGGAACAGCAACCGCTTTGGGAGAAGATTTCGAACGTCTATCCGGTAACTGTCGGTGCTCCTGGGACGTTTTACGCTCCCATGGGCCCCCATCCCAATGTTAGCCTGGCGGACCAGCAAGCACATCGGTATGAACCTTGGATGACGGAGATCGCCCTGCTAAGGTGCCCGAGTGACCCAGGCGTAGGGCTCCCTGCTTTCGGGCGCACGAATTATTCATTTTGTGTCGGGGATGCAGTTCAACAAACCAATGTGGGCCCTGAAGACCCTGTGGGGCGCATCACCTCGACAACTGCATTGCGAACTCGGGAGTCATGCCGCGGCGTTTTTGTAAATCGTAAAGTGATGAGTTTCAACAACATCTCGGACGGTCTCTCAAACACGATCGCCATGGGCGAAATCATCACCGACCTTGGTGACGGAGATTCTCGATCTCAGGTTGCGGCATCTGATGTCGAACTGAGGACAAATCCAAACTACTGCTCCGTCTTCTTGGATACTTCGCGACCAAGATTTTGGATACCTGGAACTCCAGAAGCAGGTGCTGACTCCACAAATCGGCGTGGACATAAATGGGCGTGTGGTCGAGTCGGATATACTGGCTTTCAAACGATTTTGCCACCGAATCGGCAAAGCTGTACCTGGAATAGCTCGTTCGATTCGATAACAGACTTACTTGATGAGGGCGTGCTCAGTGCAGCAAGTCGTCATCCAGGTGGCGCGCATGCAATGATGTCGGACGGCGCAGTTCGTTTTGTAACTGACTCCATTGATGCTGGAGACGGAAGTCACGGCAGCGTTCGAGAAAATGGGACCGTCATGGACCCAACACTTCCAACAGTTCCAGGTTCAAAGAGCCCTTATGGGCTCTGGGGCTCACTCGGAAGCCGGGCATCAGGTGAAGCCATCGCATCCGAGTTTTGAACGAACGAGCAACCTCGTAAACGGGGGAAGGATTTGCAGTGAAGACGCAAGCGTTTTCGACAGTTGCCGTGCTGGGGTCATACCGGGGCGGTACGTCGGTGGTCACAGGCTTACTGAACCAGTTCGGGTATTTCGTAGGAGATGCGTTTTTCCACGCCTGGAATGGGTATGGTACGTACGAAGATTTACACCTGAGGCGGATTTGCCTGGAGTGTTTCGACGAACGGGAAGGTCATTGGAAGCTTCTGGGTGAGACAGAATTTCGTATCGACCGGCTTGCTCGTTGGAAAATCTGGGCACAGTGGAGGGCTACGGAAACAGGTGCGATTGGCATCGCAGGCAAACATCCGTCGATGTGCAAATTCGGGGAAACGCTGCGCGTCGGGTCATGTTTGGGTTTCGGGGTTGACGGGTTATTGATCGTCGGAGAAAATGTGTGTTTTGGAATTTCCTAGCCTGACTGGAATGTCCTCGTGCCACGCCGGCCCAGACTGGAGTATGCGAACGCGATCTACCACGTCGTGACCCGTGGAGAGGGACGCCGGAAACTCTTTCATGACCAGAGTCATTTTGAACGGTTCACTCAGGGATTGGTCGACGAAGTCGATCGCAGTGGATGGTTGGTGGTCGCCTACTGCTGGATGCCAAATCATATTCACGCTTTGATCCGGACGCCGCAGCCTAACCTCGCTCGCGGGATGCAGCACTGGCTCAGCGGATATGCAAATTGGTACGCCAAACGCAATCGACGTAGCGGTCATCTGTTTCAAGGCCGCTACAAAGCCTTTCCGGTCGAGGACGAAGGGTACTACTGGAACTTGAGTCGTTACATCCACTTGAACCCTTGCAACGGTGGCAAGCCACTTGCGGAATCGCCCGAAGCGTATTCGCATAGCAGTTACTCTGGCTATGCCCGCAAGAGTCGGCGCGTCGATTGGATTGCCTACGACGAGCACCATCGCTACTGGAGCGGGCTCAATGGAGGCAGTGACACAGCATCGGCCTACCGGCGGTTTGTCAAATCGGGAATGAACTGCCCGAATGATCCCAAGGTGGATCGCCTGAGGGACTGGGTCTACGGTGGAGAAGACTTCTTCAGGCGAATGTTGGCTCTCGCAGCGAACGAGGACGACGCTGAGCATCATCGGCTAGCTCGCCGGACATCAGCGGTGACGGTCGATCAAGTGATGTTGGTGACGGCCAAAGAGTACGGAGTTTCTGTCAACGACTACCGTGGTTTCCGCAGTCACGCCGGGGGGCGAGACATCGCGGCCTACCTGTGCCGCAAGTACACGACTGCTACACTTTCCGAGCTATCCACACAGTTCGGACTCGGCCATCCCGACAGTTCTTCCGATATGGTAAAGCGAGCGAAAAAGTTGCTAATCAACAACTCGAAAGTGGGGACGCGAGTCAAGAAGATCGAAAGCCTGCTTGGGATCAAACCCGAAACCCGCACATGACCCCACGCGAAGCGTTTCGCTGACCCCCGTACCGTTGTTGGTTTGAACTGCAGCTTCCTTGTAGACCAGCGATTCATCCGGCTGGAAATCCGCAGCACTAGCCATCATTGGCATCAAGGCGAACAGTAAAAACGCGATTGGTTTCATGGGGATCGCTCTCGGGTTTATGCGTAGAGAGGTTCTCAAAGAATCGTTTTTGAAGAATCAAACAAAATTGGGAGCAGCTAGGGCCGGTTTCACCGATCGGTCACGCCAACTACCGGCCGGTGCGAACCCAGGGCCGACGCGCACTTTAGGCAATCTGGGCTAGCGCGGTTGGTTTGAATCCGGGATGATTCGTTTTGTCGACTTTGTGTTTTCAAAACGATGTTACCCGGGCAGCGACGTGGCCAAGAAAAAGACGACTGAGATCTGTGTTGAAGATATTCTCAATGACTTTGCCGAACTGCCTGACCCGCGTTCGCACGTCAACCAGCGGCATCTGCTTGGCGACATCATCGTGATCAGCATCATGGCGGTCATCGCTGGTGCAGACGGCCCCAAGGCGATCGGCGTTTGGGCCAAGAGCAATGAAGACTGGCTGAAAGATCGTTTGAAGTTGCCCTCGGGGGTTCCCTCGCATGACACCATCGGTCGCGTGTTGATGACGCTCAAACCAGCGGCGTTTCAATCCTGTTTCGAGCGTTGGATCAAACGGCTCTCTGGTAAGCCAAAGCAAGGTGAACTGGATATTGTGGCAATCGATGGTAAGGCTCTTCGTCGTAGCCATGATCGGGCCGGTGGTCTTGGTCCGCTGTTTCTGGTCAGTGCTTGGGCGGTAACGCGTGGGATCAGCTTGGGACAATTGGCGACGGCCGAAAAGTCGAACGAAATCACCGCAATCCCTGAACTTCTGGACCAAATCGAGATCAAGAAGTCCGTCGTCACCATCGACGCAGCAGGATGCCAAAGGAACATCGCGGCGAAAATTGTCGATGGCAAAGGCGACTACGTTTTGGCACTCAAAGGCAATCAGGGAACACTGCATGATGCCGTGATCGACTACATCACAAGGCACATGGAAAACGACTTTGCCGACACCACCGTCCGGAAGCACGTCGAGCGGGTCAAGGGACACGGCCGCAACGATGAATTGATCTACTATCAATTGCCCGTCCCTGAAGAACTGGTGGGGAAGGAGAAATGGAAGAACATGCGGACCATTGGTGTTGTGATTCGGATGAGTGAAAGCGGGAAGAAGTGGACCAGTGATGTTCGCTACTACATCAGTTCGCTCGCGCTCGGAGTGAAGCGGTTCGCAGCATGCGTGCGAGGTCATTGGGGCATCGAGAATACGCTTCACTGGTGCCTGGATGTCACGTTTCGCGAGGACGAAAGCCGAGTGCGAAACCGAATACTCGCGGACAACTTGGCATGGCTCAAACGGTTCGCAATCAGCCTACTAAAGCAAGTCGACAACAAGGAAAGCATCGCGATGCGTCGCCGAATGGCCGGTTGGAACCCAAACTTCCTCGCGCAAGTCCTTGGAATACCAACGAGTTAGTATGCGTCGGCCCTGGGTGCGAACCAGCCCTTCGTAACTACTTCGCTTGCCGATCGACGGGCGACTGGTTTTCGATGCAGTACAGATTTTCGCTCGTTCGCAAATAGATCCGTCCGTCAGCCAGGGCGGGAGTGCTCCAAGTCTGCTGATCGAATTCATTGGCGGCCAGCAATTCATACTTGTCCGACGACGATAAGACATGAGTCATTCCGTTTGAATCAAGCGAGAAAACACGTGTTCCATCTGTCCACGGCGACGCCCAGAAAGCTTTCGCACCGCGTAAACGCTGGCGGTAAACGGTCTCGCCTGTTTCCATGTTGACGCAGCGCATGTTGCCCGCGCTGCGTTCGAACAGGTAAATTTTCCCGTTGCAGATCGTCGGCGATGCCATCTGCATGTCAGCTTTTTCGATCCACCACGCAACGAATTCACTTTCTGGAGAATCGTCTGGTGGAGTGATATCGCCGCTGCCGCCCGGTTTGACGCAGAATAGTCGTCCTCCACCATCGTCTTCGCCCCCACGACTCCTCAGCTCGTTACCAACGAAAAGCTTGTCGCCGTCGGCAACTGGCGTCGCGGAACTGCGTCCCTTCGCCATGTCAAGTTTCCAAAGTAGCTTGCCCGTCGCGGGATCATAAGACCGATAGATCATCCCGCCGATGATCAGTTCGTTTCGCAACGAGTTCTGCCAAATCATTGGGCTGCTGTATTGCGATTTTTCATCGCGTGCGACGCGCCAGATTTCATCGCCGGTTTCCGCGTCCAACGCAATCAAGAATGACTCGACTTGATTGTCAACTTGGACAAACAACTTGCCACCAAAAAGAGTCGGCGAACTGGCGGTTCCCCAATCCGCTCTCATCTCGAAGACGCCAAGATCCTGTTGCCATTGAACTTTCCCTTCCATGTCCAATGCGTAGATGCCGTTCATGCCAAAGTAGGCATAGACCCGCTTGCCGTCGGTCATCGGCGTTTCGGTAGCGTACGTGTTCGTGTTGTGGCGCGGGATCGGTGGTTTTCCTGCCTTGCAAGTCGTTCGCCAAACTTCGGCACCCGAATCGGCATCGACGCAAATGACTTGATAAAGAAACTCTGTCTCCATCAAGTCCTTCCGCGCACGCCCACCGCCACCAGAGTAAGGTTCCGGACCACTGTCTGCATCCGACAATGGCACCGCGGCGGTCAGGAACACCTTTTTGCTCCAAACGACCGGCTGCGACCAGCCTTCGCCAGCGACAGGGATTTTCCATCGAATGTTCTGTGTCGCCCCATCATGGTCCGACCAAGTCGTCGGCAATGGCCGCGTCGACAGTGCATTGGCATTGGGGCCGCGAAACTGAGGCCAGTTATCCGCTCTTGAGGTCGCGCTGAAGCAGACGATCAGCGACACGATTGCAAAACCGCGGACGATGTTGGTGAGAGTCGGTATTCGTACAGGCATCAGTTCACACATTGGTTTTTCAGGCATTTTTGAATTTCTTCGTCGTGGGAATCATAGCGTGCTGGCGACCCGGCCTGCACCACGAGGAGCAGGCGGGATAACCAATGCATTTGACTTGATTTCAACGGGGCATGGCGAAGTTTTTGACAAACCACGGTCAAGCACCGATTTTCGGTCAAGGTGACCAGTCGCTCTGGGGCATTCTCTCGTCAGTCGATGCGACCGCTGCGGAATCCTCCGCGGAGCGCGGTCCGATCGAAACTGCGTCGGTGTCGTAGATTTGCCATGCCTATCTCCGCCGTCGGCTACCGCAGCGTGGCAAGTCCGATATCAAGAATGGCCAAGAAACAGGTCGCGTCGCTTTTCTTTCACATGCGCTCACTCACTACCGCAGCTGCCCAAACGGCCGATTCAATATCTGTCACCTTTGACCGCTCCTGGAACCAGAACTGAGGCTTTGCATTGTGTTGAACGATCGGTCAATAAGACGCATGTTTGGTGGACGAATCAAGAATATTGTACGCGTGAGGCGGACATGCCCTGGGAAAAATCATTTGAACAATCGGACGTGATCGAGCGGGCGAAGGAGGCCTTCTGGGAAAAGGGATATGCCGCCACATCGATCTCTGACGTCACAGCAGCGACAGGAATCGAACGGGGGAGTCTGTACAACACATTTGACGGGAAACATGATCTTTTCGTGCGTGCGCAGCTGAAGTACCGCGGTGAACGCAGGGCCGGTAAGTTGCGAATGCTGGAAACGGTCAATGATCGGCGTGAAGCGATCGCGATGTTTTTTTCTTTCCCTCGTAAAAGCCACACTGAACGATCCTGACAAGAAAGGATGCTTGCTGTTCGACACCGCGATGGAATTTCCGTCACACGATGATGATGTCAAGCAACTTGTTTCGGAGGAAATTGAAAACGTCGTTGCGTTTTTTGAAGGACGAATCGAGAGAGGCAAGAAGCTTGGCAAGATTCCCGATTCCGTTGACACTCGCCCCACGGCAAAATCCTTGATCGCCCTAGTCATTAGGATTCATGTGCTGGGTCGCGGGGCGTTTGGGAAAACGGCGTTGCAGCAATTCGCGAGATATGCGGTTGGCATGATTTCCTAGGGACGGCAGGTAACAGAAGGGAAGGCTGGGAGTTTGGCTAAAATGTGCGCGATCGTTCAGAGGAGCAAGCCTTCACCATTCTTTAGCGTTCAATTAGACCGACCGGTCAAGACAAGTGTCGCGACTGTGGCGGGCAGATGACTGACTGATTGTTCACACAGCCTCTATGCAACCGCGGCAATGAAGGGCGCTTTGGTCTTCGAGTTTTTCCTGCGTTCCGCTCCCAAGTAGCCTTTCGTCTTTACCGCGTTAAGGATCGTGACGATTGCTCCAACCAGCCTGTTTTCTCGCTACAGCCGAATTTCGTCCTATCTAGGTGACAACGGCAGTGCACGCGCATCGAAGGCTCAGCATCCAACTTAACGCCAATACGAACACGGCATGAGGGGCATCAACAGATGCTGGTCTCCAGTGCGGCCGCCATGTCACATCGAGCTCTCAATTCCCCCCAAGGAAACAACGAAAATGAACACGAAAACAATCCCTCTCGCCTTGCTCTTGCTTGCCCTCGTTTTGAGCGTCAACACTGCGAGCGCGCAGAGTGCGAATCCACAACCCCAATCGATCAAACCAACAGATACAGGAAATACACCAATGCTTTCCAAACTGCTTGAAGAGAAGGTGGCCGCAAGCGCGGAGCGACTGCCTGAAAATGTGCGTCAAACGTACGCTCGGGGTATCGAGACTGTCCGTGAGACCAACATTGAAAACACTGCTAAGCAAGTTGGTGACGCGGCGATCGATGCCCAGTTGTCAGGCTGGGACGGCAAGAGTGTCAAGCTAAGCAGTCTTTGGAATCAAGGGCCGATCGTGCTGGTGTGGTACCGAGGAGGTTGGTGCCCTTATTGCAACATTCAGCTTCGCGCGATGCAGCAGAACATGGACAAGATCGAAAATGCCGGTGCAAAGCTGGTTGTGCTCACCCCCGAATTACCAGAAAAGGCCAAGGAAACGGCTGAGGCAAATGATCTGGGCATCGTGGCCTTGCACGATCAAGGCAATGCTGTGGCACGAAAGTACGGGCTCGTATTCGATCTTCCGGAAGCGATCATTCCAGCGTATCGCGACAAACTAAAACTGCCTGAGTACAACGGGAACCATGCGATGGAACTACCGCTTGCGGCGACCTATGTCATCGACCGGTCCGGCAAGATCACCTACGCGTTCCTTGATGCGGATTACAAAAATCGAGCCGAGCCAGCCGACGTCATCAAAGCAGTCGAAGCGGCCGCTAAAAAATAGTCACGACTGAATTGTCACTCGCGATCATTGCACTGATTTGCGAGCCCTGCATCAGAACGTTTCTTTCCGAGCGAATCATCCGCCACCGGGAAGGGGGCCAACGGAGAGTATCTGTAAGATGAATTCGAAAAGATCAGCAAAGTCCAATGACCGAACCGCACTGGTCACAGGTGGATCGGGCGGCATTGGCAGTGAGATCTGTAGACGATTGGCCGGTAACGGATATCGCGTGGTGGTCCACTATGGAAACGATCGTGACTCCGCGGAAAGAGTCGTCCAGGAGATTGCTGATTCAGGTGGTCTTGCGATCGCGTATTCGGCAGACATTACTGACGAAGTTGCCATTGAGAAAATGTTCGAGTCCGCGTGCTCAGAATTCGGCGGTTTAGATGCTGTCGTGGCGAATGCGGGAGTTGGCGGAGGCGGTCCGATCGCGCAAGTCGAATTGGATGATTTCAAGACGTTGGTCTCTGTTAATCTTGTCGGTGCATTCTTGACTCTGCGCGAATCTGCGCGACGGCTCAGCGACGGTGGACGGTTGATCTTTGTCTCATCGCAGCTGGCCGAACGCCCTCGCGTGGGAACCGGTGCGTATTCAGCGACCAAGGCGGGTGTCGACGCGATGCTTGTTTCGATGTCGCACGAACTTGGGGCGCGAGGGATTACGGTCAACAGTGTTCGCCCTGGGGCCACCGAGCCTGGGATGTTCGCCGCCAGCGACGAGGCACGGAAGGAGTTCTTTCGTGACCTATCGCCGTTCAAACGACTTGGGCACCCCAGTGATATTGCCGCAGTCGTTTCGTTCCTGGCCAGTGACGATGCAGCCTGGGTTACCGGCCAACACATTCGCGCGGATGGCGGTGCGTCGAATTAGTAGGAGGCCGTTCACGCAGGATACCGGCCGGCAGGAACCGGCGTTAATCAGCCTAACTGCACAAAGACTTATGGCGTGATTTGCATTAAACTCTGGGCGTCGAATTAAAGTGAGTTTTCCGGAGGACCGATGTTTGTACCGAAGTCAATGATAGCCGTGTTAGCCGTGTTCCCGTTCATCTGCGCGAGCATGGGGGACGCTCAGAAGATGTCTGCTGAGGAACCCACCTCTGGATTGATTGCAGGTGGGCCAGCCAAAACTCTACGACTCTGGTACGACGAGCCGGCCCCAGACAACGACGACGGATGGGTCAACCGGTCGATCCCGATGGGCAATGGCTATATGGGGGTCAACGTGTTCGGTGGTACGACGAGCGAACGCATCCAGATCACCGAGAATAGCCTGTACGACTCGACGGAAGGTCGAGGCCTTCGCCACGGAGGTCTTAACAATTTTGCGGAGGTCTATATCGACTTCGGCCACAACAACATTAGCAACTACGAGCGGGAACTAAACCTTAACGAAGGTGTCTCCCATGTGAGGTATCAGCAGGACGGCGTGGAGTACTCCCGAGAGTACTTCACCAGCTATCCCGACAAGGTGATGGCAATACGATTGACCGCGTCGAAGCCGGGCGCGTTGTCGTTCACGCTTCGGCCGACTATCCCGTTTTGGGGAACTGGCAAGTCGGGAATGGGGGTAGCGAACGAGGATACGATCACGCTGTCCGGTGTGATGGATTATTACGGGGTGAAGTACGAAGGTCAGTTGAAGGTCATTCCGACAGGTGGGACGATGAAGGTTGGCGCGTGGCGGTCGCAGAGACACGCACTCGGAACGATCACCGTTTCAGACGCCGATAGCGCGGTGATTCTGGTCGCAGTTGGGACCAACTATCAGATCAGCCCTGAGGTGTTTCTGACCTCAGAGAACGCCGACAAGCTTTCAAGTTTTCCCCACCCCCACGACAAAGTGACTCGGTATCTGAACGATGCGGCGGCGAAGTCCTACGAACAGTTGTTGGCAAACCATCAAGCTGATTACAAAAAACTTTTCGGTCGTGTGAGCCTTGACCTTGGTGCTACGCAGCCGAGCGTCTGCACCGACGAACTGGTCGATGCGTATCCCGATGGCGAATCGAGCCGCTACCTCGAAGAACTCGCGTTCCAATTCGGACGTTACATGCTGATCTGTTCGTCGAGGGCAGGCACGCTGCCGCCTCACCTGCAGGGAATCTGGAACGTCTATAGCGATCCGCCGTGGGCGTCGCAGTACCTGCACGATACCAACGTGCAGATGGCGTATGCGCCTGCCTTCTGTGCCAACCTGCCGGAGCTGTTTGAAAGCTATGTCGGCTTCTTCAAAGCGTTCGTCCCTCGCCAGCGCCAGTACGCGACGCAGTACATTACGGAGTTCAATCCCTCGCAGCTTGATTCAGGTGGCGACAACGGTTGGTCCGGACCGTTTTGGACCAACCCATACACGGTTACTGGGAAGTCACCCGTGGCCGGCTTCGGCACTGGTTCTTGGATCGCTCAAATGTTCTGGGACTACTACGACTATACGCGCGATCCGTCGCTGCTCGCGGACAAGGTGTATCCCGTGATGTATGACCAGGCAAATTTTGTATCCCGGTTTGTCAAAGACGTCGATGGCGTCCTGCTTGCCGACCCTTCTTCGTCCCCGGAGCAAAAGCTGCGGAACACGGTAGGCACGACCTTCGACCAGCAGATGTTCTACGAGAACCACCACAACACGTTGACGGCGGCACAGATTCTGGGACGCAGCGATAGCCGATTGCCCACGCTCAAGAACCAGTTGCAACTGCTTGACCCAATCCAGATCGGCAAGTCAGGGCACATCAAGGAATTTCGTCAGGAGCAATATTACGGCGAAATTGGCGACCCCACACACCGACACGCCTCCATGTTGCTCGGGTTATACCCGGGCCAATTGATTAACGACGCGACTCCGGCTTGGCTTGATGCCGCCAAGGTCAGCCTGACCAAACGCACCAATCAAACCAATATTGGATGGGCGCGTGCCGAAAGGATCGCGATGTGGGCCAGAGTTCACGACGGCGAGGAGGCGTACTCGTTCTATGAATCGCTGTTGGGCGAAAACTACCTTCACAACCTGTTCAATGACCACCGGGGCGGACCGTTATTCCAGGCGGACGCAAACTACGGCGCAACGGCCGGTGTGGCCGAGATGCTGCTACAGAGCCAGGACCACGTCGTGGCACCATTGACCGCAATGCCCGAGGCATGGCCCGAAGGCAGCTACCGAGGCTTGTTGGCGCGAGGCAACTTCGAGGTGTCGGCGCAGTGGTCCGGCGGTCACGCTAGCCAATTAGAAGTGTTGTCCACATCCGGCGGGAACCTGGACTTGAGATACCCCAACGTCACCCAGGCCGTCATCAAGACCTCCGAAGGTCAGGCGGTAGACTTCGCCCTCAAGGGCAGTGACCAAGTCAGCATCAAGACCACCAAAGGCCAGACCTACGTGTTCACCGACATCCCTGTCTGCATTCCAGTAATCGCGCCCACGAACCTGCAGCTAAATGAGGAAGCAGGAACAGATCAGATCCAGTTCTTCTGGACCGGCAGCGCGAATGCAACGTCGTACAAACTTTACCGCGCGGTTGGCAACGCACCGGACTACGAGCTGATCGCCGCCGAAATCTCGGGCACCGATTTCGCTTACCAAGCCCCGGACCTGAAAACAGTCGACCAGGTGACGTTCAAGGTCACCGCGGTGCGTGCTGATGGGCGAGAGAGCGACCAGGGATCAATAGTGATTTGGCTATTGTAGTAGTGTCAGTTTGCGGGTCAGAACCAGCCACTCGTTTGCGGGTTAAAACCAGCCAGTCTTGGGATGGTTTTAGGCGGTTTTCTCGGTGGCTTCGGCGGCCGGTCCCGGTTTGCGGGTTTGGCTGGTTTTGGATTTTGGCTGTGATGCCGGGTCAACCTCTTTATCGGCTCGGCGGCCTCGTAGTCTGTAGCTGTCGCCGGTGATTTGGATCACTTCGGCGTCGGACAGGAACCGGTCCAGGATCGCCGTCGCGCTGGGCACGTCGCCGATCAACTTGCCCCAATCCTCCAGCGGACGTTGCTCGTCATCATCGTGGTGCTGTCACGGGGCGCTTGAGAAGGGACCACCTGTGGGAGCCTCTGGTCCCTTTTAAAATTGGTGGTTTGAGATCGGGCTGTTTCGCCGGATCTACTTGTCTTTTTCGGCATCCGAGCCGGTGGGCGATTTTGTCCCTTTTGAACTTTTCTCGGCATTTTTAAGACGGTAGCTACGGCCGGTGATCTTGCGGAAACCTTTTTCAGCTTCCAGCAACGCATACGAAAGCCAACGACTGGCTTGGTCGGTCTCAGTCCGGAAACGCGTCACGCGGCCAAGTTTGCGACGCGTGTTCAAGAACGAGTTCTCGATCGCGTTGGTGCTCAGCAGTGAACGGTGGAGCGTGCTGGGAACATTCAGACGTTGCAGCGCCAACAGGTCGTCACCGGCTTCGTGCAGACTCCGATACGCCTCGGCATTGATCGGTTCCAGAAACGCCTTGAGCTCGCCAATGACTTCCTCCGCAGCTTCGATTCCTTGAACGCTGCGAAGACGTGTGAACAGACGCGTGAGCGCGCCCCAGTGACGTTTCGAGAGCTTGCCTTTGATGTTTCGTTTCTTGTGCACCAAGCAACGCTGGATGACCGCATCGGCAAAAACTCAACCACCGCTGAGCGAAGGGCATCGCTGCCGTCGAGAACCACGTACAAGCGGTGGTCACAACTGAATCCGCGGTTGACGATTCGGCTCATCAGTTCACGCGAAACCTCGAGGTTTTCGCAACTTCCGAGTGAAAAATCCAGCACATGTTTGCGGCCCTCGCTGTCGATCCCCAGTGCCACCACCGCCGTCTGATCTTGACTCAAACGAATGCCATCGAGCATCAAAGCGCACCATGTGATTGTGCTGAGATCTTTGTCTCGCAACTGTTCAATGAACTTACTGCCAGCTTCTTGCCAAAGACGCGAAACGTTGGACTTTTTGACACCTGGAGAATTTGGCTTCAACTCTTCGACGCCTCGGGCGCTGACGCCAGAAACGATCGCTTGAACGATCTGTGCCTGAAGCTGCTGGGGATCTCTGGCAACACGGTAACTGCTCAGCTCGACTTCGTTGCTCGAGCCGTTGCTGGACTTCTGACGCACACGAGGCCGGACGACTTCTTCTCACTCGCCCTCGTACAGAACGCGGCCAGGACTTGAGCCCGCGCGATAGTGATCACTTGGTGATGGAGCGTGCTTGACTTCACAGATCATCTCACGCACATGCCCTCGCAGGAAGTCGCGAAAGACCTGTCCGGTTTCTCAGGCTGAAACTTGCCCCAGCGATTCTAAAAGACTAACTTCGTTCACGACGGTCTCCCAGTCGGTTGCCGCCGACGAAAATTGGAAAGTTGCGGAGAGCAGAGTCTGCTCTCCGGGAGACCATCTTTCAACTTTCAACAATGAGTGGGACGCTTCCGATCGAAAGCCTGCTTGGGATAAAACCCGAAACCCGAACATGACCCCACGCGAAGCGTTTCTCAGGCTTGGTAAATCGCAATCGACCGCGATGGCCTACGGTGATGGAATCTCCAGAAGAAAGCAATCGACGCGACGTTGATTCTGCAAAGTAGTCTTCGTCGTCGCGGTGAATCAAAATCGGTTCTGAATTGCCTTCGGTTTGCAGCGTCAGATCAGAACGCATCGAAGACGATGGGGTACCGATGGAGACCAGATCGTTTTGAAGCAGCAGTAGGCTTCCTAATCCATCGACTTTAAGGATGTGCGCGGATCCCGTCGCGGATTTTCTCGATGATCTCTTAGGTTCGGAATTCTGGCGAATCCCACTACGGGTGCCATTCATGTTTTGGATCCGTTGCCGCAACTTTGCGATCTCGATTTGTCGACCTCCCAGATGTGCGGCTGCCTCCGCATCATGCCATGCGTCGTCGTAACGCCCGCCCTCAAAATGCTCGTTGCCTCTTGCGACAAACGCAACAATGATCCGATCGACCAAGACCTGAGCATCGCGATGCCTGCGACTGGGCGACGATGTCAGAAGCGAGAACGCTTCGTCCAATCGTCCCGCGTCCATCGCGATTTCGGCTCGTATAAGGTCAATGTGGAACAAGTTTTGTTTCTTTTGCAAAAGATGCAGTGCTAGAAAGATTTAGGCGTCCCCATGTAGCCGAGCCTCTCCGAGGCTCGGAAAACCGCGTCTCGGAGAGACGCGGCTACATGAAGGCCTATTTTGATGTTAGTTCAAGGCGCTCGGTCTTTTGTCCGAAATGCTCGTCATACGCTGCGATGACATTCTCTTCGATAACGACATCATCGTGTAGCGGGATCGCAAACGCGTCCTGCTCGTGCGAAAGCACTCGCTGCGCCACCGCCAGTCGTGTTTCGATCTGCCCGAGCAATTGATCGGCTTCGGAAAGCCCGCTGCCATCAATCGAAATCCCCGCGTCGATTTTGGATGCCTTCAACAAGCGACTCTGTGCCGCCAATGCTTCGACCTTCTGTTCGAGTTCGACTTTGCGATGTCGCATCTTATCCAGCATCGCCAAAGCCGCACTGAGTCCGTCGCGTCGCTTTTCTAGCAATCGCGTTTTCGTTTCAACGGCTAGCTCGCCCTGTTTGAAACGTTCAAAACGCTGATGCATTTGGTCCGTCAACTGACCACGCGATAGCTCTCGATCGCCAATCGAGTACGAAACCTGTCTCACACGCATCTAGTCTCGAAGGCTCGCCAACGTTTTCGCCTCAACTTCCATACGGTCAGTGCTGGCGATCACATCGCTCTGAAGCGCCGCGATGGCGACTTCTTCCTGAGCGATCACGCGGACCTGTGATTGTAGATCGGGCAAAATCGCTTCGATCAAGTCGCGAGCACGTCGCAACTCGAATTCCAGCGGGACAGAATCTTTCACGGATTCCTGAACCGACCGAGCCGACGTTCGAACGTAACTGGTGAAATTCGCCCCCAGCAGCAAAAAGCCCCCCACAAACAACGCGATCGCCGTCCCCAGCGAGTATTTGATCCAACGCAACATGATGATTGACCCTCCCAAGGTCCTGAAATCGAGACACCTTCTTTCCGCAAATCACGGTCACATCAAGGCAGTCGGGAGCGAGTAAAGAATGTTGCAAACATTCTCGAAGAAAAACCACGTAGGTCCGTCTCTCCGAGACGGACGCTGATCGTGCGCGAGTCTCGGAGAGACACGCCTACATAAAAGCACCAACGCATGACAAATATACTTGACATTCCGAATGTATAGTCTAACATGCGCTCAGTCGATGAATGTTTCTCAGCAAAGGGTTTCAAACGATGAATGCATTAGAAAAGGTGGCCTGGACTGAACTTGTCGTTTCTGTGCTGGCGATTGTTGTCGTCTTGGCCTTGTACCCGTGGTTGGGCGGAGCAGCGATGGGCGGATTTGGGTTGCTCGGGTTGCTGGGCGTCACTCCGATCTTCATGCGCAAGCGAGGCAGTCAAGTCGCTAGTGATGAACGCGACCAGCAAATTGAACGACAAGCGTCATGGAGGGGATTCGGTACCGCATGGATGCTGATGGTGTGCTCGCTTGCGGCGATCATGATGTGGCACTCCCACCACCAGCGCGATATATCGCCTGGATTATTGTCCATGGTGATATGGATTCAATTCGCGTTCTGTTACGCCATCAAGGGCGCGTCGTCGCTGATTCAATACCGAGGAAACCACCGTGCCGCGTAAGCCGGAACCGAACCTAACCAATTGCGTTCGAGAGCTGCGTGGTGACACCAAAGGCATGACTCAGCAATCGCTAGCGGATGCCGTCAGCGTGACCCGCCAAACGATCGTCGCGATGGAAACTGGCACCTACACGCCGTCACTCGCGCTGGCGATCCGCATCGCAAGGGTCTTTGACTGCGGAGTCGAGGATGTGTTTACGCTGGATGAGTAGGCGACTCCATTCACCATTCACTCAAAAACATAGTAAATGTCCCAGTCATCCTCGCTCACTTTCGTAAATCCGTGACGCTGGTAGAAACGATGGGATGGGCTCTCTCGCAATGCTCCCAGTCGTATCGACCACTGTTTTCGGCTGGCGACTGCTTTGATTCGCTGCATCACGGCGGAGCCGATGCCTCGCAATTGAAACTCCGGCAGGATGTAGAAGTGATCGAGGTGCAATCGGTCGTCACCTGCCCTCAACGTGTAGAAGCCAACCCTCTGGCCAGCAATAATAATGGCTGTCGTGTACTCGCAGTGGAACGAGTTGCGGAGCCGGTCACGTGCTCGCTGCGGATCGAAACGCCCGACTTTTTCCAGGCTCTCTCGCATGGCTTCAACACGAATCGTCGCTAGTTTGTCTAAGTCCTCTTCAGTGACTGACGCGTACTCGATCAAACTGCCCGGAACAAAGGATTCCGAGTGCCTGGACTCGGACAGTTGGTTTCCTGGCAGTGCATCGCTCGAATCGGGTAAGTGTTCATACACCGACTGCCAGTCAGAGTATTGGGTTAGACAGCCGACTACTGAGAGGATCGGTGAGCGGTGCAGGCCTGGAAGATCCCGTTCGCCGGTATGAGTAATCGGAAACGCGAGACGTTCCGTAGGCGGCCGGAACTCAGCGTCTAAACCATCCTTGTTTCCTCTGGCGTCGATTCGATACCAGCCAAAGGCAGCCAAGTAGACCGCGTTGAGTCCATGCAAACAGTACGGTCCGGAGTCGCCATCGACAGTCAATCGCTGGTAGCACAAAGCCGCCGGAACTTTGTTGGCGCGAAGCAGCGCTGCCAGCAGGTGACTCTTGGCATAGCAGTACCCAGTGCGGTGGAGGAGTACGTCAGACGCTTTGCATGTGACTGGATTGGTGCAGAAGTCCGAGCTGTGTCGGATTTCGTCGCGAACGAAATGAAAACAACGCTTGGCTGTTTCTAGCTCGCAGTCTGATCGCAGGCTGTTTGCGACTCGGGTCACTTGTGTGTTGTCAAAGTTAATGACTTCACAAGGTGACAAGAATTCCGATGGGTTTGCGTCAAAATTCATATTTCGTGGCTCGCTTCCGTTGATTCATCAGCGGCTTTCTCCGCACAAGCCAAGCCCTCCGCCTTCATTAGCTGTGCAAGTTGGATGGCATTCTGCTGGGACGATGCCATCAGCGAGTCGTGGACTTGCTGTCGATCCGCTTCACTGCGGTTTTGTCCGAGCTTGTACTTGCCTTCAATGCGTGTGACTCGAATCTCGAAGGCAATGATCGCTTTGATGAGCTGGGCTTGGTAGTCCGCCGGCAATTCACCCGACCATGGCGAATCGAATCCCTGTTCGTAGAACGTGACGGTCTCGGCCAATATCGAAACGACACGTTCTTCGTCGCTGATGATCTTCGGCATTCCGTAAGCGTGGATCGACGCGTAATTCCATGTCGGCACGGACGTCTGGACCGAGTACCAAGTCGGCGAGATGTAGCTGTGTGGGCCATGGAAGATGGCAAGCAGTTCATTCTCTTCAACGAAGTGTTTCCACTGCGGATTGGCAATCGCCATGTGGCCGACCAGCGTAATGCGGTTGTCGTCATCCTCGAAACAACGCAGTGGTAAGTGGCTGGCGAAGGGGACGCCCGCTTCGTACGAAACAAGTGTTGCGAATGAATGATCGTTCATGAACGCAGTCAACTTCTCTGGCTCGTTGACCTGGAACGACGACGGAATGTACATGCAGGCGACGACTTGTAGCTGAGAATAAATGGATGGGAACTAGCATAGCTTCCGGAGCGACACCGGAGATGGCTGGCAAGTTCGCGGCCACGACCAAGACCATTCAAAGAATCTCCTGAAGTAACGCGATTTGGTTTCCAAGACCGAGAAAACGATTCCCAGCCAAAATTGAAGTGTAAAGCGTGCTTGACACTAGTGTGGATGCGGCTAATGTAAGGTTTCCTTTACATTTCCTCGGGACTGATTTGCGATGACAAAGATCACTTACAAAGAAGGCAACCGCCGCTTCCGGATGTATATCGCGCCCTTGATGGTCGCCTATGTGGCGATCTTGGTGATCGGTCCATTCGTCGTGGCCATGTTCGATTCGAAGCCACCCTTGCTGTTGGCGACGGTCGCGGTCATCAATGCGGCACCGCTCCTTGCTGCCTTTTGGATGATGCTCCGATACATTGACACGACCGACGAGTACGTTCGACTTCGGCAGTTAAAGGCGTTTGCGGAGGGCAGCGCCTTGACGTTGTCGGTTATCATTGTTCTAGGCTTCTTGCAGATCTACGAAGTGGTTCCTCGTGTCAATGTCCTCTTCTTTGGCCTTGCCTTTTTCGGGCTCTATGGAATTTGCTACGTCAGCCGCAACGGGTGGCGACCGTGATCAACGAAGTCAAAGCGTTGCGAGTGGCAAAGGGATGGAGTCAGACGGTTTTGGCCGATCAGTTGAGCGTTTCTCGGCAGACGATTCACGCGATCGAGACGGGCAAGTATGACCCGTCTTTGCCGCTGGCGTTTGCAATCGCACGAGTCTTTGAAAAGACAATCGAAGAAATCTTTCAAGATGAAGGTCGCTGATTTCGCGCCCCGTCAACGCCTCAAACCGGCCCTTGCTCTCGTCAAACCCCTGCCCCAAATATCACCATATCCTGCACGAGCCAGCCTTTCATGCGTACTTTGATCCTAGCCCTTGCCGTCTATCAACTCGCCGTCGTCGCTTCCGCTAGCCCGCCGGTGTTCTTCGACAAAGTCGATGTGTTTGATGGTGAAAAGCTGATCAAAGATACTGGAGTCTTGGTCGTTGATGGCACGATTAGCGAGATCGGGACCGCCATTGAGCCGCCACCGGAGGCGAAGGTGATTGACGGCGACGATCGCACGCTTCTGCCGGGCTTGATCGACTGCCATACGCACGTCGTTGACGAAAGCAATCTGTCGCAGGCAGTCATGTTTGGAGTCACCACGGAACTGGACATGATGAGCATTCCCGGTTTTGCTCGCAGCTTGCGAAAGGAACGAGACAATCCGAAGGCCGAAGTGAATCGAGCGGACTTCTATTCGGCGGGCGCGGCAATCACAGTCGCCGGGGGTCACGGCACTCAATTCGGATTCGCCGTCCCAACACTCGCCCAGTCCGACAACCCGGCGACCTTCGTCCGTCAGCGAATCGGTGAAGGTTCCGACTACATCAAAATCATGATCGAAGACGGCAGTGCCTACGGATTGGAGCGACCGACGCTCAAAAAGCAAATGGTCCAAGCGTCGATCGATGCGGCGCATGAGCGGGACCGCCTCGCGGTGGCTCATGTCAGCACCGTCGAAGGTGCTCAATTGGCGGTCGATTGCCGAATCGACGGCTTGGCACACCTGTTTTGCGAGAGTGCCATTCCGAAAACGTTGATTGAACAAATGAAACAGCAATCCGTTTTTGTGATTCCGACCGCCACGGTTGTGTCCAATGTCGCCGGGCATAACAGCACCAATCGCTTGATTGAAGACGACTCCATTGCACCGCTGTTAACCCCGACCAACACTACCAACCTGAAAAACACGTTTCCCAATCAGGCGAAGAAGCGTAATTCATTGGACAAGTTGAAGGCCAACATCCTCTCGCTGCATCGTGCCGGAGTTCCGATATTGGCGGGAACCGACGCACCGAATCCGGGGACGGTGCATGGGGCGAGCCTGCATCACGAACTGCGTCTGCTCGTTGAATCCGGCCTGAGTCCTCAAGCTGCGCTGGCCGCAGCGACCTCACTCCCAGCCGATTCATTCAAACTAAAAAGTCGCGGTAGAATCGCGGTCGGCTACCGTGCTGACTTGGTGCTGGTCGACGGCAATCCGACGAAACGAATCGAAGACACATCACGCATCGTCGGGGTTTGGAAGAACGGACGTGCGATCGACCGTAACGTTCGGATTAATGAAGTGATGAGGGAAAAGGCGAAACCAAAGACCACGCCGGATTCCAAGGGAGCCATGCAAGTTGCCGATTTTGAATCCGGTGAAGTGAAGGCGGAATTCGGATCAAGCTGGATCGTAAGCACGGACAAGATGATGGGTGGCGTTTCAACAGGAACGATGATTGTTGCTGATGGCGGCGCATCGAAAACCAAACGTTCGCTAGTCGTCACCGGGACGGTTCAAGACAAGGCACCAGCATTCTCGGGCGTCATGTTTTCGCCAGGACCGGCACCGATGGCGCCGATCGACTTGAGTTCACAAAGGCAGATTCGATTCTGGGCCAAAGGCGACGGAGCGACCAAGCAGTTGATGCTGTTCTTTCAAAAGCGAGGATTCACTCCTTCGATCAAGACTTTCAAGACGTCGAATGAATGGCAGGAACACACGTTCAAGATTGCTGACTTTGACGGATGCGATGGAACCGACATCATCGGATTTTGGTTCGGAAGTAGCCAACCAGGCGAATTCGATTTTCAAATCGACGAGGTGTCGCTGACACAGTAGTGGTGGGCTAAACATCTTAGCTTAGCGTTACTGTAAGGCACTTAGGTGCGGAGCAGCGGTAGGCTGCGACTCTCACAATGAGATCAACAGTTCTTCTCATCGTGCTTTGATTGCATTCAAAGAAGGCCACGGAATGGGTATGGCTTGGTGAGTGCATTCTCAAGAAAATCATGGAGGCTTTCGTGTTGCGAGGTGGACTCATCGAGATACCACTCCTTACCAAAAGCGTTGGGGGTATCTCGCATCAGCGATAAAAACGAATCGGCTGACTTGCAACCTAACAATTCCATCGCCTGTTTTGCGAGCACGTAAGCCGGTTCTCCCTTGCCGCCATCGAACCTGTCGTATGCGTAGTCTATCTGTTCCTTGTTCGAGTGAATACAGACAATACTGTGAACAAGTTCCGGTTGCGAATGGCACTGCCGCTGGCTTCTGACGTTTTTGGCGCAGCATTAAGAACCGCGAAGGCGACGCGTTTGTGAAAATTGAATTTTTGTCAGTGCGAACATTTTTCCTGTTCCGACGTGGACCAGTCTGCACGCAAAAAGGGATCAATCCGTTGCACCGGAGACACGAAGGCTCAAATCAAGCTGCCAAACACCGCTCAAAAACCTGAATCATTCACCCGTCAGACGCGGGGCCGGTAGCTGGTGTTCCTGGAGATCGCCAGTAGCGTCCATTCGGCAAGCGTCACCAGACAGCATCCTATTTCGAGCACAACCATACCGCGCAACGACGCGAGCATCAATCTCGATCTGCGTCGTCTGCGCACCTATTCGAGGCAGCGCATCAGCGCACCTATTCGAGGCAGCACATCAGCGCACCTGTTCGAGCATGGGCGTCAGCACACCAATCCGAACGCATCGCCCGCCTGGCCTTCGGCCCCGCCGGTGACGCATCCGTCATTGTGCCAGCCAAGCGTTGCGAGCATCACGCGTCGCCCGATGTCATCGCAACACTGCTCCAACGCACCTTCTAGTTGCGATAACGGTTGGCATCACCGGGTGGCGGCGAAAATCGTGATTTCGAGAAAACCGCACCACCGCCACTCCGGTGCATGCCGTGGTTATCCCATTGCATTGAATCGAGCATTGAATCAGCGATGGGCAGCGGTGACCACCGTTCGACAGCATAGCGGGCATTGAATCGAGCGGCAAGTTTCGAGCTTTGCCGACCGTCAGCGGGTCGGGCACGGCGACCGAAGGGAGCCGAAACGCGGACTCTCTCGCCAATGGCGAGGCCTAGTGGGAAAAGACAAATGGAGCCATTGGCGAGAGTGTCCGCGTTTCGGCAGCGTGCAGCGGAGCAAACCATTCCAATGCCAGACGAGTTGCAAGCTTCGGGTATTGAGAGAACGTTTGCAGCGACTTGGAGAACGTGACGTTCCGCATCGCCGGAAAAAATAGATCAGCGCGACCAAGAGATTTTCCGGCGATGCGGTACGTCACGTTCGGACGTGATTTCGAGTCAAGCGTTTAAAGCAAAGTCGGCCGGCATCCCCGGCAGTCGAGCGTTGCCGACCGAACCGCAACGAAGCAGGATCAGCCGGCACCTCCGCGCATTAGTTGGGATAACGGTGGCGATCACGGAGGCACGGCCCATGCGGTCACCATTTGTAAAAACCTTATGCCGTGCTCCCGTGCATCGCATGGTTCACATGCTCGGCGGCAAGTAGTGGTTGTCGATCAAGCTTGGTTCGACCGCATCATTGTATCGCGTACCGAGTTTGTATGCAAAGGTCCGCACATCCGTTGGAATACTGGGCAGCAGTCGATTCACAGCGAGTTTGCGTTTCCACCAGGTAGCGAGAAGTCGTTTGATCGAAGGGTTCGTTCGTCATCGGGCGTTCGCAAAGCCTCCAAAGACGAACCACAGAGTTCGCGTTGCCCAATTCGCAGTCATCGCGTTTACGATCCGTGTTGATTCTCAGCAGAGTTTGATCTAGCGAACACGTGATTGAGATCGTCATGCGCCGCGAGTGGCGTTACCGAAGTAGGTCACGAGAATCGACAGCGCAACTCACCTTCATTCTCGGCTAGCGAAAAACATTACGCTGTGATCCGCATCGCCATGTGAACGGCTGCCGTCACCGCGGCACGGCCAATGTGGTTGCCATTTGTAAAATTCTCATGCCGTGCTCCGGTGCACGGCATGGTTACACGACGGGTGCTGACGATGTGGTTGCCGATTGGCCAGTCCGATCGACGTGCCCGCCCATTGTAGCCGACCGAAGCAAGACCGAGCAAGTTTGACCGAGCACGCCAAGTTGAACGTTGACTGTGGATGATTGCTCGAAGATTGGATAGTAGATCAATGAAACGCCACGGGCACTCGCTGCGGAATTGCAACCGCGCACCAATCTCGAGCATGAACTGCCCCGCGTACCGACGACCGCGCATCTCGGACGGAATCACGAGCCTGCCGACCGCGCAACAATCGACCGCGTAGGCGATGCAAAGTCAGATCAACCACAACGAATCCGCGTTGTCTTTGATTCGATTCGTGTAACGGTAGCGATCAGCGGGCCGGGAGAGTTGACGATCCATTCGTGAAACCTTGCAAGCCCGGCTCCGTTGCATCGCATGGTTCGCTGCAATATATCACATCCCGAGCGGGGGTTGGTACGGGTTGCCCGAATCGTCAACATCTTGCGTGTTTATTGATGAAAGGTCAACAGTCGTCGTCGCTTCCGGTGAGTGCAAGCGCGAGCGTTTGCGAAACACAAACACGGCCAGGACAAACATCGCGGGAACAAAGGAGAACAGCACGAGATTCATTGGATACGCCAATATCACGGTCGGCCCCACAAAGTCGAGCCAAGGTTCGCCGGGCCCATCGCGCTGGAAGATCACGGTAGGAACGGGCCAGCCGTGAAAACGAGTATTGGCATTCGCGAGATACGTGTAGTGGAATGTCGTTAAGTACGCGGCGACGACGCTGGCAGCCAGGGCAGCTAGGAACAGCAAACGCGACCAAGTCGGAATACGGCCCGCGATCGCTGCATGCGTAGCCCAAACGACTAAGCCGCAAGCAGCGAGAAACAGCAGCAAGATTAGAGCAAACAATATCGTGTTGACCTACGTTTCGTTGCCGTCTTGTCAGTCAGCGAACGTTACACATCACCGGGTGGCGGAGGACGACGTGATTTTGGAAAAACGGCACCACCGCCACTCCGGTGCATGTGATGGTTATCCGCTTCTGCGACACACGTATCCGATATATCCACCGAGTAGGGTCAGGGGCAAAACAGGAAGTATGTGAACCATGAGTGTGTTGTCTTGCCAGCGTTCGGTCGGTATCCCAACGAATACGAAGGCAGTGTAGAGAATACCAGATATCAAAGCGACCATGCGCCAGCGTACAATGGCAAAGCGTTCAGCTATCAAACCGCAAAGGACGTAAGGCGGGTAAACGAACAGAGGGAATGCTATAAGGTCAAGCCAGATGGAAGTCTGTCCGTCGCTCTTTGCAAACGATGACGCGAATAGCGAGAAGAATACGCCGGCGCAACCAGCAAGCATTATGGATGTGAGAAATGCGGCAAATATCGCGACCGCAATTCCGAGAAAGTCCGACTTGCGTAGATCCATTGGTGTGTCGTGCCGAGATTCGCTAGCGGGAGTCTGCATCAAGCCACTTCAGTCGGATAACGTCTCACATCACCGGGTGGCGGCGGATGACTTGATTTCGAGAAAACGTTACCACCGCCACTCCGGTGCATGTGTTGGTTATCGGCATTTATGGACGGGCGTTGATCGAGCGTTGGGCAGTGGCAACCACGCCGCCAGAGTTTAGCGGGCGTTGGGTCACGCGGCAAGTAATTTGGGCGTTGACCGGTTTGGCAAGTAAACGGGCATTGTCCTCCGACGGTGCTTGCAGACGTTAATCGGAGAATGGAAAGCGTTGTCGTTGGATCAGCAAACGACAACAGCGAGCACAATCAAGAATTGCGAGCGGCTTGGACGTAGGAAATCGCCAACGGTGGATCAAGGCGTTTGAATCGGATAGGTGCTAACGCAATAGCCGAGAGACGCACCTATAACCGAGCGTTGCAGCAACGGTTTTGCAAGCAAACACGCGGAGCAGCTGAGGAGTCAGTCCGATAACGTCGGTCGTCACCGGGCACGGAGAGACAACTTTCCACTTGTGAAAACGTGCAAGCCGTGCTCCGTGTGCACGACATTGTTATCGGTCGTCCGGAACGAGCGTTGAATCGGTGAGGAAGTCCGCGTGACTTCGAGGTCAGCATATCGGGCGTTGAGTCGTCCAGCAAGCAAATTGCAACGCTTCCGAAAGAGAGTCGATCGTCGTCGGAGTGTCCGACATTGTTGTTGGTCGCGATGCATCACGCGGGCATGTCGAGCACGGCGTGTGTTCGATCAATTCACCGAACGTTTCGTGAAGCGATTCGGTCCGGTAAGGTTGCGACACATTCGGTTCACGATCGATGTCACGAACGTCGCGTCACAACTCCAAGGTTTAGTACCGATAACGGCGGTGATCAGCGGGGACGGGCAAACGACTTGCAAGCAGACGAGAAAACGGACCACCCGTCCTCCGTTGCATCACATGGTTCTGTCGTCTTCTCTGTTTCGTGACCAGCGTCTACAGTTTTTTCAGGTTTGCAAGGACATCAGTTGCGCGTGCCTTTACGTCTGCGTCCGGATCGCTTGTGAGCTTCTGAATGGATGGGATCGCATCCTTGGCGTCAGCTCCGATCAGGTTGAGTGTATTGATCGCCATCAGTCGAGTGCTCACGTCGTCTGATCCAAGCGCCTCGATCAACGGTTCGACGGCAGGCTTGCCGATCGCAACAAGCGCGTTCATCGCACGGCCCTGAACCAAGCCGGAATTGCTTTCATCTTTGAAGTCAGCAATATGCTTGGGAATGTCGGCCACGTCTGTTGAGCCGCCGTAGACATCAATCGGACCTGATTCGTCGGCGCTGCCTCCGCAACCAGTGATTGATACAAGTGTTGTACACGCAAGGAAAACGCAAAGAAAGAATTGCTTCATCAGTGTAGCCGTTGATAGTTAGTGAATGAGTGTCTCGTCGACAGAACGCTCGACATCACCGGGTGGCGGCGAATGTCGTGATCTCAAAAAAAGGTGTCCACCGCCACTCCGGTGCATGTCATGGTTATCGGTTTTTATGGACGGGCGTTGATCAGGCGTTGGGCAACGGAATCCGCGTCGCCACAGTTTAGCGGGCGTTGATTCGTGCAGCAAGCAATCGGGTGTTGTCCGTAAACGAAGGATCTAAAACGTTGCGGTGCGAAAAACAACCGCCAACGGCAAACAAAGGTTCGGCTTACGAGCGGTGTACGTTGTGGATATCATCAACGAAGGATCAAGACGGTTTTATCGCAAGCCCGCTTACGCAAATGCCTAACATCAAACTTGCAATCAACCGTCGCAGTAATCGAACACGTCAAACACCTGACGGGTCAGTCCGATAACGGTAGCCGTCACCTGGGACGGACGATTGATTTTCCATTTGTAAAACCGCGCAAGCCGTCCTCAGGTGCACGGCATGGTTCCCCGCAATTCTCATTGTGCTGGCGAACCGTCATACATCATATCCATGCGAACGGAGAAACACGAGCAGCATCCAATAGCCGAGTCCACCCGCAACAAATCCAATCGCATAGAAGCACCAGCCAGCGATTGTTGGTTGGTTGCGATAACCAAGTACAACTTTGGTTCTGTCGCCCAGGGCGGTGTACGCGATGCCGATCATCCAGATCAATGGAACGATACCGGCACATGTCATTGACGTGCTTACGCTGGGGGCACCTGACAGCGCGGACGAAATTGGGCTGATGTAGCCGAGGTAAGTAAGAGCTGCACCAGCGAACAACGCGTACAAGCCGATTCCACGTTCCGAGAGACCGAGGTTCGGGGTTGGGTCTGTGTCACGTTCGGTAGGCATGTCGCTCCGACTTATCGGAAGAGATGTTGTGCAATTTCATTCGGGGAACGTCGGCCGTAACCGAGCGGCGACGAAGAGTTTCCATTTGTGAAGGCCCGATTTCGCCGCTTCGGTTCACGGCATGGTTCGTCACGTTTTTGTGTTTCGATCAACACGCGGCGCTGATCTAGTAGAGTGGTTGCGATATCGTCGGCTTTATTCTTCTGTGCTTTCGATTCGGATCGTGATTCTAGGCGTTATCTCAGTTTTATTGAGAAAGAGGGGCGAGTTGTCGAAAGTCGGGATTCCAAGCGACCAGTCGGAATTAACAGTTACTGGTTGCCGAAAGGATCTGCGTATAAAGGGTATTCGATTGATGACGGTCGGCGGTTCCTTTGATAGTATCAAAATCGAGTGTCTACTGACCGGAGTTCCTTTTCGCAGCTTCGTGAGCGCAACCGCAAGCAAAGTGGTCAAAAGCATCACACCGAGAATTGAAAACCGAAGTCTTTTTCGTTTTCGAGACATTTGGAGCTTCCATTCTTTTGTGACGAACGCTCGACATCACCGGGTGGCGGCGAAAGTCGCGATTTCGAAAAAACGTGACCACCGCCACTCCGGTGCATGTAATGGTTATCGGATTTTATTAACGGGTGTTGGGCAGAGGAAGCCGCGGCGCAACAGTCTAACGGGCGTTGATTCGTGCAGCAAGCAATCGGGTGTTGTCCGTAAACGAAGGATCCAAAACCTTGCGGTGCAAAAAGCAAACGCCAACGGCAAGCACAGGTTCGGCTTACGAGCGGCGTACGTTGTGGAAATCATCAACGAAGGATCAAGACGGTTGTATCGCAAGCCCGCTAACGCAAATGCCTAACAACAAAATTGCAATCGACCGTCGCAGTAATCGCAAGTGCAACCGAACACGTCAAACATCTGACGGGTCAGTCCGTTAACGGGTGCGATCAGCGGGCCGGGAGAGTTGATTTTCCATTCGTGAAAGCTTGCAAGCCCGGCTCCGTTGCATCGCATGGTTCGTCGACCTCGCGAGATAGTAATTTGAATGTGCACATCCGGCAATATTTTGGATGTTCGCATTGACGCATCATGTGAGCCGATCAGCGTACTTGCGAAACGCACGTTTTGCTCCTATGATCGTTCGTCAAAGACGTTAGCGGACCCGTTCGAGGCACGTCATGTTCCCACTTTCAGAAAGGTAATGAGTAATGAGTTTCATCAAGGATTTCAAGGAATTCGCATTCAAAGGAAACCTGATCGACATGGCGGTCGGCATTGTTATGGGCGGGGCAGTGGCGGCAATTGTTAAGTCGTTTCTTGACAATATCATAACGCCTCTAATTGCTGCAGTCGCTGGTGTCCCTGATATGTCGGGGCTTAAGTTTCCAATCGGAGGCCAGATCGAGAACGCAGACGGAAAAATGGAACAAGCGGCAATCAACTACGGAACTTTCATTCAGAACACGCTGGATTTCATCATTTTGGCGTTCGTGATTTTTGTGGCACTGAAGGTTGCCAGTCGTTGGATGAAGAAGGCCGAGGAAGAGAAACCAACTCCAGCAGACATCGTTTTGCTGACCGAAATCCGCGACGCGTTGAAAAAGTAACCGAGTCAGTTCAGGTTCTGGCGACGAACGCTACGCGTCACCCGGTACGCGCGAAAGATTTTCCATTGCCAAAACGCCTGGTTCGCGTACTCGGGTGCACGCGATGGTTCGTCGGTTGTTGACCGGAGCGGTGACGCAGGAGGCCACGCCACCCATTGTACTGGACGATAATGTTAGCGCAAGCATGAGTGTTGCGTGATTCTATTTCGGTGCAAACTGTTTGTCGGCGTAAAATTCAACGTAGCTGCAGTCCGGGCAACGAAAAGCGACCGTCGGCAAGCATTTATCTGCTGGCGGCATTTTGGAGCCACCAAGCACGCTCTTTTCGGGCTTGCCCTCGAACCAAAGGCTCACCGTGCTCCGCAACAGTCCGTAATCGAAAAGATATCCCTGCGTCATCTGTTGCTGACACTCTGGACAGACCTTTGGATCCTCAGTCATCGTAAGCCTTCTGGTATGGAGTTTTAAGTATTCGACGAACGTCCGCCGTCACCGGGCACGGAGAGACGACTTTCCATTTGTGAAACCGCGCAAGCCGTGCTCCGTGTGCACGGCATTGTTACCCGCCGTATTAGTGGCATTGCGATACCATCCAGACACGGTCGAAACGCATAGCACTTAGGTCGCCGCGATAGATGAACCAGTAAAGTGCGCCAGCGTCGCCCCACATCATATCACCAATCTCAAAGAGTTGTAGGAGCAAGACCCAATCATCCACATCTCCAACGCCAAACGCGTTAGCACAATCGCGTTCCATGTAGTCGGATTGGATCGGTGAAGGGAATCCACCGATTTGAATGTCGGGCCGAATCGAACAGCAAAACTCGGAGTAGCATTCGTCGGCAACGTCGTCGGGAAAGGTAAGAAGCTCGCGTTCGTACCATGGATAGCTATCGGATCGTTCAAATTGTACGTTGACCCGTTGATAGTGTTTAGGACTGACGCATTTCTTCGTCAAACCGAAGAAGGCAGGAACCGTTCGCGTCGGCAAATCCGGCTCATGCCGTTCGACGCCCGAAGGGATATGGGTCACAATTGCGTGGCCGATATCTTTGGGTTTGTATCCCCAATGTCGATTGTCGTAAAAAAACAGCAGGTCGCCGTCGTCGGATGGCACAAGGTCAAGGTCACGACAATGCAGTTGCCCAACGAAGGCGAGCGGGTAGCCGTCTTTTGTTGGCCAGTCAAAATTCGACGGAACTCGTGGCATGCCGCCGAAGTACGAATCGCGATCAGACTCGCAAGGGCTGCCCACGAGACACGGACGTGCAACTTGACGAATCGCATCGATGTGCGGCGTCAGTTCGTGTGATGCAAGCTCGGCGTCATGCATATGCTTCAGTCGGGTAACGGCGGTCGTCACCGGGCACGGAGAGACAACTTTCCACTTGTGAAATCGCGCAAGCCGTGCTCCGTGTGCACGACATTGTTATCGGTCGTCCGGGTCGGGCATTGGATCGGTCAGTAAACCCGCATGACCTTGAAGTCAGCATACCGAGCGGTGGGTTGTCCAGCAAGCAAATCGTAACGTGTCCATCAGCGAGTCACCCGGCGTCGGTGTATCCGACATTGTTGTCGGTTGCGATGCATCACGCGGGCATGTCAAACGCGTCGTGTGTTCGATCGATTCGCCGAACGTGTCGTGAAGCTATTCGGAACAGTACTGTTGGAGCGTATTCGATACACCATCAACTCCACGAACGTCGCAGTCACAACTCCAAGGCGCAGTACCGATAACGGTGCGGATCACCGCGGACGGAGAGTTAAGTTTCCACCGGCGCGCCGCAACTTCCGTCCTGCGGTGCATCCGATGGTTATCCAGGCACACTGGATGCGGCATGGTCGACCGAACTATCCAACCGACAACGACCGAGAGTATAGCAACCGGGAATCGACCGAGCAAGTTCGGGAATCCCATCAGACCGAGCAAGTCAGTATCCCATAAGACAGAGCAAATCGGGCATTGCGATCGACCGCGCAAGGCAGCATGGAAATCGACCGAGCAAGTTTTCGCCTCGGTTAGCGTCTTAAGTCAAGGCGGACTTCGTCCACGTGGGTGACCGAGCAACGTCCGTCACGATCGAGCATCAAACGCGAACGCATCCAAAACCATCACTTACATCGGATAACGACCGCGATCACCCCGTCGCGGCGAAAGATTATCCATTGTCAAAACGCTCGGCTCCGCGACTGGGGTGCATCGCATGGTTCGTCAGCGTCCCCATTTCCAAGCACGACGTCTCGGGTCTAGTAAAGAACCGGAATTTCGAACTCGCGACATGATTGCCTCCAGACCCAGTTTAGCGATCTCGCCTTCTTTTATACCACCAGGCCATATCACGGCAGTTGGGAACTGATCTGGAAAAGCGAGTACCAAACTGTATCCGAGTTTATTGTAGTATTCGTGGAATTGTTGATCTAGGAGATCGGCTAGCATATGCATTTCGTGGAGTCTTATGGCGTGTTTGGTGGATGCTGCTCGTGCTCGGATCGCAGGTGACAATTCTGTTAGGTTAAGCATAGTAGCCGTCCAGCATGCGGCGTGAGCGATACGCTCACTTACGTCGTTGATTCGCGAAAGCACAAGATTATGACAGAAGTCGCGAGGAAAAGCGTCCGTAAGATATGCAAACGACCTCAAACGCAAATCGCCGTTTCTCGACGACGCTAATTGCAGCAGATAGTCCCGCGCGACCGAGTGCTCCTGCGCCAATTGAGACAGCATCAGAGTGCCGGTTTCCCATACGGTTTTCCGATGATGGGAAGCGGCGGCGGCGATCACATCGAGTCTTTTCGGATCGAGGATCGCGCTGTCGAAAAGGAATTCGAAAGCGTCACAGGCAGTTGCCAAAGCAAGTCGATCTTTGCGAGAGCATTTTGCCCGCTCAGTCCAATAGCGGTACAGACGTCGAGAACCGGTTTTCGAAATTGTATCAAAGTAGGGCTCGTCCATATGTTTCTTGTTGACGAACGGTGGTGATCAGCGGGGACGGGCGAACGACTTGCAAGCAGACGAGAAAACGGACCACCCGTCCTCCGTTGCATCACATGGTTACCCGCCGTTTCCAACCCAGTCTGCAATTCGTTCACCCGGTTTCAAGTCTTCGCGAACGTAATAGTACACCATCCCCTCCACGAGCTCAATTTCGCGCGCCGCGACGTAGTAGCGATGACCGCCGTGGAATTCGGGATCGTGGTGAATCTCGAACAGGATCTCGTCAGGTTCGAGTTCCAGGTGTGAGTACAGGTGTCGTATCGGGTCACTGGCAATCGAGAACACCGGCGAGTCAATCCCATAGATCGGCAAGCCAATGTAAACCACGCCGCGAAAGTGGATCTCGAACTCGTGGTAGTAACAGTGATCGAAACTCCCGGTCAGTAGTAGCGTATCGCGAGCAAGGGAATGCACTACGAGATCAGTCGCATTCGTCGTATGAACGATCTCGTTGATTCGGTCCAGCGTAGGTTGTATCTCGGTTGTCAAAGATGTGCAGTCTCAGTCGGGTAACGTCCGACGTCAGCGGGGACGGCGGTTTGATTTTCTATTTGTAAACGCCCCATGCCGTCCTCCGTTGCACGTCATGGTTCGTCGCTCCTAATGCTGTTCGGATTGCTCAGCGGTGAGGTACGCATTCATCGCATCGTCATAGTCGCTATCGTCCACTCCTGGTGGGTCGAAGCTCGGATTGATCCCATAGGCAGCCCATTCATCAGCGTACCAAGCCAGCGGACCTCGTGTGATCCTATTCTCGAAGAGAAAGTTAAGTGGCGCATATAGCAATTCTGCGTTTTCGTGCAACGTATGTATTGGACGAGGCGCCGGAGCCAGTGCGTAGTACACAAATGACATCGATAGTGGACCTAATGATGCAACGTAAATCGGCACAACCGCGAACGAGACGGCAAGTGACCGTTGCGACCAAACCCGCCATGTGCGATCTCGAGAAACGGCTCGCTTCGGACGCAGGAAACAGACGCAAACCAGTGGAAGAAATGATGTTGCAGCGATTCCGATCGGAGGAACTCTGGCGGTCAGCAAACAGAGAATCGCCGCTAGAGTACTAAGTACGAGAATCGAACGAATGGAAAATTTCACGGTCAGCCTACAGTATCAATGTTCAATCGATCAGATCAACGAATAAGGCTGCGAACTGGGGTAGAGAGGGCGCAAAATCTTCCGCGACGAACGGTTGGCATCACCGGGTGGCGGCGAAAATCGTGATTACGAGAAAACCGCACCACCGCCACTCCGGTGCATGCCGTGGTTATCCCATTGCATTGAATCGAGCATTGAATCAGCGTTGGGCAGTGGTGACCACCGTTCGACAGCATAGCGGGCATTAAATCGTGCGGCAAGTTTCGAGCGTTGCCGACCGTCAGCGGGTCGGGCACGGCGACCGAAGGAAGCCGAAACGCGGACTCTCTCGCCAATGGCGAGGCCCGATGGGAAACGACAAATAGAGCCATTGGCGAGAGTGTCCGCGTTTCGGTAGCTTGCAGCGGAGTAAACCATTCCAATGCCGGACGAACCGCAAGCTTCGGGCATGGGGAAACGTGGGCCGCAACTTGGAGAACGTGACGTTCCGCATCGCCGGAAAAAATAGATCAGCGCGACCAAGAGATTTTCCGGCGATGCGGTACGTCACGTTCGGACGCGATTTCGAGAAAACCCTTTGAACTAAAGTCGGCCGACATCCCCGGCAGTCGGGTGTTGCCGAACGAACCGTAACGAAGCAGGACCAGTCGGCAACTCCGCGCATTAGTTGGGATAACGGTGGCCATCACCGGGTGGCGGCGGTTGACGTGACTTCAAAAAAACGTGACCACCGCCACTCCGGTGCATGGCATGGTTATCGGCATTTATGGACGGGCGTTGATCGAGTGCCGGGCAGTGGCGACCACGTCGCCACAGTCTAGCGGGCATTGGTTCGGGCGGCAAGCAATTTGGCGTTGACCGGGTCGGCAAGTAAACGGGCATTATCGTCCGACGGTGCCTGTTGACGTTGAACGAAGGATCGAAAACGTTGTCGTTGGATCAGCAAACGACAACAGCGAACACAATCAAGAATTGCGAGCGGCTTGGACGCAGGAAATCGCCAACGGAGGATTGAAACGTTTGAATCGCAAATTAGCTAACGCAAATGCCGAACGGCAACTTTCCAATCGGGCGTTGCAGCAATCGTTTGTGCAAGCAAATACGCGGAACATCTGAGGAGTCAGTGCGATAACGTCCGAAATCACGGGGGACGGGCGAAAGAATTGCAAGCAGACGAGAAAACGGACCACCCGTCCTCCCGTGCATTTCATGGTTCGCCACATTTGCAGCGGGTTGTCGCCAACCACGTTGATCGGCGTTGCACCAATCGTACCATGCCCATCGACCGCCGGCAAATCGGCCGCTCGGGTCATCGCACCCAGCGGAATCGATCGACAGAGTAACCGTTGCGGCAAAGCGGTCAGCCAGGAATCTCGGTGATGGCCGAACGTGGAAGTCCATGGGCGACCAGATTGTCGGCAGCGAGCGAAGTATCCATCGATCCAGATCAAGGGCCGCAAACAGTTCGCCCGCGCGATCACCCGCATGTTGTCGTGAGCGCCGAATCGTCCGCGCAACAAATCACGCAACTCTCTGTTGCTTGCGAACGTAGCCGGCTGCCACCGCAGAGTCTTCTTCAGCTGGCGAACGGCGAAAATCACCCGGTCGCGACGAGAGATTGTCCATTTTCAAAACGCCCGACTTCGCGACTCGGGTGCATGTTTTTGTTATCGGACTTTTTGCGGGTCAATCGAACATGACGCCCGGGTTCATTTCTGCGGGTGTCTTCCAGTCGATTCCAAACTCTTCTTTCAGTATTCGCTTCTTCGTCCGCCAATACAAATGGCAAAAGCCCATGCGACGCTTTTCGTTCGCCAATTCCTCTTCGGTCATTTTATCAGCTTCGTCAATCAGTGGAGCGATCTCAGGATCACGTTCAATTGAGTCATGGCTCATCGGCAGTCGAGAGGCGCGGATGTTCGAGTTATCAAACGATTTTGAATATTCGATTCCACGTTCATCAAGAATGCGGCAGATTTCGTCGAACGATTGCATTTTCAATCGCAGGAACTGAGTCCGCGGCAATTCGTTCTCCAGCTGCGATGCATTGGCGTCCCACCACTGTTTGAATGGCATCGCGCGTCGTCCTTCTGCAATCGCGACGAAGTAATCAATGTTCGCGTCAATGACCATGGGAGCGAGGCAATTCTCCTTGTCCGATAACGGTGGCCATCACCGGGTGGCGGCGGTTGACGTGATTTCAAAAAAACGTAACCACCGCCACTCCGGTGCATGGCATGGTTATCGGCATTTATGGACGGGCGTTGATCGAGTGCCGGGCAGTGAAAGCCACGCCGCCACAGTCTAGCGGGCGCTGGTTCACGCGGCAAGCAATCGGGCGTTGACCGGGTCGGCAAGTAAACGGGCATTGCCTTCCGGCGGTGCTTGTTGACGGTGAACGAAGGATCGAAAACGTTGTCGTTGGATCAGCAAACGAAGACAGCGAAGACGTTTAAGGATTGCGAGCGGCTTGGAGGGAGGAAATCGCAAACGGAGGATCAAAGCGTTTGAATCGGAAATTCGCTAACGCAAATGCCGATCGACAAATTTCCAATCGGGCGTTGCAGCAATCGCTCGTGCAAGTAAATACGCGGAACATCTGAGGAGTCAGTCCGATAACGGTAGGGTTCAGCGGGGCCGCGAGAACGGCTCACCACTGCAAAAACGTCAACTCGCGGCCTCCGTTGCAACCCATGGTTCGCCGAAGTGCTCACATTACGAGTGGGAATCGATCGGTGAAGTTCTTTGTAAGCGATTGTGTAACGAAGAGCAAATCCTTGATCCGAAATGGTTGTGCACTACGGCGACTAGCCAACCAAATAGTGGCCCGTAAAAGAGACCTGCAACCGGGAAATTGTAACCGGTTCTTATCAGATACATGCCTGTGGCGTAGGCAATACCGGCGTAAGTGTAGCAGCGAAAAATTGGATACAACTGCTTCGTTTGTGCGATCATTACTAAGGCGAACAACGCCGCGTTGGCAACGAGAAGCGGAACTAGCAACAGTGGATCGCGGCTTAACGAGATCGGAAGATAAGCGACAACTGCGAACAGTTCATTCAACGAGTCTAGTGGCGTTCGCGTGTACGCCGCAGAAAACAACACAACAGCGAAAGTCGCCAACACAACCCGAATCAGGCGTTCGATCATGATTCTACGCGTTGGCATACATCACCTCATTTCGGTCAAACGAATCGGCGAACGTTACGCATCAGCGGGCGGCGGGAGTTGAGCCACCATTTGCAAAACGTCTCCACCGCCGCTCCGTTGCATGCGATGGTTATGTGGCTACCCGACTCAAAATTCATCTTGAGGCCCTGAGTCTATTGACGATGAAGGCGCCGCATCTAGGCGATGGCGACCGTTGGCCACAGCCGCAAATTTCGGTCGCACATCATGTTCAGCACCATAGGCAATTCGTACGTAGCACCAGTCTATCGGAAGCACCTCGGTGTTGTCATCGCAAACAATTGGATAGGTCCCAGAGCCATCAGATGATTCCAGAGCCCAGTCACAATCACCAAAGGTCTTTAGGACCTCGCCGACGTACCCACCCCACTGCAGTGCATGATCCGTCAACTGCGAACTCGTGAAGGGTTTTTCCGCGTGCTGATCGTGGAGCTGAGCAAGGATCACTTCGACGAATTCAATTGATTCGGGCGAGTAGTCTAACGGTATCTCGAATTGGTCGTGGGCCACCTTAACTGCATCGCCAGCGAAAAGACTCATCTCGGTCACGAGATCGTTGTCAGTGATCTCGTCGTTGGCAGTCGCATTCCTAAAGCCATGTACAACGCCACCAAGAAAGAGCACCAGGAAACCCAAACACAGGACGACCCCAATTGCAGCCGGCTTGCGAACACCGTTGACATTTCGGCCTCTCACAAATGCGTAGATGCCAAGCACAAAGCCTGCAATTGTGAGAATCGAAACGGCCAGGATTAGAGCCAGCGTAGCGATGTATCCATAATTCGTTGCGTCGGATGCAACTGAGCTGAAGCGTCCTTCAACTAGAAGAGCGGCGATGGGAGCGAGCCAGCTAGCATGAGCCGCGTACTTCACGAACTCGCTCGCTTGCGGATCGGCTGGGTCAATATCGACCACCGCATCATTTGATTCGTTTGTCTCAGGATTCATATAAATCGCAATCTACGGTTGCATGCTTACTGGGACGCTAAGTTCAGGTTTAGTAACAGAAACAACGATCACGTCCACATAACGGTCGGGATCAGCGGGCGGCGGGAGTTGACGTTGATCTAACGAGAAACCACACCACCGCCGCTCCGTTGCATCCCATGGTTCGTTGGAATATGGCGTTAGGGCACGAGCACTCGATCAAGAGACGTCAGGTACATTTCCCAGAACCCCGCAAACGTATCCGCCAGTATATCAAAAGTGTTGCCGTCGGCGATCCAAACGATGGATGTATTCGAATCCGGATGTTCCGCGAGACGTATTGCGTAAACATGAACCCAGATCGAGTGATCCGCGAATGCAAAGTATCGTTCGGCGTGAGGAAGTCGGCTTGAAATTCCACCATAGTCGGGCGTTCCCGAATACGGCTCTACGATTGCTGGGACTGTGTCGAGTTCGCCGATTGGCCAAAATCGATTGAGGTCGTTGTCCATGTCAAGCAAGCCGTTGAATCGTTCATAAAACGCTCGAACGTCGTTTGGGAGTGTCAATGCGAAACGATTCTCAAACGAAGCTATTGCGTCGGCAGTTACGAGCGCATCTGGAGAAACGTCTGTGAGATTCCATTGCTTAGCAAGACGGTCGACAAAGGACATAATGTTCAGTCCAACGAACGGCGGCGATCAGCGGGCCGGGAGTGTTGACTTTCCATTCGTGAAACCTTGCAAGCCCGGCTCCGTTGCATCGCATGGTTCGCCGCATCTTTGTTGGCGGCTTGCAGTAAAGTCTAGTGCCAGTCGTGCCCGCACCACAAGCACTGTTTCGCAACCGGTGTACGGGCAAGTCGTTGACATTGTGAGCAGCGGTTTTCGATGAGTTCACCACGCCGTGTTTCCAGTACGCGATCCACGGCATTCGCAATTCGGTCGTCGTATGGCGTTTGAAATGCGGATATCACATCAGCATCGACCACGTGGCCGTCTCGCTCTTCAAGGAATTCGTGAAGTTTTAGGAGCTTTGAGTCTTCGGCATCGCTAACAATCGGTGCGATGTATTCGGTTACGCGCCGTTCCAGCGGGGTCATCAAATGCGGGAAGTGACGCAAGACGTATGCCCGTAACGCGACGTCGTCATCGTAGGTGTCGGCGGTCATCGTGACGCCGCAATACGATGTTGGATGTAGCGACATGATACGCAGCTTGTCTTTGTCGGCGAACGTTGGCCATCACCGGGCGGCGGAGAACAGTCAACCACTCGAAAAAACGCAACCACCGCCGCTCCGGTGCATGGCATTGTTATCCGCAGTATAGGGAGAATCACAAGCAATTCATCCTGTATAAGATCGCACAATGTACCATTCCATCGCCCGCGGAGCAACAAAATCACGAACAAGTAGAATCGCAAAGTAACCAAGAAGCAAAAGAAGTAGAGCGATCACCCAATGTCCCCGGAGTGCACGTCGCGAACCAAAAACAGCAGCAAAGATTGCGAAAAGAGAAGCGGCGTTATTTAACGCGGTCAACAGCAGGAATGCATTGCGCATGACTTCATCGCCACTGGTCATTGTTGCGTAAGCCATGTCAAGCAAGACGAGTTCGATCGTGAACCACGCGACGGCAACAAGACAGAGTCCAGCGGGAAGGTAAAGCCATCGTGTAGATCGCGGTTCTTGGACGCACGAGGGTGCAGCCTGTTTTTCGTAGGGATTAATCAAGTGTACCGAGCCGATACTACGCTAACGCGCAAAGTAGAAATGTGTGTTGGATTTCAATTTGAGTCGGATAACGTCAATGTTCACCCAGTCGCGTGAGTGAACGTTACTTCAAATTGCGGCAACCAACGCGACTTGGGTGCAACATATTGTTATGTCCCGTTTTCCTCGTCGATTGATTCTCCGTTTTCCTCGAGCGGGTAGTATCCCTGCTCGATCAGCGAACCGATGGCGCGAGACACAATGCCATTCGATAATTTCAGTTCGGTGGCAATAGATTTGTGAATATGTTTTGGCCACGGACGATCCGGTAGTTTTTCACGAACCGCACTCACAACTTGTGAAGATATTTCATTGCGTTTGGCCCGTGGGATTTTCAAATTCGCGTCGGTAGCAGTTTTCGACAGTAGCAGCCGAACCTCACAGTTCGGGCAAGTGGGAGTTATCATCGCGCCGGCATATGCCGGAATCTGTTCCCGAATCTCGGAAATGCACACAGGACAATTCCCGACGAACTCGTACATCGGAACCTGAGTAACATCGACATCATCCGAATCGAGCGCAGATACTTGGGAGTAGGTTTCGCAAGTGTCACATTTGACCAATTTTTTGGCACCCTTTCTAATCCTCATTTGAATTGTCTGCGGTGTACCACATGAAGCACATTTAATTGTGACCTGTTGTTTTTTGGGTTTCGACGATTTAGCGCTTACTTTGAATGGCAGTTCCCCAATTTTTTCTGTCAACCGCCGCTCGGTATCCTCAATACGTAATTGGACGGATTCGAGATCATCTGGCGAAATCATACTGGTATTCAATAAGTCGCGAGTCTGTTTCTCGAGTTCTACAGTTAACGCGTCGATTTGTTTTTGAAGAATATGTTGACGTTCAATCTCCTCACCAATTACGCCTCGCCAATCACTAAGAAACGTATCATTCATTGATTTCAACGTTTCAAGATTATGAATCGCTGCAAGCATTCGCTCACGAAGCATCATGTTTTGTTTTGTTCCAGTAACCTCATCTGCATCTTCAATCGCGGTGCTTAAAGCGTCCGTCAAGCGTTCAAGTTCGCTGGACAAATTCAGCACCTTCTCAGCCGCACGTACACCAAGATTGCGAATGTTTTCGGTGTTCGAATCAGTTGCCAGTTTAATGGTGTCGCGAAGATTGAGCTGAGAATACAAATGTGTAGCTAGCCAAGACACGAGCATCGAGGCAGCAGACAGGATCGTACCGAGCAGCACAGACTCCGTATTTGTAAGCTGACGACTTCCAGCGATCCAAAGGCAGCTCAGAACTGCTGCACCTAGTCCTAGTGTGACAACTAGTGGGACAAGGCCAGGTTTTAAGAATGCTCTTTTTTCAGTCATCAAGTTGGATTCATTCGAAGGGACAGAACGGCAGACATCACGGGGGACGGACGAAAGACTCTCCACTTCAAAAACCGCGCAAGCCGTCCTCCCGTGCATGTCATGGTTCGCCGCGATGTACCCCGCAGGAAGGGCTTGGACACCGCAAGCCCCAAGTCTAGCCGGAAAGCCGATGAGTAACAACGAATTGGACTACGTCAGGCCGTATCGGTAACCGAGTCGACATTGAGTCGTCGATTCCTTGCGCCGCGGAAGAAAAGGAATACCGAAAACGCGATCAACAACGGGGCTACACCGAACGTCAGCACTTGCGCAGTGGTTGGTGTGATCGAAACGCCGAAAAGGTAAAGTTCTGGATCATAGGTTGCGTATCGACGACCGGACGCCATGCGGCGGTTCATGTCGCTGGTTACGTACACCAGACCGGGACCGGCAACGACGAACCCGATGAACGCTGCCAATGAAGCCGCAACAAAGAACGGCGTAGATTTCTGACGCTGTGTTGCGGATTGCGATGGGGGATCGTAAGGATTCACGAATGCGTTTTCTTCCGTCGGCGAACGGTACGGTTCAGCGGGCGGCGGCGAAAGACTCATCCATTGCCAAAACGGCGACCACCGCCGCTCCGTTGCAACCGATGGTTATTGGCCGATTCGTTCGGTAGCGAGCATTTCAGCCATTGCGTCGGGCTCTAGCCCCAGAATCTTCCGAACGGCTTGGCTCAACGCTTCGATTGTAGCATCATCGACGTCCTGCAGAAACGTTTCCATTCGTACGTCTTTGACGTGAATCCACAGCCCAGGCTCAAGTCGGTTTTTGCGGAATTCGACAATACGATTACGTGGGCAGTTAACCGTTGTCTTCTCGCCAGTGCCTCGATCACAGAGTTGCATTGAGAAGTCAACGGAGTCAATCGCAATTTTCGCGCGGGGTGGTGGTTGGATGCGGAAAATCACACGAACAAGTCCGGAGCACAGAAGCCAAACCGGAACGACGACTAGCGCAAACAATTCAAGCGCGGTGAACAACGTGGGGATTGGCAAGTATGGTCGAGCCATCGGCAAAACGACCGTTGAAACGTCGTCCACATGTTGCACGTCGAATGTCTGCGCCGACATCAAGCTCTCCATTCGATGCCAATAACGTCCGCGATAACCGAGTCGCGGCAATAGGATTTCCATTTTCAAAAACAGCTGCCACCGCGACTTCGGTTCATCGCCTTGTTATCCGTCCGAACAAGACCGTCCGGGAAAAACCAGCCAACGCCTGCGTTACACCGAACAGTTCAAAAATGGAAGCCATCAACGTTCAACCAGAACCATGCCGATCCCCAAGGACAAACAGAACCGAATGAACAACATGGATATTAAACACCAGAAAACGGCTTGGAGCAACAGCCAAACGAATTGAAGAAACCAAACATTCAAGGCGAAGGCAATCCATCAACGAAATCGAATCAAACACAAACCCTCGGAACAGGTTCGATTTCGAAACACAAACGCCGAAGCCGAACCTGCCGAAAATGTTTCAAAATCCCGGCAGTGCACCGCCGGCCAGCCAGCACAACATGGCGACCAGTCATTCGCTCAAGCCCGATCTACGCCAGCGGCACTCCGAACATGTTAAATCGTGAAACCCAAACCATTCGAACAAGACTCAGAAGGAAAGGGTCGCCAGAACCGATTGAACAACATGGCAATCAACAATCGTGAACAAGTTCGAATGCGACCAAGCACCCGCCGGCAGAATAACAACGCCGATTCGTCCATCGCGAACCAGCCCGAATCTGGATGACATTCAACACGACACACTGCGAGAGAAAGAGGCAGTTCAAGACGGATAACGTCAGCGTTCACCGAGCGGCGGCGAACAGTTTTCCATTTTCAAAACAGTGTCCCACCGCCGCTTCGGTGCAACGCATTGTTATCCTGCATTTGTTGTTTGTATTGGTCATTTCCAGGTATTCGTCCCGCCATTCGGCCAGCGCGCACTCCGTTCTCCTGGGTGACATTCTCTACAATTCCAGTGAACAGAGCAAGCAGAATTTGTGCAATTAACTGCTGGCATTTTCGCCACCTCACGACTTGTATTCGCATCAGCGCCAACGAGTTGGAGGTCTCGCGAAGCGTTCAAGCATGACGACACAAAGCATTTCGCCACCTCTCGATTTAAAGTCGCATCAGCGCCAACGGCCTCAAATCATCGCGAAGCGTTTACGAGCATCAAACACACGCAGGATAACGTCCGCGATGACCGAGTCGCGGCAATGTGGTTTCCACTTCAAAACGCCTTACCCGCGACTTCGGTCCATCGCCTGGTTCGCCGCATTCCATCATGCTCGGAGTTACGTCATTCGCCAGCGACTCGTGGACGATTCAAAGCACGAAAAGCTGTTCGGAATCCCAGGGCTGCAGCAAAAGCGAATGCAGCCCAGATAAGAACATTCAAAAGTATTTGATCGTAGGTCCATCCAGCAAGCGTGGGCACGAACAGCATCCAACAATAGAAAACTGAAACAATCACAAAATACACAGACGCGATCGACGTGAAGAACATTGCCGTTAGGCACGCGACCAATCGCACCCACGAAGTTCCTGTGGGAACAGTCAAATGTGTCGGCTGGTACGGATTCAGAGTCAATTGATTGTGATGATAGTTATGAAGCGTAAGATTGGTGATGAAGTCGTGCTGTAAGAGCACCCTGTCGGCGAACGGCGGCGATAACCGGGTGGCCGCGGTTGATCGTCCATTTGAAAACTCGCTGTCGGCCACTCCGCGTTCATCGCTTGGTTACCCGACCGCTACTCTTTGCCTAGGCAATCGCATACAGCGCATACGAAGCAGTCGCGAGACCAGCGACAAGGCTGAGAAAGACAAGCACGCACCCGCCCTTAGAATTGGTCTGAGCGCCCTCGATCCCAGTGCCATTACACCGATTGCAAGTTCTATACCCGGTTGTGTCGTAACGGCTGTTTCCGTCGTGGTCTACAATCTTATTCCCGGTGGTGATCGTACCTTCACCGTGGCATGCCCAGCAATTGCGTTTTGTCATCCGAAATCCATTAAATTGGGGAGATATCCGTTCGGGTAACGTTACGGATCACCGGGCGGGGACGTTTGCATGTTCCATTTGAAAAACGGCCGCAAGCCCCGCTCCGGTGGATCCGATGGTTATCCGCGAGTATGGGATGCGAGGCGGGCGGTTGACGAGCATGCATCCGATTCGCGAAGGTCGCTTGGGATACCTGTAGAGCCCTCGCCTATGAGCAGATCGCGAAGCGAGATTGTTCGAGCGTTTATATCCAGATTCTCGCTAATACGAATTGATTCCGATAACGGTTGGCATCACCGGGTGGCGGCGAACGTCGTGATTTCGAGAAAACCGCACCACCGCCACTCCGGTGCATGCCGTGGTTATCCCATTGCATTGGATCGAGCATTGAATCAGCGTTGGGCAGTTGTGACCACCGTTCCACAGNATAGCGGGCGTTGTGTCGGTCGGCAAGTTTCGAGCGTTGCCGACCGTCAGCGGGTCGGGCACGGCGACCGAAGGGAGCCGAAACGCGGACTCTCTCGCCAATGGCGAGGCCCGGTGGGAGAAGACAAATGGAGCCATTGGCGAGAGTGTCCGCGTTTCGGCAGCTTGCAGCGGAGNAAACCATTCCAATGCCNGACNAACCGCAAGCNTCGGGCATGGGGAAACGTNGGCAGCAACTTNGAGAACGTGNCGTTCCGCATCGCCGGAAAAAATAGATCAGCGCGACCAAGAGATTTTCCGGCGATGCGGTACGTCACGTTCGGACGTGATTTCGAGTCAAGCGTTTAACGAAAAGTCGGCCGGCATCCCCGGCAGTCGAGCGTTGCCGATCGAACCGCAACGAAGCAGGATCAGCCGGCACCTCCGCGCATTAGTTGGGATAACGTCTGCCGTCACCTGGGACGGACGATTGATTTTCCATTCGTTAAACCGCGCAAGCCGTCCTCAGGTGCACGGCTTGGTTACCCGCGTTTTGGTCGTCAGCGGAACAGTTTTTGTGCAGGCCCCCAAGACGGGTCGAATACAAATGGGCCGGCAACAGCGACGATCAGGACCATCGCCGCTAACAATAGACCAGTGTAGAAAAATCCGTACCGAAATGCGATAGCGCCGATCGCAAACCCAATTGCCGACCCGATGTAAATCACAATCAGCAATGTGTCCATGTCTTGCCGCCACTCGCCGGGCGACACGCGGCTTCGAGCGAGGCGAAAGATGTAGAACGCCAAAGCTAGGTTTATAACCGATGCAGCAGTTGAAAGAACGACGGCGACTCGTCGGACCGTAGAATGCACCCGCATGCTTGACGAGGATTCGATCGGTGGTCGGTAAGGATCAGAAGTCATGCGCGATTGCGTGCAGAATCAGTCGGGTAACG